>NZ_CP009435.1:3049809-3354790 GCF_000960995.1 Burkholderia glumae LMG 2196 = ATCC 33617 | reverse complement strand
TACAGTTGATAATCGTGCGATTCCGGCTTGCCGCAATACTCCACGCCTCGAGCGGTCAGCATGCGGATCATACCCATGCCCTGCTCCTCGAAGAACGGCAGCACCCGGTCATTGAGCAGATCAGCGGCCGTGATCGGCGTCTTGGTGGTGTACAGTTTGGCCAGTCGACAAAGGTCTGCTGGTAGATCCGGCCTACGCCCTTGATCGTGCCTACGTAGAAGGTGTCCTGCGAGCCCAGATAGCCGGGATGAGCAGTTTCGATTTCGCCATGGGCTACATCGTCGTCCTGCTTTCTTTCCAGCGCGGCCACCTGATCGTCGCTCAGCACGATGCCTTTTTCAGCGACCTGCTTCTCCAGCGCCACGAGCCTCAGCTTGAAGGACGACAATTCGTGACGCAGTCAGATCGAACGAACGCCGGATGCAGACACGAAAATACCGCGCCGGCGTAATTCGTTGCTGACCCGAACCTGCCCGTGGGCGGGCTGCTCGATGGCATAGGCCAGCACGGCGATTTCCGTCGCTTCATCGACTCGATTCTTGGGATTCGGCTTGCGCCGATTGCTGTCGAACAGGGCATCGACGCCGCCCTCGGCCACGGCGTTCTGATAGCGGTAGAACGTATCGCGCGACAGCCCCATCACCTTGCAGGCCTTCGACACGTTGCCAAGCTCGGTGGCCAGATTCAGCAGACCGATCTTGTGGCGGATGACATTTTGGTTGAGACTACTCACGGGGCTACTCCTTGGCGCTTGCGCGCTGTTTTGATGAAGATTCGCACCTCTATCAAAACGGGTAACCCCGCCTCTTGGCAAGGCCTTACTGTCAGATCAAGTCTGAAGTTCTACACATTACAGCTCGCCGAGGAAGTAAACCGCCCCTCTCGGGTGTTTTTGAACCGGCCTCTTATCGAAAACCGCTGGTAGCCCGCCGAGGCTTGGCGCTCGCTTTCGGTTGCGCGTGCGAGTGAGCGGCGCCGGGCCGGCTGGGTTCAGAGCGAATGGCCGTTGGCGCGTGCGATGTAGTCGGGCAGATGCGGCACGTAATCCTCGGCGCCGGTGGCGCCGGCCGCGAGCGCCGTGGCGTAGGCGTTCTTGACGCTGCTGGCCAGATGGGTCGCGCAGCCGGCATGGTTGCCCATCGCCTCCACGTAGCGCAGGTCCTTGTGCGCATTGCCCAGCGTGAACTGGTGCGCGTCGCGCTTGCCTTCGAGCGTATAGCCCATGAAGGTCTGGTAGAAGCCGCAGTCCATCCGGCTGCCGCGCAGCACCGCGTCCACCTGCCCGGCCGTGAGCCCCGACTTGCGCGCGATGGTGAGCGCTTCCGCGTAGAGCGCACCGTAGCCGAGCGCGACGAAGTTGTTGATCAGCTTCATGCGGTGCCCGTCGCCCACGCCGCCGACGTGAACCACCTTGGCCGTCCACGGCGCGAACACGGGCGCAAGCCGCGCGAACACGGCCGGCGTGGCGCCGACGATGGCCTGCAGCTGGCCCGCCTCGGCCTGCGCCGGGGTGCCGCCGAGCGGCGCGTCGCAATAGTCCACGCCGCGCTCGGCCAGCATCGCGGCCACGCGTTCGGTGACGGCCGGATCCGAAGTCGAGCAGTCGACCACGGCGGCGCCCTCGCGCAGGTGGTCCTTCATCTCGCCGATCACGGATTCGACGGCCGGCGCGTCGGTCAGGCACAGGAACACGATCGACGAGGCCGCCGCGAGCGCGGCGAGCGAGCCGGCCTCCTGGGCGCCGCGGCCGACCAGATCGTCGACGGGCGCGCGCCGGCGGTGGGCGACGACGGTGAGCGGATGGCCGGCGCCGAGCAGGTGTTTGGCGATGCCGTGCCCCATCAGTCCGACACCGACGAATCCGATTGCAGCCTTTTCCATGAGTGTTCTCCCAGGTAATGTCGAGCGATGCGGTGAGCGCGGCATGCGTGCCGGGCGCCCCGCGAGGCACGGCGGCCCAGCAGCTTAGCAAGTGCGGCACTCCGCATCTATGCCGAAAATAGATGGATTCGATCTGCAGAATCCATTTCCGGAATGCCGCGCCATGCCTCTACACTCGTCGTCTTGCACGCGATGCGACGCCGCGGATTCGCCCGGCGTCGCGCATCGGACCAGGAGGAAAAGACATGATGCAGTATCAGGCGGACCCGAATCGTTACCACGACGCCATGCCGTATCGCCGCGTCGGCCGCAGCGGCATGGTGCTGCCGGCCATCTCGCTTGGCCTCTGGCAGAACTTCGGCGGCGTCGACGTGTTCGAGACCGGCCGCGCGATCCTGCGCCGCGCGTTCGACCGCGGCGTGACGCATTTCGATCTCGCCAACAATTACGGGCCGCCCGCCGGCTCGGCCGAGGAAAACTTCGCGCGCTGGCTCGCGGCCGACTTCAAGCCCTATCGCGACGAACTGGTGATCTCGACCAAGGCCGGCTGGGCGATGTGGCCCGGCCCCTACGGCGGCCCGACCGGCACCCGCAAGCACCTGATCGCGAGCTGCGAGCAGAGCCTGCGCCGCATGAAGCTCGACTACGTCGACGTGTTCTATTCGCACCGCGTCGATCCCGACACGCCGCTCGACGAGACCATGGGCGCGCTCGCGCAACTGCACCGGCAGGGCAAGGCGCTGTACGTCGGCATCTCGTCGTATTCGCCCGAACTCACGCGCCAGGCGGCCGCGATCCTCGCGGCCGAGGGCGTGCCGCTCTTCATCCACCAGCCGAACTACTCGATGCTGAACCGCAGCATCGAGCACGGGTTGCTGCAGACGCTCGACGAGCTCGGCGTGGGCTGCATCGGCTTTTCGCCGCTCGCGCAGGGCCTGCTGACCGCGAAGTACCTGCAGGGGGTGCCGGCCGACGCACGCGTGAGCCGCAGCGGATCGATGAACGCCGGCATGCTGAGCGCCGACAATCTCGAGCGGATTCGCGCGCTGAACGCGATCGCCGAGCGGCGCGGCCAGACGCTCGCGCAGATGGCGATCGCCTGGACGCTGCGCGATGCGCGCGTGTCGTCCACGCTGATCGGCGCACGCACCGTGGCGCAACTCGACGATTCGCTCGACGCGGTCAAGCAGCTCGCGTTCAGCACCGAGGAACTGGCCGAGATCGACCGCCACGCGCAGGACGGCAACGTCGATATCTGGCGCGTGTCGTCGGAGATCGGCGCGCAGTAGGGCGGGCCCGGCCGGCCGCGGCTTGTTTCGTGGACGAAGCGAAGCCGCGGCCTGCGCGGCCTACTTGCGCGAGATCCGATACACGGCCGCGGGCGGCAGATTGCGGAACACGCGGCCCACGCAGACGGCCTTTAGCCCCAGCGCCTGCAGCGTGGCGCGCGGGATCGGGCAGCGCAAGCCGTAGGTGAACTGATAAAGCGCGCCGCCGTCCTTCAGGTAATGGAACGCACCGCCCACGATCGCGCCCACCTTGTCGTTCGGCATCGACAGCAGCGGCAGGCCACTCACCACCGCGCCCACCGAGCGCGGCAGTGCCACGCCCAGCGGTAGCAGGTTCGCCGCGTCGCCCACCACGATCCTCGCGTCGGGAAAGCGCCCCGCGAGCAGGGCGGCGAAGCGTTCGCTGCTGTCCACCAGAATCAGGTCGCGCTGCGCGAGCCCGCGCCGCAGCAGCGCCTTGGTGAACACGCCGGTGCCGGCGCCGAGTTCGAGCACGGGGCCATCGCGGCGGGAGATGTCGCGTGTCATCAGGCGGCCGAGCGGCTCGCCCGACGGGGCGATCGCGGCGACGCTGAGCGGATTTTCGAACCAGGATCTCAGGAAGAACAGCAGATCGGACGATGCGCTTCGGATTCGCATGGGTCATGTACCTTATTACAGGGAACCAGACTCACGCGGCGCGGGGCCGCGTGTCGAACTGAAGAGTTGGCACTGGGCAACGCAGCCTAGTGTGCATCGATTGGGGTTCGGTTGAAATGACGGACATAGATCGTTGCAATTTTTTCGCGCCGGCCGCGGCCTCGTGCCACGGTCGGTTGCCGGTGCCCGCCGGCCGCCGCCGGGCCGATGCGGCGCAGCGGGCGCGCCGGTGGGTTCGCCGACGGCCGGCACCGCGTCCGTCCGCACCCGGCATCGCGCGCGGCGGTGGGGGGCGCCGGCCCTGTTGCTAGAATGGCGCCACATGACAAACCGCCCGGCCCCCCGCATGCCATCTTCCCGACCCGCCGCCGCCGGCAATCCGCCGGACTCCGGGCGCCAGACGCCCGAGGCTTTGCTGGCGGACATCTCGGCGCAGTTCGACTCGCTGAGCAAGCAGCTCAAGCTGATCGCGCGTCATCTCGAGGCGCATCCCGAGCGCGTGGGCCTGCAAGGCGTGCAGGAGGTGGCCGACGCTTGCGGCGTGCAGCCCTCGGCGGTGGTGCGCTTCGCGAAGCACTTCGGATTCTCCGGCTTCTCCGGCATGCAGCGCGTGTTCCGCGACGCGATGGTGCGCCAGGTCGCGCCCGAGCTCAGCTACCAGTCGCGGATTCGCGGCATCATCGAGCAGGGCGAGCCGCGTCGCACCAGCGAGCTGGCCACCGAATTCCTCGGCGACAGCATCGCCGGCATGCAGCGGCTCTGCGCGTCGCTCGACGCGGCCGCGTTCGAGCGCGCCGTGGATCTGCTCGCGGCCACCGACGCGATCTGGCTGGTCGGCATGCGCCGCTCGTATCCGGTCGTGGCTTATCTCGACTACGCGCTGCAGCACACCGGCAAGCGTATTCAGCTGGTGGCCGGCACGGGCGGCATGCAGGCCGGGCAACTGCGTTCGCTGCGTGCCGGCGAGGTGGTGCTGGCCGTGTCGTTCGCGCCGTATGCGCAGGAGACCCAGCAGATCGTCGAGGACGCCCTGCGGCGCGGCGCGGCGCTGATCGCGATCACCGACAGCCGGCTCAATGCGCTGGCGAGCCGCGCCGACGCAGCGCTGCTGCTGCAGGAGTCCGACACCTTCGGCTTTCGCTCGCTGACCAGCACCATGGGACTCGCACAGAGCCTGTTCATCGCGCTCGCCTATCGGCTCGAACTGACCTACGAACTGCTGCCCGACCACGCGAAAAGCTGAATCGGGGCCGATATCACGATTGAGAAAAATCGGCAGGATTTACATATCGCGTGATTCGTCGAGGTATTAATTTCTGATCAGTCGGCCGATTGTCACGGCCGTGATCGGGCGAGCGGAGCCCATAGCCATCGTCACGCCCGCACGGTTCGCGAATCGCCGGCTGGCCGGTTACAATCGCCCGTCGATTCGATCAGACGCTTGCCGAGAGCGCTGGATAAGAAGAAGGGCGAACCACCATGAACGTGCAGGATATCGCGGAGGCGATCCAGGCCGGTGTGATTCAGCAGGACCGGCTCGTGAAGCTCGATACTCCGCTGGGACCGGACCAATTGGTCGTGCAACGCGTCGTCGGCCGTTCGAGGCTGGGGCGCGACTACGGCTTCACGCTCGACGTCGTCTCCAGCCACGACGACTTGCCGCTGAAATCGCTGATCGCGCAGCCCGTCACGCTGTGGCTCCAGCAGGCGGACCAGCGCTACCGGCCGATCCAGGGCCACGTGTTCACCGCGCGCCGGCTCGGCGCCGACGGCGGGCTGACCACCTACCAGCTGACGATCAATGCGTGGCTGCACCTGCTGCACTTCCGGCGCGACCAGAAGATCTGGATCGACAAGAGCGCCGACGCGATCATCACCGACGTGTTCAACGCCCATCCGCAGGCGAACGGCCGTTTCCGTTTCGCGCTCTCTCAGCCACTCGCCAGCCGCTCCTACACGCGCCAGCACGAGACCGACTGGAACTTCGTCCACCGGCTGCTGGAGAGCGAGGGGCTCTACGGTTACTGGGAACAGGGCAGCGACGGCAAATCGCATACGCTGGTCGTGACCGACGCCATCACCTCGCTGCCGGAACTCGCACCGCGCAGCGTGTCGTTCGCGCGGATGGCCACCGGCGCCGAGACCGACGCGCTCACCCAATGGTCCGGCACGCGCACGCTGCAGAGCGTCTCGTTGACCACGCGCACGTTCGACTACAAGAACCCCGCCGTATCCGGCAATCCGAAGGGCACGCTCACGCCGACCATGGACCAGCAGGGCGCACTGCCCGCCCAGCTGGAGGTGTACGACTACACCGGCGCCTACACCTTCGGCGAGCAGTCGCACGGCGACCGGCTCGCGCAAATCCGCATGGAGGAATGGGAGTCGCGCGCCAAGCGCTTTCACGGCGCGGGCGGCGTGCGCGCGCTCGATGCCGGCCGGCGCTTCACGCTGGCCGACCATCCCGTCCACGACGCCGATCCCGCCGCGCAGCGCGAGTTCGCCACGATCGAGGTGGCATGGTGGATCGAGAACAACCTGCCCGTGACCGGCGCGCCGCATTTTCCGCACAGCCTCGAAACCGAGCTGGCCGAGGCGCGTGCCGCCGACGGCGGCGCGGCGGCCGCCATCGCGCATGCCGACGGCTCGGTGGGCTTCTATCGCGTCGAGGTGGAGGCGCAGCGCACCAGCGTGCCGTACCGCAGCCCGTTCGAGCATCGCAAGCCCGAGATGCACCTGGAGACCGCCATCGTGGTCGGGCCGGACGGCGAGGAAGTCTATACCGACGAGCTGAACCGGATTCGCGTGCGGTTCGTCTGGGATCGCGTGAATCCCGGCGACCAGGGTGCCTCGACCTGGGTGCGCGTGGTGCAGGCCGATACCGGCGGCGGCTACGGCGGCGTGCACATGCCGCGGGTGGGCGAGGAAGTGCTGATCGACCACGTGGGCGGCGATTGCGACCGGCCGCTCGCGGTCGCGCGCGTCTACAACGGCGCGGTCAAGCCGCAGTGGCACAGCAACGGCATCCTGTCCGGCCATCGTTCCAAGGAGTACGGCGGCAGCGGCTACAACCAGATGGTGATGGACGACGCCACCGGCCAGAACCGCGTGCAACTGATGAGCAGCAGCGCGAACAGCCTGCTGCATCTGGGCTATCTGATCGAACAGTCAGGTAATGCGCGCGGTGCTTATGTCGGCAGCGGCTTCGACCTGCGCACCGACGACTACGGCGCGCTGCGCGCGAGCCAGGGCCTCTACCTGAGCACCCATCCGAAGACGGCCGCGAGCCAGCCGCTCGACGTCGCTGAAACGCAGCAGCAGCTCGTCAGTGCCGAGAGCCTCGTCGAGGCGATGTCGGGGGCGAGCGTGCAGCATCAGGCCGAGAGCCTGCAGGACGCGCACGACGCGATGCGCGCGCTGACCGATGCGACGCAGCACACCGCGACGGGCGCCGCCGCCTCGGGCGGCAACACCGCGGGCGGCGGCACCGGCAGCGCCAACGTGTTCCAGCAGCCGGTGATGGTGTTCGGCAGCCCGGCCGGCATCGCGCTGTCGTCGAAGCAGTCGATCCACCTGGCCGCCACCCGGCACGTGAACTTCGTCAGCGCGCAGAGCACGCACCTGGCCGCCGGCAAGTCGCTGGTCGCGAGCATCGGCCAGAAGCTGAGCCTGTTCGTGCAGAACGCCGGCATGAAGCTGTTCGCGGCCAAGGGCAAGGTGGAGATCCAGGCGCAGGACGACAACATCGAGCTGAGCGCGCAGAAGACCGTGAAGATGCTGTCCGCCACCGACCAGGTACAACTGGCCGCCGACCAGGGCATTCTGCTGACGAGCGGCGGCGGCTACATCCGCCTGAGCGGCGGCAACATCGAGATCCACACGCCCGGCAAGGTCGACGTGAAGGGTGCCTCGCACGTGTTCGCGGGTCCGGCCAGCATGGGCTACCCGCTGCCTTCCGCGCGCCCCGACCAGCCGGGCCAGCTCGAACTGCTGCACCAGTACGCGAATGGCGAGGCCGTGAAGGGCGGCAAGTTCTCGGTGCTCGACGCCAATGGCGGCGTGCTGCGCCAGGGTGCGCTCGACGCGAGCGGCAAGACCGTGGTGAGCGGGCTGCCGCCCGGCGTGGTGCAGGTGGTGTTCGGCCAGGACCCGCGCTCGCAGGCCGACAAGGCCAGCGCGTTCAAGCTGCCGGTCTGGCCCGCGCCCGAGGACACCGCAAATCGCGGCGCCGAGGCTGGCGCCGCCGCGCAAGCGCAGCTCGGCTCGCTGCTGCCGTCGGCAGCAGCGCTGGCGTCGTCGGCCGGGGCCGTGGCCAAGGCGGCCGGTGGCGCGCCGGCGGGCGGCCTCGGCGGCCTGCCCGGCGCGGCCGGCGCGTTGGGCTCGCTCGCCTCGGGCGCGCTCGGCAAGGCGGGCGGGCTGGGCGGCGTGGCCGGAATGGCCGGCTCGCTGGCCTCGGGCGGCACCGCCGGATTGAGCGGCGCGCTCGCTTCGCAGGGGCTCGGCGCGGCGCAGCAGGCGCTCGGCAGCGCACTGCCGGCCGGCGCGCAGGCGGCGCTGTCCCGGGCCGCCGCGCTGAAGTCCGCCGCGCAGCAGCTCGGCGGCCTCGCGCAAGGCGCGCGCGGCGCCGCCGCCGCCCTGAAAACCGTCTGATGCGCGGCACCGCCTTGTCCGCCGATTTCGATCAACACCCGCTTCGCACGATATCGACATGAATTCGCCGGCCGCCATGCAACCGACGGCGACCGCTGTCTACATCGGACCGCTCGATGGTTTTTACAAAGTCGACATCGACGCGAACTTGCGCGACCTGAGCCAGTGGCTGATCGAGGTCAGCCACGGCGTGATCACGGTCGAGCGGCTCAAGACCGTCGCGGAAAATACGCCGGTGCTGGCGAACATCTTCGCGGCCGTCGACGTGATCAGCGACATCCGCGCGATGATCGATCATGGCGACCGGCCGCTCGACCTGTTCGACTGGCTGAACCTCGGCCTCGATCTGATCGGCGTGATTCCGGTTGATGATCGCTGCGGCGCCGCGTTGGCCGGCCGAGGTTGCAGCGAGGCGTTAGCCAACTGCGCCTTCTCATGCTCGCGAAGCGCCTGCGGAGCCCTCGGCTTGTCCTGATGACCTGGCCGTGCTCACGCAGCCCACGCAGCATCGCCAGATGCAGCCGATGCCATACACCGGCCGCTTGCCAGTCTCACGACGTCGCCAGCACGTCATGCCACTGCCGAAGCCCGGTTCTTGTGGGACGTTTTCCCACGCGACATGGGTTTGCAGCACATACAGGATGCCGTTGAGTGCAGCTCGGTCATCGACCGTGCGTCGTCGCCCGTTCATGGGCGAGGGAGTGAACTACGGAATCAGAGGTGCCAGCGCCACCCACAACTCGTTGCTGATTTTGCGTCTTGCTACGTCGCGTACAAGACGACGTCTATTGCGTGATGTCTAGGTTGTGTTGGCGATTCTTAGCCGCGCCTGGGCTTGGCCGGCGGCAGCTGACCAGGGGCCGCCCATCAATTCGACGTAAATCGGTCGTTCGTCTTTCAACCTGTTTGTGGTAAATCGTGCTGTTATTTAAGCCTCCCGTTCGTGTTAATCATTGTGAGGAAGCGTTGGAGCGCGCAAATCGATGTATCCGTGAGTGGGATTCGCAGCGCGACGAAGTGGAAATGTATGACAAACGGGGCAAGCATGGGTGCTTTCGATCCCAATACGGGTGAGCCCATACCCGGTAAGGAAGCGTGCCCTACAAGGAAAGTTGAACCATGAGCCACGAATCGGTGCGGCGTTATATATCCGTGTTCAACAAGAAAAACGGCAGGCACGTAAAAGACCTTTCGTTCGTCGGTCAGCCGGAGATTCAATTGCTACACGCCATGTTCTCGGTTGGCGCTGACGATCCCATGTACGACGAATATCAAATTGACGAGAAAATATCACGTCAATTGACTCCATTCGTCCGCGAGGAATTTGATTTCAAGAATTTCGAGTGTTTTCTTTCTTGTGATAGTGTGCCGTGAGGGGTTGCACAATAACCAGCAGTCGATACTGCGACGCTCGGGCCGGCCGCTTCGTGAGCAAGAACCCGATCGGGCTCGGGGGCGCGCTCAGGATGGCCTGGCACAAAGATTCAGCCGTTTCATTCGCGTCGACAATCGATAGGCCCGCTATTTGAGGTGGTGGCTAAGCCGAGCGACCACACCGCTTACGATCTCACATCCTGATGAACGGTAATCGAAAAAATGACGTTGCGTTAGTACCCTTCGAAGAAGGCGCGGCAGACATGCAGGAGCTATTCTCGCAATACGAGGCCGCCCTGCGCGCACATATCGATCTGGCGTTCGGCTGGGATGACGAGTTTCAGCGGCGTCGCTTTGCAGAGTCCTACGCCTGCTCCGAGATACGATTGATCGAGGTTGGCGCCGAAACAGCGGGTTACGCGGTCATCAGGGTGCTGGACCACGCCATTCACCTGTCGCTTCTGATACTGAAACCAAGCTTCCAGCGACAAGGGATCGGAAGGGCAATCCTCACCTCGCTGATGGCAGAGGCCGGGCGCACCGGAAAGCAGATCACACTGTCCTGCTTGGTCACGAACTCCGAGGCTCTCGCCTTCTACGACTCGATGAAGTTCCAAGTCGCGTCAACGGAGCCCCACTTCATCAACTATCGCTTTCCGGGGTCTACCCAGTAGCCTGATCCGACACGGCCCGCGCCGTTCGCGCGCACGGGCCGCGTCGTTGGAGGCGCGCCGACGATCATGGCGCACCTTGTCTGCCCGGGCTGGGCGCCGGGTCCGCTGCGCTCCGCAGCGGACCCGGCAAGCCGCCAAACCGCCGGACCGAGCCGGCCTGCAACGCGAGCTGAGCCACGGCGGCGAAACGGACGCCCGCCCGGCAAGGCGTCCGTCCGGCCCGCTTCACCAGCCCAGCCTCACGCGCTCGCCGCCGCCATCGACCGCCCGGACCGCGCCCAGCCGACCAACGCACCGATTCCCAGCACGCTCAAACAAACGATCGGCACGATCATCGGTCCGAACGCGGTGCCGGTCAGCTTGCCCGCGAGCGGCATCAGGTTCTGGCCGAAAAATCCGCCGAGATTGCCGATCGAATTGATCGCGGCCACGCTTGCCGCAGCGCGCGCGCCCGTGAAGTAGCGCGGCGGCATCGACCAGAAGCACGGATAGATCAAGGGAATGCACGCGCCGCCGAGCACCAGCGCGATGAAGCGCAGCGGCGTGGTGGGCAGCACGAGGCTCAGCACGAACCCGGTTGCCGCCAGCAGCGCCACGATCCCGATCGTGCGCAGCAGGCTCTTCGCGCGGCGCAGCTTCGGCGGCAGCCAGATCAGCAGCACCACGGCCAGCGCCCACGGCAGCATGCTCAGCAGGCCGTTGGTGCCGCTCGCCACGCCGAACGACTTGACGAGGGTCGGCAGCCAGTACGTCACGCCGTACAGCGAGGTCGACATCATCATGTAGGTGGCCGCGAACAGGATCACGCGCGGATCGAGCAGGGCCTTCCACGGCTGCGAATGTTCGGCCCGCAGCGGAGCCTCGCGTTCGAGCGCGGCCCCGACGATCGCCTTTTCGTGATCGGACAGGAAGCGCGCTTCGCGGAACGACGTCGGCAGCAGCCGGAACACGAGAATGCCGACGATCACGGCGGGCAGTCCGGTCGCGATGAACACCCACTGCCAGCCCGCCAGCCCGCCGATTCCGCTCAGGCTCAGCAGCCAGCCGCCGACCAGCGAGCCGAGCATGTTCGCGAGCGCGCTGCCGAGCGTGAAGATGCCGAGCACGCGTGCGCGGTAGCTCTGCGGAAACCACAGCGTCATGTAATAAATCGCGCCCGGATAGAAGCCGGCCTCGGCAACGCCGAGCAGGAAGCGCAGCCCGCAGAACACCGGCATCGAGGTCGTGAAGCCCATCGCGACGGTGATCAAGCCCCACGTCAGCATGATCCGCGCGAGCCACACGCGCGCGCCGAAGCGATGCAGCGCAAGCGTGCTCGGCACCTCGAACAGCAGATAGCCGATGAAGAACAGCGACGAGGCAAGCCCGAACGCGGCCTCCGTCATGTTCAGGCTATGCACCATTTGCAGCTTGGCGAAGCCGACGTTCTGACGGTCGATGAACGAGATCAGAAACATCACGACGAGGGTTGGCATCAAACGCCATGCGATCTTCGACATCACGCGCGGCTCGTCGCCGGCTGCGGCGAGGGGGGGAGAGGTAACGGTCACACGAGACTCCTGGTGGATACGAACTGGTACGAATGCGAACGAGCGGCGGCTACCCGCACGCTGGTACTGCAAAGACGAGCGAGGCGCCCGATGCGGCGCCCTTGCACGAGCTAGCGCCCCCGATACGCGGCCAGCTGGGCGGTGAACATGTCCTCCCAGCGGCGCGGCCGGGTCTTGATCGTGCCCACGCCGTGCAGGAAGTCGACGAATGCCATCAGCCGGTCGGGCAGGACCGAGAAGCGCGTTTGCGGCGCGGCGAGCATGGTGGCCACGTCGTCGGGCGTCACGCGCACGCCCGAGGTGGCCACGTAGATCGCGGCGGCCTCGTGCGGCTGCGCGGCGATGAAGCGGTTCGCCTCGTCGAGCGCGCCGATGAACGCGGCGGCGAGCCCGGGCTCGGCGTCCACCACGCGGCGCGGCGCGAACACGACGTCGAGCGTCAGCGGCCCGAGCACCTCCACGGCATCGATCACGCGATGGATGCCGGGCTGGCGCAGCTCGAGCGTCGAGAACGGCGGTGACGCGAAATGCGCGGTGACGCCGCCGTCGCGCCGGATCAGCGCCTCCATCGCCTGCGGATGCGGCAGGTTCACGGTGATCGGGTCGAGCTTCGTGAAGCGGGGCAGCCCGAAGCGCTGCGCGGCGATCATCTGCAGCATCACGGCGGCGAGCGAGGTGTGAATGCCGGGCACGGCGATCCGGTCCGCAGGCGTGAAATCGGCCAGCGTGCGGATCCGCGGCTGGTTCGTGTTCAGCGACAGCGAGGTGGCCGACAGCCCGCTGATGCCGATCACCTCCACGTTCGGAATGCCGCGCGAGCGCGCCCACAGCTCGATGAACCCCGGGCGCCGGCACCGGCGAAGTCGAGCGTGCCGGCCATCATCGCGTCGTTGACGGAATTGCCGCCGTCGAGCAGCACCCATTCGGGTTTCACCTTGCCGAGCCCGCGCCGCGCGGCGTGCGCCTCGAACAGCCGCTGGCGCTCCATCACGAGTAGCGGCAGATACAGCAAGCCGTAGCCCTTCGAGATCCGCACGGTGCGCGGCGACGACAGCCAGGCCGGCAGCCCGAACGCGCGGGCGGCCGGCGGGACGAGGGGCGCGAGCGCCGCGGCGCCGAGGCCGGCGGCGATGAGTGCGCGGCGCCGCGGCGGCGCGCTCATCGCCGGGCTTGCGCCGGGCGGGATGCCGGCGCGAGAACGAATGCCGATGCCAACCCGGGCGCCAATGCGAACCCCGCGCTTGGTCCGCGCAGCGGTGCTCGCGAATCGGCCGATTCGAATGCGCACGCCATCGTGGGGTCTCCTCCGAAGCTCTGTTGGTCCCGTCTCATGACGCGTGGAGGTTACCGGGCGAGTCTGAGAAAATGCTGAGAAGGCCCCCTCGGGAATACCCCTAAGAGGCCAGTTCAAAAACCCTGCTCAGCTCGTCTGAAGATGTTCCAACAGATGAGCGAGCAGCCAAGTTTGAGGAATGCTTCGTGAATGTAGGCTCGTCGCTCGAAGCGAGTGCGTAGGCGCCGGAAATTGTGGAGCCAGGAATGCGTACGTTCGACTACCCAACGATACTTGCCCAGACCACTGCCATGCTCGGTCCGGCGCTTGGCGATCACGGGCTTGATACCGCGTTCGCGCAACGCGCGACGATGTCGGGTGGAATCGTAGCCGCGATCGGCATAGACGACGCCGGGCTTCTGAAGCGGTCGGCCACGAACGCCGCGAATGGGTGGAATCGCATCAACGAGCGGCAGCAACTGCGTGACGTTGTTGGTGTTCGCGCCAGTCAGGATCGCAACGAGAGGAACGCCGTTGGCGTCTACGAGGACGTGGTGCTTGGAACCGGGTCGCGCGCGATCGGTGGGGTTCGGGCCAGTTTTTCGCCCGCCCCAACGGCGCGCACGGACGACGAATCGACCGCAGCGTATGACAGATCGATTTGGCCGGCCGCACGCAACTTGTCGAGAAGCAACTCGTGCAGTTGGTCCCATACACCAGCCTTTTGCCAGTCGCTCAATCGCCGCCAGCATGTGGCGCCCGAGCCAAAGCCCAGACGAGTCGGCAAGTGGTTCCAACGAATTCCCGTTTTGAACACGAACAGGATGCCGTTGAGAGCCGCACGGTCGGACACGCGCGGGCGACCAGGATCGTTCTTCGCTCGAAGCTTCGCAGGTGGCAGCAATGGTTCGATCAGTATCCACAGTTCGTCGTCAATGATTGGCGCTTCCATCCTTGGACTTCCGTTGTTCTGATGCCCAAGGTTAACAGCTTGCCGAGGAAGTAAACAGCCCCTCTCGGGAGTTTTTGAACTGGCCTCTAACCCCTTTGACTGACAGGACATCCCCATGCGCATTCTGGTCGTCGAGGACGACGCGGAAATCGGCGAGGCGATCGGCAGCCGCCTGACGCGCCTGGGCCACGCGGTCGATCTCGAGCGCGACGGCGCGGCGGCCAGCAGCCTGCTCGGCGTCGAATCGTTCGATCTGGTGGTGCTCGACGTGATGCTGCCGTCGCTGGACGGCTTCTCGGTGCTGCGCCGCCTGCGTGCCGCCGGCAGTACCACGCCGGTGCTGCTGGTGACGGCGCGCTCGGCGATCGACGATCGCGTGAGCGGCCTGGGGCTCGGTGCCGACGATTACCTCGTGAAGCCGTTCGACTATCGCGAACTCGACGCGCGCGTGCAGGCGCTGCTGCGCCGCAATAGCGGCCATGCGAGCGACGTGCTGCGCTTCGGGAGCCTGTCGATCGACCGCAGCAGCCGGCTTGCCGAGCTGGACGGCCAGCCGCTGCCGCTCTCGCGCCAGGAGTTCGCGCTGCTGGAGATCCTCGCCAGCCGCCCGCAGCGCGTGTTCTCGAAGGACGAGCTGCTGAACCAGTTGTTCAGCTTCGGCCGCGAGCCGTCGGCGAACGCGGTCGAGCAGTACGTCACGCGCGTGCGCCGCAAGCTGCAGGGCAGCGACGTGGAGATCCGCACCGCGCGCGGCATGGGATACCAGATTGCGACGCGCTGACTGGTTCCCGAAGACCCTGTTCGGCCGCACGCTGCTGTTCATCGCGTGCGTGGTCGTGTCGGGCGCGCTCGCGCTCGCGGTGATCACGCGCTTCTATGCCGGCCTGGCGGCCGAGCGCGCCTACGACCAGCTGCTCTCGGGCGCGGTGATCCAGGTGGCCGAGAACCTCTACGTGCAGGGCGGCGTGCTCGCGCTCAACCCACCGGTGGCCGCGCTGTCCTCGCTGTCGCGCTACGACCTGGTCTACTACAAGGTGGTGGATTCGCGCGGCGTGGTGGTGGCCGGCTATCACGATCTGCCCGACGCGGCGCCGGTCGGCGCGGCGCGGGGCGGCACGCGCTTTGCCACCGGCACCTATCAGCAGCAGCCGGTGCGCATCGCGACGATCGCGCGCTACATGCCGGAGGAGCGCGTGCCGGGCTGGGCGCTCGTCACGGTCGCGCAGACCACCCACGCGCGCGAGCAACTGACCGATGACATGAGTCTCAAGGTCTGGACGCTGATCGTGCTGATGGCGGCGCTCGCGATCGGCGCGAGCGCGCTGGCGATCCGGCGCGGGCTGCTGCCGCTCGCGCAGATCGAGGCGATCATCGCGGCCCGCGAGCCCTCGGATCTGCGGCCGGTGGCGATCGACACGCCGAGCGAGATCGCGGCGATCATCGGCGCGATCAACGGGCTGATGCGCCGGCTCGCGGAGCGCGTCGCCACCATGCAGCGCTTCATCGCCGACGCCGCGCACCAGATGCGCACGCCGCTCGCGCGCCTGGACGCGCAGATCGAGATGCTGAGCCACGAGCCGGACGCGGCGCGCCAGCGCGCGCGGCTCGCGACGCTGCGCGCGACCTGCTCGGACGTGGGCCGGCTGACCGGGCAATTGCTCAATCATGCGATGGTGATCCACCGCACCGAGGTGGTGCCGCTGCAGCCGGTCGATCTGGTCGCGCTCGCCAAGGAGGGGCTGGGCCGCGCGATTCCGCTCGCCCACGAGCGCGACGTGCAGGTCTCGCTCGAGATCGGGCGCGCCGACGCGACCATCGACGGCGACCCGATCAGCTTGCAGGAGGCGCTGCAGAATCTGCTGCACAACGCGCTGCATCACGGCGTCGCGACGCAGATCACGGTCACCCTCGGCGGCAGCGACGGGCAGGTCACGCTGACGGTGGCCGACAACGGCCGCGGCATCGCGCGCGAGCACTGGGACGCGGTGCTGCGGCCGTTCGTGCGGCTCGACGGCGAGGGCGCCCAGCGCCGCGACGGCTCGGGGCTGGGGCTGGCGATCGTCAAGGAGGTGATGGACGCGCACGGCGGCCAGGTGAGGTTCGCATTCCCGCAGGCGGGCGGGTTCGCGGTGACGCTGGCGTTCGCGCGCTCGGGCGGGGCGGCGGCGCACTGACGTGCCCGTCGGACCGGGCGAGATCGATACGCGGGTCGGGCAGGGCCGCCGCGCGATAAAAAAGGGCGGCCGAGGCCGCCCAATCACTCGAGCCCGCTACCAACGGGTCGCTTGCTGCTGCTTCCTGCCTGACGGCATCGCGCCCGGCTCAGTTGCTCGACAGCGTCAGCGCGTTGGTCAGATCGCCCATCGCGGTGCCGCCGTTCTTCACCAGCGCGTCGTCACGCTGCTTCAGGCCGTCGAGCTTCGGCAGCGAGTAGCGGCGCGTGATGAGGCGCAGGATCGACGCGGTGTCGTATTGCGTGTGATCGACGAAGCCCTTCTTCGCGAACGGCGAGATGATCAGTGCCGGAATCCGCGTGCCCGGGCCCCAGCGGTCGCCCTTGGGCGGCGCGACGTGATCCCAGAAGCCGCCGTTTTCGTCATAGGTCACGACGACGACCATGTTGCTCCACTGCGGGCTGTTCTGCAGGTGCGTGATCACGTCGGCGATGTGCTGGTCGCCCGTCGCGACGTTGGCATAGCCGGCGTGCTCGTTCAGGTTGCCCTGCGGCTTGTAGAACGACACCGCCGGCAGCGTGCCCGCGTCGACCGCCTTGATGAACTCGCTGCCGTTGAGCCCGCCGTCGAGCACGTGCTGCGCGCGTGCCGTGGTGCCCGGCGCGAGGTTCTTGAAGTAGTTGAACGGCTGGTGGTGGTACTGGAAGTTCGCCGTGGCGAGCGTCGTGCCGTCGGCCGCCGCGGCCGGCGTGACGCCCTGCGACTTCTGCAGCGCCGCGCCGAACGCGCCGGCATACCATGCCCACGATACGCCGGCGTTGCTGAGCAGGTCGCCGATGTTGGTTGCCGTCTGCGGCGGCAGCGTGTTGGCGAGGGTCGGGTCGGCCAGCGTCGCGTCGCCGGCCGGCGCCTTGTTGCCGCTCGGCTGGTACGGCGGCTGCATCGTGTTGACCGCATAGAAATCGGGCGTGAGGTTGCCCGAATTCACGAACACCGGTGCGCCGTCGAGCGCGGAAGCCTTCGACGAGCTCGACACCTTCAGCGACACGCCGTCGGCGTTCACGGCCGAGATCGAGCCGGCCGCCACGCTGGTGTCTGCGTTCGGGTAAAACGGCGCGCAGGCGCAGACCAGGTACTGGTGGTTCAGGAACGAGCCGCCGAACGCGCCCATGAAGAAGTTGTCGGCCAGCGTGTACTGCTGCGCGATCTTCCAGAGCGGCAGCTTGGTCTGGTCGGTGTTGTAGTGGCCCATCACGAGGCCGCCCGAATCCGCCCACGCGGCGAACATGTTGTTCTTGCCGCCGTTGATCTGCATCTGGTTCTCGTAGAACCGGTGATACAGGTCGCGCGTCGTCACGTTGATGCCGGTGTTGAAGCCGTTCGGATCGTCGATCGCGAACGGTGCGTTCGGCAGGTTCGCCGTAGCGGCCTCCGTCACGGCAGGCGTCACGCCGGAGGCGGTCAGGCCGCCCCAGATCCTCGGCAGCGTCGCGAGCGGCGTGCCGTCGCGATCGAGCTGCTGCGCGCTGGCGGCGCTCACGTTCTGGATGCCGTTGGCACCCGGAAACGTCCCGTAGAGGTTGTCGAAGCTGCGGTTTTCCGCGTAGATCACGACGATGTTCTTGACGGCCGACAGGTTCTGTGCGGCCGGCTGGGTCGGCGTGGTGGCGGCCGGCTGAGCCGGTGCGGCCTCGTCGTTGCCGCCGCAGCCGCCAAGGAAGGCCGCCGCGGCTAGCGCGATGGGCGTCACGCGGTGAAAAGTCTTCTTCATTCGTTGTCTCTCTTGTCGCACAGGTACCGTAGGAACCGGCAATCACGCTTAGGGCGAATGACAGCAGGCCGAACGAATTGTGTAAGGAAATTTTGACGGCTGAATGTAGTGAAGCTTTCGTTTTTCTGTCGATCCATGTTCACGGAATTGACATTTGACTGACCTACGCTCGCGCCTTCCTTTCTTGTCTTTCGAATCGACATGCGCAGCCAGCACGAAGACTTCGCCCGGCCCCGGCCGGTTCGCCATGCCCGGGCCGCGCGCGCGGCCGCGATCGTCGTGCTGGTGTCGGCCGGCGCGCTGGCGGGCTGCGACTCGCGTGCGCCGGGCGCGTCGGGCGGGGCGCCGGCTGCGGCTGCGGCCGGGGCGGTGCGGCCGGCTGCCCAGCCGGCGGCTGCCGCGCCGGCGGGTGCGAGCGCGCCGCTCGTGGTCAGGAACCAGCCGCAGACGCGCGCGCAGGTATTCGAGGCCGTCAGAAAAATGACAGCGCTGGGTAAGCAGATGTTTTTCGATCCATCGCTGTCCGGCTCCGGCAAGCTTGCCTGCGCCTCGTGCCATAGCCCACAGCACGCGTTCACGCCGGCCAACGCGCTATCGGTGCAGCTGGGCGGCGACGATCTGCGCCAGCAGGGCTTTCGTGCAGTGCCGACGCTGATGTATCTGCAGAAGGTGCCGCCCTTCACCGAGCATTTCCACGACTCGGACGAGGAGGGCGACGAGAGCGTGGACGCCGGCCCGACGGGCGGCCTGACCTGGGACGGGCGCGTCGATCACGGCGAGGAGCAGGCGCGGATGCCGCTCACCACGCCGTTCGAGATGAACAGCACGCCGGCCAAGGTGGCCCGCGCGGTGCGCGCGGCGCCGTATTCGGCCGATTTCCGCGCGGCCTTCGGCGAACAGGTGTTCGGCAGCGACGAGGCCACCTTCCAGGCGGTGCTGCAGGCGCTCGGCGCGTTCGAGCAGTCGCCGGAAGTCTTCACGCCTTATTCGAGCAAGTACGACGCGTTCCTCGACCACAAGGCCAAGCTCACCGAGGCCGAGATGCGCGGCCTGCTGCTGTTCAACGACGAGCGCAAGGGCAACTGCGCGAGCTGCCACATCAGCCAGCGCGCGCTCGACGGCTCGCCGCCGCAGTTCAGCGACTTCGGCCTGATCGCGATCGGCGTGCCGCGCAACCGCGCGCTGGCCGTGAACCGCGATCCGAAGTTCTTCGACCTCGGCGCCTGCGGGCCGCAGCGCCAGGACCTGAAGGGCCGCGACGAATACTGCGGGATCTTCCGCACGCCGACGCTGCGCAACGTCGCGCTGAAGCAGTCGTTCTTCCACAACGGCATCTATCACTCGCTCGAGGACGTGCTGCGCTTCTACGCGCAGCGTGACACGAATCCGGAGAAGTTCTACCCGGTGCGCCACGGCGTGGTGCAGAAATTCGACGACCTGCCCAGGCGCTACTGGGCGAACCTCAATACCGAGCCGCCGTTCGATCGCAAGAAGGGCGACAAGCCGGCGCTCGACGAGGCCGAGATCCAGGACGTGATCGCGTTCCTGCATACGCTGACGGACGGCTATCAGCCCACCCGGATCACCAGCAGCGCCGAGCTCGGTGCCGCGCCGGGCGCGGCGCCGCACTGAGCGGCCGCGCCGCGGCGGCGCTTGGGCGGCTCGACGCCGTGATATGCTGGCCGGCAGTGGGCACGCGGCATGCGCGTCCCGGCAACCCAACAAGGAGCACGAGCCGATGCGGGCAGCCCTGTCGAGCCTATCGCAAACCCTTGACGTTGCCGTGCGGATGGCCGCCGCGCCCGGCGCGCAGGCGCGCCGCGCGCTGAGCTTCCTGAGCCACCCGCCGCCCGCGTATTTCAGCAGGCGCGACGCGAAAGGCCGATCGACCAGGCTGCGCGCGCGCGGCTGCAAGACGCCCGCGCGCAACTGGCGGTGGCAGAAGCGTTGACGGCCATGGCGGGACGACGGCCGGGGCGGGCCGCACGCGCGCTGTCGTGCGGCACCGTGCTGCTCGATCCGGCAGGGCGGCTATTGCTTGCGCATGCAACTGAAACGTCGCACTGGGACATTCCGAAAGGGCACATCGATCCCGGCGAATCGGAGCGCGACGCCGCGCTGCGCGAGCTGTTCGAGGAAACCGGCATCGCGCTCGCGCCGGCGCGCCTCGTGGATCTCGGCCGCTTCGCCTATCGTTCCGACAAGGATCTCTATCTGTTCGCCGCGCGCCTGCGCGAGGATGAGACCGACCTGTCCGCCTGCCTCTGCACCTCGATGTTTCCGAGCCGCACCACGGGCGCCTCGATTCCCGAGATGGACGCATTCCGCTGGGTCGCCATCGAGGAGGTGGCGCGCTATGCGAGCCGCGGCCTCACGCGGCTGTTCTCGAGCGCGCTGTCGCTGGCCGATCTGCATCGCCAGTTGCCGGGCTGACCCCACCGCGCAGGCGAATGAGACGGGCCACATGAAAAATCCCCGGCTGGACCGGGGATTTTTCATGGCGCGCGGGCCGCTTACTTGCCGCTGCCCCAGCTGTCGCGCAGCGGCACGATCCGGTTGAACACCGGCTTGCCCGGCCGCGTGTCGAGGCGGTCGGCCACGAAGTAGCCGTGGCGCTCGAACTGGTAGCGCGCCTCGGCCTCGGCGTGCTCCGCGCCCGGTTCGAGGTAGGCGTTCACGATCTTCTTCGAATCGGGGTTCAGCGCTTCCAGGTAGTTGCGCCCGCCCGCGTCGGGATGCGGCTCGCGGAACAGGCGGTCGTAGATGCGCACCTCGGCCGCCACCGCGTGCGCGGCGCTGACCCAGTGGATGTTGCCCTTGACCTTGTAGTGGTTCGCGCCTTCCGTGCCCGACTTGCTGTCGGGGAAGTAGTTGCAGTGGACTGCGGTGACGTTGCCCTGCTCGTCCTTGTCGAAGCCCGTGCACTCGACCACGTAGCCGTAGCGCAGCCGCACCTTGTTGCCCGGGTACAGGCGGAAGTAACCCTTCGCCGGCGCCTCCTGGAAGTCGTCGCGCTCGATCCACAGCTCGCGCGAGATCGGGAACGTGCGCAGGCCGCGCTCCGGGTGGTGCGGATGGACCGGCGCGGTGCAGGCCTCGCTCTGGCCTTCCGGGTAGTTGTCGATCACGAGCTTGAGCGGATCGAGCACGGCGGCGGTGCGCGGCGCCTTCTCGTCGAGATCGTCGCGCAGCGCGCCCTCGAGCACGCTCATGTCGATCCACGAATCGACCTTGGTCACGCCGATGCGCTCGCAGAACAGCTGCAGGCTCTCGGGCGTGAAGCCGCGGCGGCGGATGCCGACGATGGTGGGCATGCGCGGATCGTCCCAGCCGTCCACATGGTTCTCGGTCACGAGTTGCAGCAGCTTGCGCTTGCTGGTGATCGCATAGGTCAGGTTCAGGCGCGAGAACTCGATCTGCTGCGGCAGCGGCCGCGTGAACACGCCGGCATCGGCCAGCTCGTTGAGCACCCAGTCGTAGAGCGGGCGGTGATCCTCGAACTCGAGCGTGCAGAGCGAGTGCGTGATGTTCTCGAGCGCGTCCGAAATGCAGTGCGTGTAGTCGTACATCGGGTAGATGCACCACGCGTCGCCCGTGCGGTAGTGATGCGCGAAGCGGATCCGGTACAGCACCGGGTCGCGCATGTTGAAGTTCGGCGAGGCCATGTCGATCTTCGCGCGCAGCACGTGCTCGCCTTCGGCGAATTCGCCGGCCTTCATGCGGCGGAACAGATCGAGGTTTTCCTCCACGCTGCGATCGCGGAACGGCGAGGGCTTGCCCGGCTCGGTCAGCGAGCCGCGGTTGGCGCGCATCTCGTCGGCGCTCTGGCTGTCCACGTAGGCGCGGCCGCGCTCGATCAGCAGCTCGGCGAACTGGTAGAGCTTGTCGTAGTAATCGCTCGCGAAATACTGATGATCGGCGCCGTCCTTGTGCCAGTCGAAGCCGAGCCATTTCACGGCGTCGATGATCGAGTTCACGTACTCGACGCTTTCCTTCTCGGGGTTCGTGTCGTCGAAGCGCAGGTGGCAGACGCCGCCGTAATCGCGCGCCACGCCGAAATTCAGGCAGATGCTCTTGGCATGGCCGATGTGCAGGTAGCCGTTCGGCTCGGGCGGGAAGCGCGTCTCGACGCGCCCGCCCCATTTGCCCGAGTCGTTGTCGTCGTCGATGATGTTGCGAATGAAGTTGGATGCCGCGGGGGCGTCGTTGCGTTCGGTGCTCATGCGGGAACTGGAAGAAGTGGGCGCGCGCCGGTCGCGCGGCCTGAAACCATCGATTCTACCTGAGCCGGACCGGCGGTGAGAGGCCCCCTCGGCCGGGCGCAGTGGCTGTATCAGTCGTAACGGGAGGTAAATCGTGCTGGCGCGCGCACCCGGCATCTCGGTAAGATTCGCCTACCGCTTCGATGCAGAAGTGCCGCGCAGGGAATCTCGCTATGTCCACTCGAATGAAAACAACGCATTTTCTGGTTCGTGCCACCGTTCTCGCCGTCGTCGTCGCCAGCCTCGGGGCCTGCACGATGACGCGCACCCAGCGCAACGCCGGCATCGGCGCGGCCGCGGGCGGCGCGCTCGGCTACCTCATCACGGGCGGCCCGATCGGCACCGTGGCCGGCGCGGCCGCCGGCGGCATCGTCGGCGCGAACGTGCATCGCTGAAGCCGGCGCGGCGGGCCGCCCGGCCGGCAGCGGCGGCCCGCCCGCCACCGAGTCCGGCGCCTTGCGGCCTGCGACGGCCGCCGCCGGCATGCACTCGGCGCGGCCCGACCGGCAGTGCCCGCGGCACGACGAGGCCGCCGCCGGCGCCTTCGCCGGCGCCCGCTCTCCTATACCACGCCCTTCCCGCGCAGCGCGGCGATCGCCTGCGCATCATAGCCGAGCAGCTCGGCGAGCACCGCGTCGGTATGCTCGCCTAGCAGCGGCGGCGCGCTGCGCGCCTCGGGCGGCGTGGCGCTCATCTGCACCGGATTGCGCACCAGCTTCACGGGCGCGCCGCTCGGATGCGGCAGCGCCACTTGCAGGCCGCGCGCGATCACCTGCTCGTTCTCGAACACTTCGGCCAGGTCGTTGATCGGCCCGCACGGCACCCCGGCCGCTTCCAGCGCGGCAATCCATTCCCCACGCGTGCGCCCGCGCGTCATTTCAGCCAGGATCGGCACCAGCAGCGGCCGATGGCGCACGCGTGCGGGATTGGTCGCGAAGCGCGTGTCGTCGGCGAGCTCGGGGCGGCCGCCGGCTTCGACGAACTTGCGGAACTGGCCGTCGTTGCCGACCGCGACGATGATCCAGCCGTCGCTGGCCTCGAACGTCTGGTAGGGCACGATGTTCGGGTGCGCGTTGCCCCAGCGCACGGGCGGCTGGCCGCTCGCGAGGTAGTTGGTGGTCATGTTGGCGAGCAGCGCCACCTGCACGTCGAGCAGCGCCATGTCGATGTACTGGCCTTCGCCGGTGCGGTCGCGGTGCGCCAGCGCGGCGAGGATCGCCGTGCACGCATACAGGCCGGTGGCGAGGTCGGCGATCGCGACGCCGGCCTTCTGCGGGCCGCCGCCGGGCTCGGTGTCGCGCTCGCCGGTGATGCTCATGAAGCCGCCCAGGCCCTGGATGATGAAGTCGTAGCCGGCGCGGTGCGCGTAGGGGCCGGTCTGGCCGAAGCCCGTCACCGAGCAGTAGACGAGCGCCGGCTTGATCGCGCGCAGCGATGCGTAGTCGAGGCCGTACTTCTGCAGCTGGCCGGCCTTGTAGTTCTCGATCACCACGTCGCTTTGCGCGGCCAGCTCGCGCACCAGGCGCTGGCCGTCCGGCGTGGCGATGTCGATCGTCACCGAGCGCTTGTTGCGGTTCGCGGCCAGATAATAGGCGGCCTCGCGCGTGTCGCTGCCGTCGGCCGCGCGATGGTAGGGCGGGCCCCAGTGGCGGGTGTCGTCACCGGCGCCGGGGCGCTCGATCTTGATCACGTCGGCGCCGAAATCGGCGAGCGTCTGCGCGCACCACGGCCCGGCCAGCACGCGGCTCAGGTCCAGGACGCGAATATGACTCAAAGCACCCATCTGTCGTCGTTCTCCCTCGGCGTCGGGCGGCGCCCGCGCGGCGATGCGCGGGCGGCGGCCGTCGTGCATCTTAAAGCGAATCGGCCAGCGGCGGCGCGCATCCGGCGCTGCGGGGCGCACCGGCACGGCCGGCGCGGCCGGCGCGGCTGCGCCGCACGGCCGGCCTGCAGGGCGCCGTTCCGGGCGGCGCCGGCAGCGGCCGGCCCCTTGGCCGGCGCCGCGCCTGCCCGGCGCCGGCGCGCCGCCCCCGGGGCGCGATCCCGTATAATCGACCGTTTCAGAAACCAGCCGCCTCGCGCCCGCTCCCCGGTGCGAGGCGCCGATAGCCATAGAGCCAGTCTGGCAGGACCGTTCCCGCACGCTATGAAAGCCGCCGAAATCCGCGAGAAATTCCTCAGGTTCTTCGAATCGAAGGGCCACACGATCGTCCGTTCGTCGAGCCTCGTCCCGGGCAACGACCCGACGCTGCTGTTCACGAACTCGGGCATGGTGCAGTTCAAGGACGTGTTCCTCGGCACCGAATCGCGCCCGTACTCGCGCGCGACCACCTCGCAGCGCAGCGTGCGCGCGGGCGGCAAGCACAACGACCTCGAGAACGTCGGCTACACCGCGCGCCACCATACGTTCTTCGAGATGCTCGGCAACTTCTCGTTCGGCGACTACTTCAAGCACGACGCGATCCACTACAGCTGGGAACTGCTGACGAGCGTGTACGGCCTGCCGAAGGAAAAGCTGTGGGTCACCGTCTACCACGACGACGACGAGGCCTACGACATCTGGGCCAAGGAAGTGGGCGTGCCGGCCGAGCGCATCATCCGCATCGGCGACAACAAGGGCGCGCGCTACGCGTCGGACAACTTCTGGCAGATGGGCGACACCGGCCCGTGCGGCCCGTGCTCGGAAATCTTCTACGACCACGGCCCGGACGTGTGGGGCGGCCCGCCGGGATCGCCCGAGGAAGACGGCGACCGCTACATCGAGATCTGGAACCTCGTGTTCATGCAGTTCAACCGCGACGCGCAAGGCAACATGACGCGCCTGCCGAAGCCGTCGATCGATACCGGCATGGGCCTGGAGCGGATCGCGGCAGTGCTGCAGCATGTGCACAGCAACTATGAGATCGACCTGTTCCAGAATCTGATCAAGGCCGCCGCGCGCGAAACCGGCGTGGCGGACCTGGCCAACAATTCGCTGAAGGTAATCGCCGATCACATCCGCGCCTGCTCGTTCCTGATCGTCGACGGCGTGATCCCGGGCAACGAAGGCCGCGGCTACGTGCTGCGCCGGATCGTGCGCCGCGCGATCCGCCACGGCTACAAGCTGGGCCGCAAGGGTGCGTTCTTCCACAAGCTGGTGGCCGACCTGGTGGCCGAGATGGGCGCCGCCTATCCGGAGCTGAAGGAAGCCGAGGGCCGCGTGACCGACGTGCTGCGCCAGGAGGAGGAGCGCTTCCTGGAAACCATCGAGCACGGCATGACGATCCTCGAGGCGGCGCTGGCCGAGCTCGACGCGAAGGGCGGCAAGCTGCTCGATGGCGAACTCGCGTTCAAGCTGCACGATACCTACGGCTTCCCGCTCGACCTGACGGCCGACGTCTGCCGCGAGCGCGAGGTGACGGTGGACGAGCCCGCGTTCGACGACGCGATGGCGCGCCAGCGCGAGCAGGCCCGCGCGGCCGGCAAGTTCAAGGCGACCCAGGGGCTCGACTACTCGGGCGCGAAGACCACCTTCCACGGCTACGAGAAGCTCGCGCTCGACGACGCGAAGATCGTCGCGCTCTACGTGGGCGGCACCGCCGTGAACGAGGCGAAGGCGGGCGAACAGGCGGTGGTGGTGCTCGACCACACGCCGTTCTACGCCGAATCGGGCGGCCAGGTCGGCGACCAGGGCACGCTCGCGAACGCGGCGGCGCGTTTCGCGGTGGAGGACACGCTGAAGGTGCAGGCCGACGTGATCGGCCACCACGGTACGGTGGAGCAGGGCGCGCTGAAGGTGGGCGACGTGCTGCGCGCCGAGGTCGACGCCGAGCGCCGCGCGCGCACCCAGCGCAACCACTCGGCCACCCACCTGATGCACAAGGCGCTGCGCGAGGTGCTGGGCGGCCATGTGCAGCAGAAGGGCTCGCTGGTGGACGCCGAGAAGACGCGTTTCGACTTCGCGCACAACGCGCCGCTGAGCGACGAGGAAATCCGCCGGGTCGAGGCGATCGTCAACGCGGAAATCCTCGCGAACGCGCCCGGCATCATCCGCAACATGTCCTATGACGAGGCGGTGAAGGGCGGTGCGATGGCGCTGTTCGGCGAGAAGTACGGCGACGAGGTGCGCGTGCTCGATCTGGGCTTCTCGCGCGAACTCTGCGGCGGCACCCACGTGAGCCGCACCGGTGACATCGGCTTCTTCAAGATCGTGGCCGAGGGCGGTGTCGCGGCAGGCATCCGCCGTGTCGAGGCGATCACCGGCGACAACGCGGTGCGCTACGTGCAGGAACTCGACGCGCGCCTTTCCACGGCTGCCGCGATGCTCAAGGCGCAGCCCGCCGAGCTCACGCAGCGTATCGCCCAGGTGCAGGATCAGCTCAAGTCGCTGGAGAAGGAGCTGGCCGCGCTGAAGTCCAGGCTCGCGTCGAGCCAGGGCGACGAGCTCGCGCAGCAGGCCGTGGACGTCAAGGGCCTGCGGGTGCTGGCCGCCACGCTGGAGGGCGCCGATTCGAAGACGTTGCGCGAGACGGCGGACAAGCTCAAGGACAAGCTCAAGCACGCGGCCGTGGTGCTGGCGGCCGTCGAAGGCGGCAAGGTCAGCCTGATCGCCGGCGTGACGGCCGAGGCGAGCAAGCAGGTGAAGGCCGGCGAACTCGTGAACTTCGTCGCGCAGCAGGTGGGCGGCAAGGGCGGCGGCCGGCCCGACATGGCGCAGGCGGGCGGCACCGAACCGGGCAAGCTGCCGGAAGCGCTGGCTGGGGTGGCGGCGTGGGTCGCCTCGAAGCTGTGATGCGCTGAGCCGGCCGCAAGGCCTTGCGAAAAGCCGCGAGCCGGGAGGTTCGCGGCTTTTTTGTTTGTTGAGGCGCGCGGATGCGTGGGGGCTCGTTCGAGTCGCTCGGCCAGCCTGGATGGCGAGGGGAGTCCAACCCGCAGCAGTCCGCCGACGCGTTCGGGGAAGACTCCGTCGCGTCGCGACGCGGCGATCTGCCGAGACGGCCGGGGTCCATGCTCCGCGTGCTAGCTGCCGCAAGATCGGCTGGCCGGCCAGCGTGACCTTGCTTGCACGATCGACGCCGCCTGGCTTGGCCGCCCGAGGCCGCGCCTTGTCGACGGCCCTGCGCTTCCTTGATGGGTTGGCGCTTGCCGCCGGTGGCCCGAAGGCGCTCCTTGGGCAGGCTCACCTTTCATCATGCCTTCACGCCGACCATCGAATATTGCAGGCTGCGGTAGGATTCGATTCGCGATTCCGCCTTGACAGCATGACGGCCGGGGCGCGGGGTTGGGTGGTGTATGCGACGGATGCAGGCGGTAACGGCGCATCCCGTGACTACAGTCTGTACAGCACTGATGCTGGAAAGTCGTGGACGCGGTCGGGCGACGGCGTGATGCAGGGCGGCCATTTCGATTCCGACACGAGTACGCGCTATTCACTCTATGCCTACACCTTGAAGAAGCGAAAGATGTAGCCGGATTGTGAGCAGGGCAGCGAAACCGGGGCCGGGAGTGTCTTTGGGTATTCGTGGGTGATTCGGTGCGACGGGCTGGCCGTAGTGGTCAACTCATCCAAACACTGTGTTCGATGCCCAGTCCTCGCTCGCGCTCGCTCAGAACGGGCGCGAGCGAATTACTCGGCGTTATTCCTGCTTGATGTAGAAATCGACGGTCGCGTTATCACCGGAGCCGCCATCGTAGCCAACCTTGTAACCCGCCGCGCTGACGGTAATCGAATAGCCGTTGTTGCCGATGTACGGATTGTCCCAGTAGATCCGAACGTTCTCGATGCCATCGTTGTCGGCAAATTGATATTGAAGCTTTCCTTCGGTTCCGGTCATGAAACCGTCTGAATCGGTCTGCCACTGGCCGGTCTGACCATTCGGAATTTTTTCCGGGGGATACGTTACCCACTCGCCGTGCGCTAGCTGGATCGACGTCGAGTCCAGATAAAGTGTGTGTCCCGAATTGTTTTGCAGTTTCACGACAGTGCTTCGTGAAGACATTTTTCTCTCCATGTTGAAATGTATTTGCGCATTGCAACGCATTTAATGTGTGCGTCCGGCAACGCATGCTAAACATACAGTGCAAGTTTTGGATTGGAAAGTTGGTGGTTATGCTTATTTAAATACAATAACAATTATTTAAATTATTCTAATATTCAATGCTATTAAATAACTGTTGGCGATTTGTAATATAGCAAAAACAGTACTTGACTTGTAACCGCTCTCGTATTCTGCGCATTGTGCGGCATGAACCTTGGTCGATCCTGGGCATTTTCGGCCCGAAACGGCCTCTTGGTTGGCGGTCCTCGTTTTTGCGCTCAGTTCGACCGGCAGCCATCCGCACCAGTTCGGCCCGAACAGTTCCCGCTCATCCACCCGCATCTCCCGCACCAACTCAACCAACGCCCGCAGTCGCACCGGCACGAGTCCGCCGCTCGCTAGCACGTTGCCAATCAACCACTCCGACAGAAAACCTAGGCCGAGCCCAGCCAGCACCGCTCCGCGGATCGTGCCTCACGCTGAACACCATGAGTGGTGGCGTATTGACGACGAACTTGCGCCCGGTGTTTTCAAGCTCCCCATGACAAATTCCGCCGTGCCCGAGCCGCATCGCGATGCGAAGATGCCGGCCCAGGTCGGCAGGCTCGCTCGGTGTATGCCATCGCGCCGGATAATCGGGCGTACTAGCAACCAGCATTCGGATATCGCACATGAGCGGCACCGCGATCATATCCAGCGGCACCGACTCGGCGAGCCGCACTTCCACGTCGAACTCTGCCGCGGCGATGTCGATGAGCCGCATGTCGGTCGCCCCCCGACGCGCAAATTCGGATAGCGCCATAGGTATCCGGTCAGCAATCGCTCCACGGCAAGCACCAGCTCGAGTTCGGCCAATTCGGCCCACTGCATCGATTGTCCCGATTTTCGAAATAACGCCGGAATCACAAGTCGTCTTATCGGAGCCGTCGCGCAAGCCTACACCCGGTTCGTGTCGGCGGCACCTGCGCCGGTGTCGTCAAAACCCTTCAAGGAGAGTGCGCGTGCAAGGTTGCGAGCAGATCTATTTCGATGGCTGTGGTTCATCATCCTGCACGGCGAGGGAGGATTCGATCTTCACGACCCTAGTACCGAGCAAGTAACGGGCTCGGCGAGGAGCAGGACGCGCGCCGCGCGATCGCGGTGCCCAACGTGGCGTTCCCGGCCTGGGCGCCCCCCGCGTGCCGAGCGTGTGGACGCCTATCCGGCGCAGCGGATATCGGCCGCGATCGAGGCGCTGGGGGCGTTTTCTGTCGAGAAAATGGCCGGTGCCGCGTGCGTGGATGTGATGCCGGCGGGCGTGGCTGTGCTGATACCCTGGAGTAGCAACGCCGGTTTCATCTGCAATATGCTGGCCACGGCGCTGGCGGCCGGACGCACGGCCGTGGTCAAGCCGGTCGAGACGGGGAAGTGGGCAGACCCGGATCGCTGGAGACGCTGGACGCGGCCGAAGTGGGGGCTCGGCGCGTATCTGGAGCCGAAGACGCTGACGGTGGGATAGACGTCAGGGCCGTTGGCCTCTTTTGTCGGCGTCGTTGCAGTCGACGACGCAGGGGCCAGCCACGCACACGGCTGTTTATCCCGCCACCGCCACCCGATACCGCGTGTCCTGCCGATACACCTCGCCGGGGCGCAGCACCACCGCCTCGGCGTCTTCCGAATTGATCTGGTTCGGGAACGCACCCGCTTCCAGGCACAGCGCGCTGCGCGGCCCGTGCAGGCCCGCCAGCGAATTGCCCGTATAAAGCTGCAGGCCCGGCTGGTCGGTCAGCACCGTTAGCTCGCGGCCGCTGCCGGGATCGTAGACGCGCGCCACGGCGCGCACGCCGCCGTCGCCTTCGGCCTCGCGCAGCGCGAAGCAGTGGTCGAAGCCGCCCGCCAGCGCGAGCTGCGCATGCGGCCAGCCGAGCCGCGCGCCGAGCGGCGCGCTCTGGCGGAAATCGAACGCGGTGCCGGCCACGCTCGCGAGCCGCGTCGGGATCATCCGCGCGTCCACTTCCAGATAGCGGTCGGCGTCGATCGTCAGGACGTGCCCGTCGATGTCGGCACGCGGGCGCCCGCTCAGGTTGAAATACGGATGGCTCGTCAGCTGCAGCGGCGTGGGCGCGTCGGCGCGCGCCTCATAGCCGATCGACAGCGTGCCGTCGTCATCGAGCGCATAGCGCACCTGCACCTCGACGTTGCCGGGGAACCCGCCGTCGCCCTCGGGCGAGACGAGCCGCATCAGCAGCGCGTCGTCGAGCATGTCGGCCTCCCACAGCGCGCGGTGAAAGCCGCTCAGGCCGCCGTGCAGGCACTGCTCGCCGTCGTTGCGGTCGAGCGGGTAGTCGATGCCGTCGAGCGTGAAGCGCGCGCCCGCGATGCGGTTCGAGCAGCGCCCCACCAGCGCGCCGAGATAGGCGCGCGAATCGAGGTAGGCGGCCGGCGCGTCGAAGCCGAGCAGGATCTCGCCGAGCCGGCCGCCGCGGTCGGGCGTCTGCCACGACACCAGCGTCGCGCCGAGGTCGCTGATCGCCACCCGCATGCCGTGGGCGTTGCGCAGCGTGAAGAGGCGCACCGGGTCGCCGCCGGGCAGGCGGCCCCACGGCCGCGACGAGACACGCTGACCGGCCGGCCCGAAGGCCGGCGTCGATGGGATTGCGCTCAAGCATGGCCTCCGGACAGCGTGCGTTCCTGGTATTCGCGCGGCGTGCAGTCGAGCTCGCGCCGGAACACCGCGTACATGTATTGCGTCGAGGTGAAGCCGCAGCGCACCGCCACCTCGGCGGTGGCCAGCTCGCGCTGCCTGAGCAGCTGCTTGGCCGCATCGAGCTTGTGGCGCAGGATTTCCTGATGCACGGTGCAGCGCAGCTCGCGGCGGAAATGCTCCTCGAGCGACGAGCGCGACATGCCCACGTAGTCGGCCACCTGCTCGGTGCGGATGCCCTGGCACGCATACTGGCGGATGAAGTGCCGTGCGCGCATCACGTAGGGGCTCGCGAGCGGCTGGTGGCGCGTGGAGGCCAGCACGTTGATGCCCACCGGCGGCACCAGGATCTGGCGCCCCGCGAAGCGCGCCCCGCCGAGCATCTGATGCAGCAGGTGGGCGGCGGTGCGGCCCATTTCCTCGGTGCCCTGGATCACCGACGAGAGCGGAATGCGCGACAGCGTGCGCGTGAGCGGATCGTTGTCGATGCCGATGATGGCGATCTCCTCGGGCACCGCGAGCCCGGCCGACACGCAGGCCTGCAGCAGGTGCCGCGCGCGCGCGTCGGTCACGGCGATCACGCCCACCGGCTTGGGCAGCGCGCGCAGCCAGTCGATCAGCTGCTGCGTGGACTGGTGCCAGGTGGGCGCGCTGGTGGACAGCCCGCGGTAGATCTCGCGCTCGATCGGCAGCGCCGGCGCATCGTGGCGGCGCAGGCGCGTGTAGACGCGCTCGCGCTGCTGCGCCCAGCGGTTCTCGTCGGCGGGCGGCAGGCTGTAGAGCGCGAAGTGCTCGAGCCCGGCCTCGATCAGGTGCGTGTAGGCCAGCGCGATCAGCTTGCCGTTGTCGGTCGCCACGTAGGGCAGGCCGGCCGGATAGTGCGCCGCGTCCTCGTAGGACGAGCCGACCGCCACCACCGGCAGCCGGCAGCCGCGCAGCGCCGCGTCCACGGCCGGATCGTCGAAGTCGGCGATGATGCCGTCGCCGTCGAAGCGCTCGATGCCGGCCAGCCGGCAGCGGAAATCGTCCTCGAGGAACAGATCCCAGGTCACGCGCGTCGAGCGCATGTAGTCGCCGATGCCGGCGATCACCTCGCGGTCGTACACCTTGTTGGCATTGAACAGCAGCGCGATGCGATGCGCGCGCGCGGGCGGCGGCGGATCGGCGGACGGGCGTTGCATGAGCGGGTCTCCTTGCGAGGCAAAGGCGGCGGCTCGCATAACGAAATCACGGGCGCCAGGGCGGCCCGGGTGTCGCGGTCCGATCATTCTAGTGGCTGTCGGCCGCGCCGCCGCCGCGATCGCATCGGGCCGGCAAGAAATATTAAGGCGATTGGGCAATTTCGTAATTGCCGCCCGGCGGCCGGCGCATGCACCATGCCGCTTGTCGTCGGGCCGGCCGCGCCCGGACCGCGCGCCGCCGGCCGGCGCGCCGGGCGCCGTAGGCCGGCGGCCGGCCGCTCACACACAAGAACCAGTACGAAATGGAGACAGAGACATGCCATCGAATCGCCGTCGTTCCGTCCTGAAATCCCTGGTCGCCACCGCCGCGCTCGCGAGCCTCTCGCTGGCGGCGCCGCTCGCCCATGCCAGCAAGGACCGCCCCGAGATCGGCTTTTGCATCGACGACCTGCGCGTCGAGCGCTGGTCGCGCGATCGCGACTACTTCGTCGCCGCGGCCGAAAAGCTCGGCGCGAAGGTGTCGGTGCAGTCGGCCGACGCCAGCGAGGAGCGCCAGATCTCGCAGATCGAGAATCTGATCTCGCGCGGCGTGGACGTGATCGTGATCGTGCCGTTCAATTCGAAGGCGCTCACCAACGTGGTGGCCGAGGCCAAGAAAGCCGGCATCAAGGTGGTTTCGTACGATCGGCTGATCCTCGACGCCGACGTGGACGCCTACATCTCGTTCGACAACGAGAAGGTGGGCGAGATGCAGGCGCAGGGCGTGCTCAACGCGCGGCCCAAGGGGCGCTACTTCCTGCTCGGCGGCGCGCCCACCGACAACAACGCGAAGATGCTGCGCGAAGGCCAGATGAAGGTGCTGCAGCCGGCCATCGACCGCGGCGACGTCAAGGTGGTCGGCTCGCAGTGGGTGCCCGAATGGAGCGCCTCCACCGCGCTCGGCATCATGGAGAACGCGCTGACCGCCAACGGCAACCGGATCGACGCGGTGGTCGCCTCCAACGACGGCACCGCGGGCGGCGCGATCCAGGCGCTCGCCGCGCAGCACCTGGCCGGCAAGGTGCCGGTGTCGGGGCAGGACGCCGACCTCGCCGCCGTCAAGCGGCTGGTGGCCGGCACCCAGACGATGACGGTCTACAAGCCGCTCAAGCTGATCGCGGGCGAGGCGGCCAAGCTCGCCGTGACGCTCGCCAAGGGCGGCAAGCCGGCCTACAACGCGCAGTACGACAACGGCCGGAAGAAGGTGGACACGCTGCTGCTGCAGCCGACCCTGCTCACCAAGGACAACGTCGACGTGGTGGTGAAGGACGGCTTCTACACCCAGGCGCAGATCGGCGCGCACTGAGGCGGCGGCCCGCCCGCGCCCGGGCGGCGCGGGCACGGGCCACCCGAGACCCGGATATGAACGAGGACGACGCATGTCGGACACCCGCATGACGCAACCCCTGCTTCAGATGCGCGGCATCGTGAAGGCCTTCGGCGGCGTGAAGGCGCTCGACGGCATCGATCTCGTGGTGCGGCCCGGCGAATGCGTGGGCCTGTGCGGCGAGAACGGCGCCGGCAAGTCCACGCTGATGAAGGTGCTCTCGGGCGTCTACCCGAGCGGCACCTGGGACGGCGAGATCCTCTGGGAGGGCCGCCCGCTGCAGGCCGCCGGGATTCGCGACAGCGAGCGCGCCGGCATCGTCATCATCCACCAGGAGCTGATGCTGGTGCCGGAGCTGTCGGTGGCCGAGAACCTGTTTCTCGGCAACGAACTGACGCTGCCGGGCGGACGCATGCACTACGCGGCGATGATGCGCCGCGCCGACGAGCTGCTGACCGGGCTCGGCATCACCGGCATCAACGTGGCGCTGCCGGTGATGCACTACGGCGGCGGCCACCAGCAGCTGATCGAGATCGCCAAGGCGCTCAACAAGCAGGCCAAGCTGCTGATCCTCGACGAGCCGTCCTCGTCGCTGACGGCCGCCGAGACGCGCATCCTGCTCGACATCGTCCGCGATCTGAAGGCGCGCGGCATCGCCTGCGTCTACATCTCGCACAAGCTCGACGAGGTCGAGGCCGTCTGCGACACCGTCACCGTGATCCGTGACGGCAGGCACGTCTCGACCCAGCCGATGCAGGGCATGTCGACCGACCGGATCATCGCGCAGATGGTGGGGCGCGAGATCAGCAACCTGTTCCCGCGCGAGCCGCACCCGGTCGGCGAGATCGTGTTCGAGGCGCGCAACGTGACCTGCCTCGACCTCAACAATCCGCGCCGCAAGCGCGTGGACGACGTCTCGTTCGCGGTGCGGCGCGGCGAGATCCTCGGCGTGGCCGGGCTGGTGGGCGCGGGGCGCACCGAGCTGATGCAGGCGATCTTCGGCTCCTATCCCGGCGCGAGCGAGGCGCAGGTGCTGCTCGACGGCGCGCCGCTCCGGATCCGCGCGCCGCTCGACGCGATCCGCGCCGGCATCGCGATGGTGCCCGAGGACCGCAAGCGTCACGGCATCGTCCCGCAGCTGAGCGTCGGCCACAACATCACGCTTGCCGTGCTGCAGCGCTTCGCGCGCTTCGGCCGGATCGACGCGGCCGCCGAGCACGACACGATCCGCGTCGAGATGCGCCGGCTGTCGGTGCGCGCCGCGCATCCGATGCTGTCGATCGCGAGCCTGTCGGGCGGCAACCAGCAGAAGGCGGTGCTAACCCGCATGCTGCTGACCGAGCCGCGCGTGCTGATCCTCGACGAACCCACGCGCGGCGTGGACGTGGGCGCGAAGTACGAGATCTACAAGCTGATCGGCGATCTCGCCAAGCGCGGGATGGCGATCGTGATGGTGTCCTCGGAGCTGCCCGACGTGCTCGGCATCGCCGATCGCGTGCTCGTGATCGGCGACGGCGAGCTGCGCGGCGATTTCCCCAACGACGGACTTACCCAGGAACAGGTGCTGAGCGCGGCGATCCGGCCCGCGCGGCGCGACACGACTCACAGCGAGGCAGGCATCGCATGACACCCGAGACGACCACCCAGGCCGCCGACCGCGCGGCCCGCCCGGCGGGCGCCGGCGGCACCGCGCAGCAGCTGCGCCGGCTGTTCGCGCGCTACAAGATCCTCGCGCTGCTGATCGCGGTGGCGGCGATCTGGCTGCTGTTTTCGGTGCTGACCGACGGCGCGTTCATCACGCCGCGCAACCTGTCCAACCTGCTGCGGCAGATGTCGATCACCGGCATGCTGGCCTGCGGGATGGTGTTCGTGATCATCGCCGGCGAGATCGACCTGTCGGTGGGCTCGCTGCTCGGCCTGCTGGGCGGCGTGGCGGCGATCCTCGATCAGGCGCTCGGCTGGCCGATCGCGGCGACCGTGCCGGTGGTGATGGTGCTCGGCGTGGCGGCGGGCCTCTTCAACGGCTGGTGGTCCACCTACCGGGGCGTGCCGTCGTTCATCGTCGGGCTGGGCGGCATGCTGGCCTATCGCGGCATCCTGCTCGGCATCACGCATGGCGCGACCATCGCGCCGGTCTCGGACGGCTTCGTGCAGATCGGCCAGGGCTACGTGCCGCCGCGCATCGGCGACGCCATCGCGCTGCTGATCGTGGTGCTGCTGGTGGCGGTGACGGTGCGCCAGCGGCGCGCGCGGCGCCGCTACCAGCTCGAGGTCGCGCCGCTCTGGCAGGACGTCGCCAAGCTGGTCGCGGCCGGGCTGATCGTGGCCGCGTTCGTGGCCACGCTCGACAGCTACGGCGGGATCCCCGTGCCCGTGCTGGTGGTGCTCGCGCTGCTCGGCATCTTCTCGTGGGTGGCCACCCAGACCGTGTTCGGCCGGCGCATCTACTCGGTCGGCTCGAACCTGGAGGCCACGCGCCTGTCGGGCATCAACACCGACCGCGTGAAACTCGCGATCTTCGGGCTGATGGGGCTGATGTGCGCGTTCGGCGGCATCGTCAACACCGCGCGGCTCGCGGCCGGCTCGCCGTCGGCGGGCAACATGGGCGAGCTCGATGCGATCGCCGCCTGCTTCATCGGCGGCACCTCGATGCGCGGCGGCGCGGGCACCGTGCACGGCGCGCTGATCGGCGCGCTGGTGATGGCCAGCCTCGACAACGGCATGTCGATGCTCGACGTGGACGCCTACTGGCAGATGATCGTCAAGGGCGGGATCCTGGTGCTGGCCGTCTGGATTGACGTGATGTCGCGCGCCGGGCGCCGCTAGGGGCCGCCGCGCGCGGCAGCTTTCTTTCAATGGTCTGCTGACCGGTTTTTCGGGATCTTTCATGACTTATGCCATCTATCCGAGCCTGGCCGGCCGTCACGTCGTGGTGACGGGCGGCGGCACCGGGATCGGCGCGGCGATCGTCGCGGCGTTCGCCGCGCAGGGCGCGCGCGTGAGCTTCATCGACATCGCGCGCGACGAATCGGCGGCGCTTGCCGCCTCGCTCGGCGACACGCCCTTGCCGCCGGTGTTCCACTACTGCGATCTGCGCGACATCGACGCGCTGAACGCCACCTTCGCCGCGATCGTGGCCGAGGCGGGGCCGGTGGAGGTGCTGGTCAACAACGCGGCCAACGACGACCGCCACCAGCCCGGCGAGCTGACGGCGGCCTATTGGGACAGCCGCATCGAAGTGAACCTGCGCCATCAGTTCTTCTGCGCGCAGGCGGTGATGCCGGGCATGCGCTCGCTCGGGCGCGGCGTGATCCTGAACCTCGGCTCGATCTCGTGGCATATCGCCGAGACCGGGCTGAGCATCTACATGACCGCCAAGGCCGGCATCGAGGGCCTGACGCGCGGCCTCGCGCGCGACCTCGGCGGGTTCGGCATCCGCGTGAACTGCATCGTGCCGGGCGCCGTGCGCACGCCGCGCCAGATGAAGCTGTGGCAGTCGCCCGAGAGCGAGGCGAAGCTGGTGGCCGCGCAATGCCTGCACGAGCGCGTCGAGCCCGAGCACGTCGCGCGCATGGCGCTGTTCCTCGCCTCCGACGACGCCGCGCGCTGCACCGCGCGCGAATACTTCGTCGACGCCGGCTGGTTCGGCGGATGATGCCGGCCATCGTGCCCGACTGCGTGTGGCCGGTGGCGGCCACGCTCGGCGAGGGAGCCTGCTGGGACGCCGCCGCGCGCCGCGTGCTGTTCGTCGACATCAAGGGCCGGCGGCTCCATCGCTATGACCCGGCGGGCGGCGGGCGCGAGAGCTGGCAGGCGCCGGGGCAGATCGGCTTCGCGCTGCCGTGCGCCGACGGCACGCTGATTTGCGGCGTGCAGGGCGGGCTGTTCCGCTTCGCGCCAAGCAGCGGGCAGTTCACGTGCGTGCTGCCGCTGGAGGCCGACCTGCCCGGCAACCGGCTCAACGACGCTTACGTCGATGGGGGCGGCCAGCTCTGGTTCGGCTCGATGGACGACGCCGAGGCCGCGCCCACGGGGCGGCTCTACCGGGTCGGCCAGGACGGCCGCGTCAGCGCGCACGACGCCGGCTACGTGATCACCAACGGCCCCGCCGCGAGCCCCGACGGCCGCACGCTCTATCACACCGACACGCTGCGGCGCCTGGTGTATGCGTTCGACCTCGGCGACGACGGCGTGCCGCGGCGGCGGCGCGTGTTCGTGGCGATCCGCGAGCGCGGCTATCCGGACGGGATGGCCGTCGATGCCGAGGGCGGCGTGTGGATCGCGCTGTTCGACGGCGCGCGGATCGAGCGCTACGCGCCCGACGGCCGGCTGCTCGGCCAGGTGGCGTTTCCCTGCGCGAACGTCACCAAGCTCGCGTTCGGCGGCGACGATCTGCGCACCGTCTACGCGACCACGGCCACCAAGGGCTTGAGCGAGGCGGAACGGCACGCGCAGCCGCTGGCCGGCGCGCTGTTCGCGTTTCGCGCGCCGCTGGCCGGGCTCGCGCCGGCGGTATGCACGGTGCGCTTCGCGCAGGCGGCGTGAGCGGGGGCTGGCATGGCGGGGCGCGGCGCGGGGCGGCGCGGAGCGGGGCGGGCACCGCCCGATGCCTCGCGCCCAAACTCGCTAGAATGAGCGCTTGGCCGATCTCCGCGAAACCACGGCGCCCTCGGCGCCGCGCCCGCACTGCCCATGACCACTGCCGAATACCGTTTCTGTCCGCGCTGCGCGAGTCCGCTCGCCACGCGCGCCGATCCGCTGCACGAGGGCGGCCGGGTCCGCCAGGCCTGCCCCGACGCGGCCTGCGGCTACGTCCATTGGAACAATCCGCTGCCGGTGGTGGCGGCGATCGTCGAATACGACGGCAAGATCCTGCTCGCGCGCAACGCGGCCTGGCCGGAGGGCATGTTCGCGCTGATCACGGGCTTCCTCGAGAGCGGCGAGACGCCCGAGGCGGGCATCGCGCGCGAGGTGCGCGAGGAAACCTCGCTGCAGGCCGAGACGGTCGAACTGGTGGGCGTCTACGAATTCATCCGCAAGAACGAGCTGATCATCGCCTATCACGTGCGGGCCTACGGCGAGATCGCGCTGTCGCCGGAACTGCTCGAATACCGCCTGGTCGAGCCGCCGAAGCTGCGGCCGTGGCGTGCCGGCACCGGCCATGCGCTGGCCGACTGGATGCGCGCGCGCGGCCTCCCATTCGAGTACGTGGATCGCCCGGGGCAGTGAGCGGCGGCCGGGCCGTGTACCCGCGGGTCAGCCGGCTGCCGTCGCCACCACGCGCACCGCCGTGCCGTAGCAGAGCACCTCGGTGATGCCCGCGCCGATGTCGGTGGCGTCGTAGCGCATGCCGATGATCGCGTTGGCGCCGAATTCGGCCGCCTGCTCGACCATCTTGTCGTAGGCATCCTGCCGCGCGCGCTCGCAGAGCGACGTATAGAGCGAGAGCCTGCCGCCGAACAGGGTCTGCAGCGAGGCGCCGAACGTGCCGACGATCGAGCGCGAACGCACCACGATGCCGCGCGCGACGCCGAGCGACTGCTCGATGCGGTGGCCGGGCAGCTCGAAGGCGGTGGTGATCAGGTGATGGGCGGGCATGGCGATTCTCCGGGCGAGTGGGACGCGGCGCGCGACGGGAGCGGCGGCGCCGGGCCGAAGCCGGGCCTCTTGGCATTTCCCGCGCGCTGTGGTTTGCTGGGCGGCGTGCGCGGCGCGTGCCGCCGCCCGAACCGCATGGTCGCGCGAAATGCCGCCCGATGCCAAGCAAAGGCATGCCGGCCGCCGCTCGCGCGGCCGCTCGCCGGTTTCGACCTTTGCGACTTTTCGACTTTTCGACGTCTCCGATTTCTCCGCCGACCATGACGACCCGACCCGAACCCTCGCCGCGCAGCGCCTACCGCCACTTCCTGCCGATCCCGACGCGCTGGATGGACAACGACGTCTACGGCCACGTCAACAATGTCGTCTATTACAGCTACTTCGACACCGTCGTCAACGAGTACCTGATCCGCGCCGGCGTGCTCGACGTCGAGCACGGCGAAACCATCGGCCTGGTGGTCGAGACGCAGTGCAACTACTTCGCGCCGCTGGCGTTTCCGCAGCGGCTGGAGGCCGGGCTGCGCGTGGCGCGGCTCGGCGCGTCGAGCGTGCGCTACGAGATCGGCCTGTTCGCCGAGGGCGAGGCGGCGCCGGCCGCGCAGGGCCATTTCGTCCACGTCTACGTGGCGCGCGCGAGCCGCCGCCCGGTGCCGCTGCCGGACGCGCTGCGCGCCGCGCTCGCGCCGCTCGCGGCGCCGCTGCCGCCGGCCGACGGCGGCTAGACGGCGGCTAGACGGCGGCCGGCCGCGCTTGGCGAGCGCCGCCCGTCGGCCTGGCGACCTCAGCGTTGCGCCTGCGCGGCCTGCGCCTGCGCCGCGTCGCGCTTCGCGATCCAGTCGTGCTGCGGATCGTTCCTGAAGTGCCAGACGCGCGTCGGCCCGGCCATCACGTTCAGATAGTACGAGTCATAGCCATACGGCACCACCACCGGGTGATAGCCGCGCGGCACCATCACCACGTCGTGATCGGACACGGCCATCGATTCGTCGAGGTCGCGCTCGTCGGTGTAGACGCGCTGGAACACGAAGCCTTGCGGCGGGTTCACGCGATGGTAGTAGGTCTCCTCCAGGAAGCTCTCGGCCGGCACGTCGTCGGTGTCGTGCTTGTGCGGCGGGTAGCTCGACGAATGTCCCGACGGGGTGCGCACCTCCACCACCAGCAGCGCCTCGGCCGGCTCGGTTTGCGGGAGGATGTCGCAGACGTAGCGCGTGTTCGCGCCGGTGCCGCGCACCGAGCGCTTCATCTGGCCGGGCTCGATGCGCCGCGGCGGATAGCGGCCGGTGCCGGGCGCGCTCGCCACGCCGAGTTCGGTGGCGCGCCGCGCCGTGACGGTCACGCGGCGGCCGGGCGGCAGGTAGAGCGCGGCGGGCGGCGCGTCGTCGAACACGCTCTCGCGCGAGCCGAGCGCCTCCCAGCGCGTGCCGTCCTGGTCCGCCACGTCCACCTGGCCCGCCATCACCACCAGGCAGGTCTCGCGCGCGGGCTCGTGAATCGTCAGGCTTTCGCCGGCCGCGAGGCGGTATGCGGCGAAGCCCACGTGGTGCCAGCGCGCCGATTCCGGCGTGACGCAGGCGATCGACCGGCCGCTGGCGGCGGCCTTGACGAGCAGGCTCGCGGGCGGATTCGGATTCGGATGGGAACTCATTACGCGGCCTCCTTGCCGGTGGATGCGAGCGGCGCGTCGAGCAGCGCGCGCAGCGTGCGGTAGCCCTGGTCGGCGAACGCGTAGCTCGGCGCGATCACCGGGTCCTGTTCGGCCTCGACCACGAACCAGCCGCGGTAGCCATGGCGTTTCAGGCGCTCGACGACGGCCGGGAAATCGACGTCGCCGTCGCCGGGCACCGTGAACGCGCCGTTGATGACCGATTGCAGGAAGCTCCAGTTGCGGTTGCGCGCGAGCCGGATCACCTCGGTGCGCACGTCCTTGCAGTGGACGTGGCAGACGCGGTGGATGTGCCGCTCCAGCACCGCGAGCGGATCGCCGCCGCCGAACGTGATGTGGCCGGTGTCGAACAGCAGCCCGAGCGCGTCGTCGGTCAGCGCCATCAGCCGGTCGATGTCGGCGGGCGATTCGACATAGGCGCCCATGTGATGGTGATAGGCGGTGCGCACGCCCTGGCTCAGCGTGAAGCGCGCGAATTCGTCGAGCCGGCGCGCGTACTGCTCCCACTGCGCCTCGCCGACGAAGCGCGGCCGCTGGTAGAGCGGCACCTCGGCCGCGCCCTGGATCGAGGCGGCCACCTCGCCGTACACCATCACCGTCGCGCCGTTCTTCGCGAGCAGCTCGAGGTGCGGGCCGACCGCGTCGATCTCCTCCTGGGCGCTGCGCTCGGCGAGCCGCCCCGAATACCAGCCCGAGACGAGCGCGAGCTCGTATTCGGCCAGCAGCGCCTTGAGCGCCTGCGGCTCGCGCGGGAACTTGTTGCCGAGCTCGAAGCCCGCGTAGCCGATCCGCCTGCCTTCGGTCAGCGCCACGGCCAGCGGGGTCTCGCCGCCGAGCGAAGGCAGGTCGTCGTTCATCCACGACAGCGGGTTGATGCCGATTCGGATGTCGTAACTCATGTCGATGATTCCGGGGAGTGGGGTTCAGCGGTGCAGCCGGCGGCGGGCAGGCCGGCACCGGAGGCGCCGGCGCGGGCGGCGAGCCGTGCTTCGTAGTTCGCCCGCGCCTCGCGCACGGCGGCGCGCGGCGAGACTTCGGGCACGGCCACCTCCCACCACCAGCCGCCGTCGTCGGTGGTGCGCGCCGGATCGGTGTCGATGCAGATCACGCTGGTGCGTTCGGCCGCGCGGGCGCGGGCCAGCGCGGCGTCGAGCGCGGCCAGGTCGGCCACGTGCTCGCCGTGGGCGCCGAGCGCGCGCGCATGCGCGGCGAAGTCGATCGCGGGCGCGCCTGCCGGGCCTTGCAGGCAATCGTCGAGCAGGTTGTTGAACGGCGCGCCGCCGCAGGCCTGCTGGAGCCGGTTGATGCAGCCGTAGCCGCGGTTGTCGAGCACCACCACGATCAGCTTCGCGCCGAGCATCACGGAGGTGGCGATCTCGCTGTTCATCATCAGGTAGCTGCCGTCGCCGACGAACACGATCACCTCGCGCTCGGGCCGCGCGAGCTTCACGCCGAGGCCGCCCGCGATCTCGTAGCCCATGCAGGAGTAGCCGTATTCGACGTGATAGCCGCCCGGCACCGCGGCGCGCCAGAGCTTGTGCAGCTCGGCGGGCAGCGTGCCGGCCGCGCACACGGCGATGTCGCCGGCCGCCGAGGCGGCGCTGCTGCGCTGCACGGCGCCGATCACGTCGGCGTCGTAGGGCAGCGCATGCGCCCGCGGCGGCGTGTTCGTGAGCGTCTGCACGGCGTCGCGCCAGCCGGCGGCGAGCGTCTGCGCGCGCGTGGTCCAGCCCGGCTCGGCCCGCCAGCCCTCGAGCCTGGCGCCGAGCGCATCGAGCGCGAGCCGCGCGTCGGACGCGACGGCGGTGGCCTGGTGCTTGAGCGCGTCGAACGCGTTCGCGTTGATGCCGATCACGGCCGCCCGCGCGAACAGCGTGTTCGAGCCGGTGGTGAAGTCCTGCAGCCGCGTGCCGACCGCGATCACGCAGTCGGCCTCGGCGGCCAGCGCGTTGGCGGCGGGCGCGCCGGTCACGCCGAGCGCGCCGGCGTTGAGCGGATGGTCCCAGGCCAGCGTGCTCTTGCCGGCCTGGGTCTCGGCGACCGGAATGCCGTGGCGCTCGGCGAACGCGCGCAGCGCCGGCGCGCCGCCCGCGCTGTAGAGCACGCCGCCGCCCGCGATCAGCAGCGGCCGGCGCGCGGCGCGCAGCGCGCCGGCTGCGGCCGCGAGCTCGGCCTCGACGGGCGCCGGCGCATGGAAGCCGACCACGCGCGGCGCGAAGAACGCGGCCGGATAGTCGTAGGCCATCGCCTGCACGTCCTGCGGCAGCGCGAGCGTGACCGGCCCGCACTGCGCCGCGTCGGTCAGCACGCGCAGCGCGCGCGGCAGCGCGGTGAGCAGCTGCGCCGGGTGGACGATCCGGTCGAAGTAGCGCGACACCGCCTTCAGCGCGTCGTTGACGGACACGCCGCCGTCGTGCGCATCCTCCAACTGCTGCAGCACCGGGTCGGGCGCGCGCGAGACGAAGCCGTCGCCGGGCAGCAGCAGCACCGGCAGGCGGTTCACGTGCGCGAGCGCGGCGGCCGTGACGAGGTTGGTCGCGCCGGGGCCGATCGAGGTCGTCACGGCCATCATGCGGCGCCGGAAATGCGCCTTGGCGTAGGCGATCGCGCTGTGCGCCATGGCCTGCTCGTTGTGGGCGCGATAGGTGGGCAGCAGCTCGCGCGCGTGGTAGAGCGCCTCGCCGAGCCCGGCCACGTTGCCGTGGCCGAAGATCGCGAACACGCCGCCGAACAGCGGCGCCGTATCGCCACTGCGGTCACTGCGGCCCCCGTCCGGCTCGGCGGCCACGCGCTGCGCGGCCAGATAGCGGACCAGCGCCTGCGCGGTGGTCAGGCGCACGGTGCCGCCCGTCGCGGCACCGGCCGGCGCGAGGCCGGCTTCGATCTGTCGATGGTTCATCGGGGGGCTCCTCATGCGACCCGGCGCGCGGCGACGCGGCCGGCGCGCGCCGTGCGCCAGGCGTCGATCAGCGTCTCGAAGGTGGCGCGCACGCGCGCGATCAGGCCGGCGTCGTCGAGCTCGCCGGCCAGCCAGGCGCGGCTGGGCTCGTGGAAGATGGTGCGGCCCACCGTGAAGCCGCGGCAGGTGCGCGAGGCGGCCGCGGCGGTGAAGCCGTCGATCAGCTGCTCGGCCGGTGCCGACAGGCCCAGCAGCACCACGCCGCGGCAATACGGATCGCGCTCGGCGATCAGCTCGTCCACCATGCGCCACTGGCTCGCGTCGAGCGGTTCGAGCTTCCACCATTCCGGCCGGATGCCGAGGTTGTAGAGCCGCTTGAGCGCGCGATAGACGATGTCGGCGCCGGCGGGCAGGTCCGGGCGATGCGGCGGGATCACCTCGAGCAGCAGCTCGTGGCCGCTCGCCTGCACCGCGTCGTACAGCGTGCGCAGCTGCGTTTCCTGTTCGAGCCGCGTCTGGAAGGCCTCGTCGGGGTGATAGCGCACCAGGCACTTCGCGACGTGCTCGGCGGGCCAGGTCTCGAGCGTGGTGCCGAGCGAGCGGCCGTGGTCGAATTCGAGCGGCAGCGAGCCGGGCAGCTCCACCGGCCGGCCGATCCACCAGCCGCGGCCGGTCGCCTCGTTGAGCGCGTCCTGGCCGTAGCGATCGTCGATCAGCACGCCGATCCGGCCTTGCAGCCCGAGCTGCGCCTCGGTCTGCGCGACGGCCTCGACGAACAGGCGCTTGAGGTGATCGATCCGCTCGATCGGCGCGCCGGTCTGCTGCGCGAGTTCGAAGAACTGGTTGCGGTGGTCGAAGGCGAAGCCGAGCACCTGCTCCCACGCGCGCCGCGGCGGGCTCACGCGGTGCAGCCGCGCGAGCGTCGCGTCGCGGTCGGGGCGGCGCATGCGCAGCGGATCGCGCTCGGCCTCGCGCAGGAAATGCTCGAGTTCGGCCGGCGTCGGCATTGCCGGCGAGCAGCCGTGGCGCGACACCACCAGCGCCCCGCAGGCGTTCGCGATACGCGCGGCGGCCTCCAGCGGGGCGCCGCGCAGCCACTGCGAGAGCAGGCCCGAGGCGAACGCGTCGCCGGCGCCGAGCACGTTGAGCACGTCCACCTCCACGCCGCCCACCAGCTCGAGCGCGTCGAGCGTGTTCGGCACCGCGCCCTCGATGATCGAGCAGCCGAGCGGGCCGCGCTTGACCACCAGGGTCGCGCTCGTCACGCGGCGCACCATCTCCAGCGCATCGGGCAGCGCGTCCTTGCCGCCCGCGATGCGGAATTCCTCCTCGGTGCCGATCACCAGGTCGAACAGCGGCAGGATGCGCTGCAGGTGCGCCGTCACGCCCGCGTCGGCAACGAAGCGGGTCTCGCCGTCGGCCTTGCCGGTCAGCCCCCAGAGCACGGGCCGGTAGTCGATGTCGAGCACGGTGCGCACCTGGTGGCGGCGCGCGAAGTCGAGCGCACGGCGGCTCGCGCGGTTGACGCGCTCGGTCGAGAAGTGGGTGCCGGTGATCAGCAGCGCCTTGGCCGAGGCGATGAACGCCTCGTCGATGTCGGTCTCGTCGAGCGCCATGTCGGCGCAGTTCTCGCGGTAGAACACCAGCGGAAACGTGTCGCGATCCTTGAGGCCGAGCAGCACCAGCGCGGTCAGGCGCTCCTCGTCGGTGATGAGGCGGCGCGTGTCGCAGCCTTCGCGCGCGAGCGTCTCGCGCACGAAGCGGCCCATGTGATCGTTGCCGACGCGCGCGAGCATCGCGGACTTGAGCCCGAGCCGCGCCGCGCCGAACGCGATGTTGCCGGACGAGCCGCCCAGGTACTTCGCGAAGCTGGTCGCGTCTTCCAGGCGCGCGCCGATCTGCTCGGCGTACAGGTCGACCGCCACGCGGCCGATGCAGATCAGGTCGAGCGGGCGGTCCGGCGCGAACGTGAGGGGGGAATGGGACATGTCGGTTCCTGTCGGGAGTTAGAGCACCGCGCCGTCTAGCTCGGCGACCATCTTCTGCATTTCCGCGCCGCCCGCCATCATGTCGAGCACCTCGTCCTTCGAGATCGCATCCTTCGTGAAGGTGCCGAGCGAGCGGCCGCGGTTGAGCAGCGTGAACGAGTCGCCGATCGGATAGGCGTGGTGGACGTTGTGGGTGATGAAGATCACCGAGATGCCCTTGGCGCGCGCGGCGTGGATCAGCTTGAGCACGTTGAAGCTCTGCTTGACGCCGAGCGCGGCGGTGGGCTCGTCGAGGATCAGCACGCGCGCGCCGAAGTGGATCGCGCGCGCGATCGCGAGGCACTGCCGCTCGCCGCCCGACATGGTGCCGATCGGCTGGTGCGGGTCGCGCACGTGGATGCCCATCTCGGCGAGCTTGGCGCGCGCGACCTCGGCGCTGGTGTCGAGGTCCATCACGTTGAGCAGGCCGAACAGCTTCTTCCGCGGCTCGCGGCCCATGAAGAAATTGCGCGCCACCGACAGCAGCGGCACCAGCGCGAGATCCTGGTAGACGGTGGCGATGCCGAGGTCGAGCGCGTCCTTCGGCGAGGTGAACGCCACCGGCCGGCCGTCCACCAGATAGCGGCCCTCCGAGGGCTGATGCACGCCGGCCAGCGTCTTGATCAGCGTGGACTTGCCGGCGCCGTTGTCGCCGAGCAGGCAATGCACCTCGCCGCGGCGCAGCCGCAGGTTGATGCCGGACAGCGCGATGACCTTGCCGAAGAACTTGCTGACGCCGTCGAGCTCGAGGATCGTGTCGGCGGCGACGCCGGACGGGGAGGCGGAAGAGGAAGGCGTGGACATGATTCGGCTCCCTTACGACTGCGCCACGCGGCGGCGCACATAGTGGTTGAACAGCACGGCGAGCAGCAGCATCACGCCGAGGAATACGCGGAACCAGTCCGAGCTGATGTTGGTATAGGTGATGCCGATCTGCACCACGCCGAAGATCAGCGCGCCGAACGCGGCGCCGATCACCGAGCCGTAGCCGCCCGTGAGCAGCGTGCCGCCGATCACCGCGGCGATGATCGCCTCGAACTCCTTCTGCAGCCCGCGGTCGGCCGCCGCCGAGCCGATGTCGGCCACCTGCAGCACGGCGAACAGGCAGGCGCAGAACGCGGTCAGCACGAACAGCAGGATCTTCACGCGGCGCACCGGCACGCCGACGTTCTTGGCGGCGTTGGCGTCGCCGCCCACGGCGAGGATCCAGTTGCCCCAGCGCGTCTTGGCCAGCACGAACGCGCCGATCGCGGTGGCCGCGAACCACCACAGGATCACCTTCGGCACGCCCGGCACGAGCGGCTCGCCGTTGTCGAGCAGGCCGCCGATGCCGGCCTGCGCGAGCCAGCGGAACAGGTCGTGGAAGGCCACGCCCTGGAACAGCAGATGGGTGAACGGATCGGCGTGGGCGTAGTCGCCCATGCCCGAGATGATGGTGCGGTCGGCGAACATGATCGACAGCGCGAGCGTGAGGCCGCGCAGGATGAACAGGAATGCCAGCGTGACGATGAACGAGGGCAGCCGGGTGCGCATCACGAGATAGCCGTTCAGCGCGCCGAGCGCCATCGAGCTGGCGAACGCGAACAGCACGGCGGCCCAGATCGGCCAGTGGAAATAGGCGGTGGGGATCGCCACCATCATCCCCGAGAAGCCGATCATCGAGCCGATCGACAGGTCGAACTCGCCCGCCACCATCAGCAGGCAGGCGCCCACCGCGAGGATGCCGAGATAGGCGGCCACCTGCGACCAGTTCATGATGCCGTCGAGGTTGAACATGCCCGAGCCGCCCGCGCCGATCGCGAACACCGCGAACACCAGCACGGCGCCGGAAATCGCGGCGAATTCGGGGCGGTTGAGCAGGCGCGAGTACCACGCCTCGCCGCGCAGCCGCTCGTCGGCCCGGCCGCCCGCGGGCGGCGTGTCCTGCGTCTGCGCTGTCAGATGCTTGCCGGCTACACCCATGATGTCTCCTTGATGCCCGGCGCGCACGGAGCAGGGCCACTCCGCCGCGTCGGTACAGAGGCGCGGCGCCGCCGCCGCGCGATGAACGATGACGATGAGCAGGGCGCGGCCGGCTTGCGCTGCGGCCGCGCCACGCGCCGCTTCAGCGGTATTGCCCCGCGTACTTCACGACCTTGTCGAGGTTGTCCTTCGTGATGAAGCCCGGACCGGAGCGGATGTTGCGCGGCCCGTAGGACGGCTGCAGCCCGTAGGTGGCAAGGCGCGCCTGGAACTTCGGATTGGCCTCGAGGATCTGGCGGATCTTCACCGGATCGGTGGTCTTGTCCTTCTTCACGATCGCGAGCACGGCCACCGGGATGTAGCCCTGCAGGTACGGCTGCTGGTCGATCGCGAACTGGATCGCGCCGCTGCGGATCGCGCGGGCGATGTCGTCGGAGAAGTCGAAGGTGGCGAAATAGAGCTTGCCGCTCAGGCCCATCTGCTGCAGCGCCTTGAGCGTGGCGGCGGCGGGCACCGGGCCGAGCGTCAGCACCGCCTGCGTCTTCGGATGGTTGCGCAGGTAGGCGCTGACCTTCGACTGGATCTCGGTCGGGTCGGTGCCGGCATCGATGGTGGAGCTCTTCATGTCGGCGCCGATCGCGTCGGCAAAGCCGCGGCAGCGCTCGAACGACACCGGATTGGTGGCCAGGTGGTTGACGCAGAGGAACGACTTGACGCCGGCGGCCTTGGCCTTTTCGCCGGCCGCCTGGCCCGCCACGTACTCTGGCTGGCCCACGTGCATGATCGCGCCGAGCTGCGCGCTCTGCTCCTCGGTGCCCGAGTTGATCGTGACGAGCGGGATCTTCTTCGCGGTGACCTTGCCGAGCGAGTTCTTCAGCACGTCGTAGTCGGCGATGGTGGTGATCACGCCGTCGTAGTCGCGCGCGGCGGCCTGCTCGATCAGGCGCGACATGTCGGCGATGTCGCCGTTGGGCGGGTTGCGATAGTCGGTCGTGACGTTGAAGTCCTCGTCGGCCTGCTTGATCGCGTTCTTGATGGTGTTCCACCACGAGTCGGAATCGGGCGCGTGGCTGATCAGCACGAAGCGGGCGTCGGCAGCCTGCGCGCTGCCCGCCGTGGCGGCCAGGCCGGCCGCGCAGGCCAGCGCCGCGACGAGCGTTCGAAGACCCGCCTTGATTGCGGGCGCGCGAAAGCCGGCCTTGCCATTGCAAAGTCTCATGTCTCCACCTGTGTCGGTTCTGTTATGGGTCGAACGTTGCCGTCCACGAGCAAGATTAGGTCAACTCGCCAGCGATTGCAAAGAAAATTTTATTTCAAATGTAAATGGAAAATTTGTTCCATTTCGACGGCGAACTGCCTATACTCGGCTCACGACATCGGCATGGCGCCCGGTGCCGCGCGGGCCTCGCGCGGCGGGGCCGCGCAGCCGCACACCATGGACGAGACACCGCATTCCGAGACGCCCGTCGACGCGCTGCTGCAGCGCATCACCGAGGCTTACGACGCGCTGCCGAGGCAGTTGAAGCGCATCGCCTCGTACATCGACGAGCATCGCGCCAACGTGATGATGGATCGCACCAGTGACATCGCCGAGCGCTGCGGCGTGCATCCGTCGGCGGTGGTGCGCTTCGCGCAGCGTTTCGGCTTCTCGGGGTTCTCGGATCTGCAGGCGGTGTTTCGCGACGCCTACACGGGCCAGAATCCGGCCGGGCAGAGCTACCGGCAGCGGATTCGTTCGCTGATCGACCAGCGGCGCGGCGCGCTGTCGGTGCCGGCCGTCGCGCACCAGTTCATCGAGGCCTCGCGCGCCGGTCTCGACGAGCTGGCGGCGGGGCTCGACGACACGCAGTTCGACGCGGCCGTGTCGATGCTCGAGAAGGCCGAGAACATCTACGTGATCGGCGTGCGCCGGTCGTTTCCGGTGGCGAGCTACATCGTCTACGCGCTGCAGCACACGGCGCGGCGCGTGCACCTGGTGTCGGGGCTCGGCGGCATGTACCGCGAGCAGATCCGCAGCGTCGGGCGCGGCGACGTGGTGGTCGCGATCAGCTTCGCGCCCTACGGCAAGGAGACCCGGTACTGCCTGCGCGCCGCGCGCCTGAACCATGCGAACACGCTCGTGATCACGGACAGCCGGCTTTCGCCGCTGGTCCGCGAGGCGAGCGCGCATCTGCTCGTGAAGGAGGGCAGCGCGTTCGCGTTCCGCTCGCTCACGAGCACCATCTGCCTGTGCCAGGCGCTGTTCATCGCGCTCGCGTACCGGCTCGAACTGAACGTGGAAGAAGTGAAGGACACTGGAGGATACGATGACTGAAGCAGTGCCGACGATCGACGTCGCCGTGTTCGGCGCCGGGCGCATCGGCCGCATCCATGCGGCGAATCTCGCGCGCCAGCCGGGCGTGCGGCTCAAGTACGTGATCGACGTGGACCCGGCCGCGGCCGCCGCGCTGGCGGCCGAGCACGGCGCGCAGGCGGCCGACGTGGACGGCGCGCTCGGCGACGCCGCGGTGGGCGCCAGCGTGATCTGTTCGAGCACCGACACGCACGCCGACCTGATCGAGCGCTCGGCCGCGGCCGGCAAGCACGTGTTCTGCGAGAAGCCGGTCGATCTCGCGCTCGAACGCGCGCGTGCCTGCGAGGCCGCGGTGGCGCGCGCCGGCGTGGTCTGCATGATCGGCTTCCAGCGCCGCTTCGATCCGACCTTCGAGGCCGTGAAGGCGCGCATCGACGCGGGCGAGGTGGGCGCGCCGGAGATGCTGGTGGTGACCAGCCGCGACCCGGGCGCGCCGCCCGTGGCCTACCTCAAGCGCTCGGGCGGGATCTTCAAGGACATGCTGATCCACGATTTCGACATCTTCCGCTGGATTCTCGACGACGAGGCCGAGACGCTGCACGCCACCGGCAGTTGCCTGACCGACGCGGCGGTGGCCGAGGCGGGCGACATCGACGCCACCGCGGTGACGATCCGCACCCGGGCCGGGCGGCTCTGCCAGATCAACACCTCGCGGCGCGCCGCCTACGGCTACGACCAGCGCTTCGAGCTGCTCGGCAGCGGCGGCATGCTGCAGGCCGGCAACCTGCGGCCCACCGAGGTGACGGCCTATACGGCGCGCGCGGTGTCGAACGACCTGCCCGAGGCGTTCTTCCTGGAGCGCTACCGCGCCGCCTACGCGCGCGAGATCGCGCATTTCTTCGCGGCGCTCACGCGCGGCGAGCCGGTGCGCACCACCATCGCCGACGGCGTGAAGGCGCTGGAGCTGGCCGAGGCGGCCACGCGCTCGTGGCGCGAGCAGCGCATCGTGCGGCTCGCCGACGGCGCCGCCGCCTCCGCCTGAGGGAGCCGCCATGCAGACTGTGACAAGCCCGGCCGCGCCGGTGCGGATCGGCATCGCGGGGCTCGGCCGGCTCGGCCGCCGCCATGCCGAGAACCTCGCGCGGCGCGTGCCGGGCGCCGTGCTGGCGGCCGCCTGCAGCCCGGTGGCCGAGGAGCGCGCGTGGGCGCGCGAGACGCTGAAGGTGCCGCGCGTCCACGCGGATTTCGCCGCGCTCGCGGCCGACCCGGAACTCGATGCGCTGTGGCTCGTCACGCCGTCCGCGCTGCACGCCGAGCAGATCGTCGCGGCGCTGCGCGCCGGCAAGCACGTGTTCTGCGAGAAGCCGCTCTCGCTGGACCTGGCCGAGTGCGAGCGCGTGATCGCCGAGGCCGGCGCGCGGCCGCATCTGCAGGCCACCATCGGCTTCATGCGCCGCTTCGATCCGAGCTACCGCGACGCGTTCGAGCGGGTGGCCGCCGGCACCATCGGCCGGCCGTTCCTGGTGCGCTCGCAGACCGCCGACCGCAACGACCCGGATGGCTTCTTCGTGCGCTTCGCGCCGGGCTCGGGCGGCATCTTCCTCGACTGCTCGGTCCACGACATCGACGTGGCGCGCTGGCTGCTGGGCCGGCCGCGCGCCACCCGCGTGTTCGCGGCCGGCACGGTCGCGCTGCACGAGGGGCTGCGCGCCTGCGGCGACGTCGACAATGGCGTGGCGATCTGCGAATTCGAGGGCGGCGCGCTCGCGATGTTCTATGCCTCGCGCACCATGGCGCACGGCAACGACTCGCACTCGGAGGTGATCGGCACGGCGGGCGCGCTGACCATCGGCCGCAATCCGCGCGCGAACCGCGTGGAGATCCACGACGCCACCGGCATCCGCAACACCTGCACGCCGACCTTCTTCGAGCGTTTCGAGGAGGCGTTCCTGATCGAGGCGCAGGCGTTCGTGGCGGCCGTGCGCGACGGCGCCGACTCGGGCGGCGCGACGCTGGCCGACGCGCGCGAGGCCACCCGCATCGGTCACGCGATGCGCGAGGCGCTGGCCACCGGGCGTGCCGTCGAGCTATAGGCGTGCGCAGGCGAGGGCGGTCCGCCGCCACGGCGCGGCCCCGTCGCGCGCCGCGCAAATGCCGGGCGGCCGGCACGCGGCGGCGCGCTGCGGTAAAATCGCGGCTCGATTCCGCGCCGCGTCGGGCGCGGGCGCGTCATACGAAGGTCGATAGCCGATGGAAGTTCACAAGGAAGTGGATGCGCGCGGGCTCAACTGCCCGCTGCCGATCCTGCGCGCCAAGAAGGCGCTCGCCGACATGCAGAGCGGGCAGATCCTGAAGGTGCTCGCCACCGATCCCGGCTCGCAGCGCGACTTCGCCGCGTTCGCGAAGCAGACCGGCAACGAGATCGTCGAATCCTCGACGCAGGACAAGGCGTTCGTGTTCCTGATGCGCCGCCGCTGACGGTGCCGCCGGCCGCGATGCCGCCGCCCGGGCCTCAGGCCCCGGCGGCGGTTTTCTTTTGCGCGGCCCGCGCGCCGCGCTTCTCCACCGTGCCCCTCCGCCGTGCCCCTCCGCCGCCCGTCATTCACCCGCACGGCCAATGGGCCGGCGCCGCGTGCGGCATTTTTAAATAAATGCAGAATTGCTCGCCGGTTTGGCCGAACCGATTGGCGCGCGATTATCGCGGCCCGAGCCGTGCGGCCGATATCGTTGCCGGGCGCGGGATCGGCATGGGTGGCCGAGGCTCGATAATTGTCATTTTTTGAAATCAATGGCCGATGAAAAGCGCATCACAGGCGATGCAAGAAAATGGCCGATGTGTTATTCGATAAGCGCGGATTTGAATCGCCGTGGTTTTGCCGGTGATTATTAACGATCTGACAATTCTTGAACGACACTCGATAGGCTACTATTTATACTGCGCTGCAAAGGCCGGCATGCCCAGCCGGCCGGCGCCATCGGCATGGCGCGGCGCCTCGTGAAGCGCGGCGCCGCATCGGTGAGACACCATACAGTTTCAAGTCCGGTCCGGATCCCGGCAATCATCGGCCGGGCAGCCGCCGGGGCGGCCGCGCGCTGCGCGGCGCGTGGCGGTTGCGAGGCGGCTGGAGGAAGTACGACCGGATTTTGAGAAGAACGGCGATCCGGACACGATAGGAACGGACGCCGCGTTGCGGTGGTCCTGCCGGTCCGAGGCCACGGGCTGGCAGGCGGTTCGCGCGATCAGGCGCGGAACGCGGAACGGTTTGCCGCCGAGTTCGCATTGCGGGGTGTTATGAGAATTGCTGTATTGGACGACGACGAGTCGCAGACGGAATTCGTCAGCCAGGCGCTGACGGTGGTCGGCCATACCTGTTACGCGTTCAGCGAGGGCAAGGCGCTGAAGAAGCGCCTGCAGCGCGAGACCTTCGACTTGCTGGTGCTCGACTGGAACGTGCCCGACCTGTCCGGCGAGGAACTGTTGAAGTGGGTGCGCGAGAACCAGGTCGAACATCGCCTGCCGATCATCTTCATGACGAGCCGCGACGACGAGGCCGGCATCACGGAAATCCTCAATGCCGGCGCCGACGACTACGTCGTGAAGCCGGTGTCCGCGCCGATCCTGCAGGCGCGCATCCACTCCCTGCTGCGCCGCGCCTATCCGGCCCACAACGAGGCGGCGATCCGCGAATTCGACGGCTACCGCTTCGACACCTGCCTGAAGCAGGCCTTCGTGGCCGAGCAGCCGGTCAACCTCACGCAGAAGGAATTCGATCTCGCGCTGCTGCTGTTCCAGCACGTCGATCAGCCGCTCTCGCGCGCGCACATCCTCGATCTGGTCTGGAAGCAGGCCACCGACGTTCCCTCGCGCACCATGGACACCCACATCTCGATGCTGCGCACCAAGCTGGCGCTGCGGCCCGAGAACGGTTATCGCCTCGCGCCGATCTACGGCTACGGCTACCGGCTCGAACGGCTGCAGCAGGGAGCCGCCGAGTGAGCGCCACGCGGTTCGCCGCCCGCCGCGCGATCGCGGCGGGCGGGCTGGTGCTGGCCGCCGTCGGCGCGGCCGGTGCCATCAGCGCGCGCGCCGCCGCGCGCGCGCCGGCCGCCGATGGCGGCCCGCCGGCGAGCCGCGCGAGCGGCGGCACGGCCCACCCCCTCGCGACGGTGCCCTACCTGACCCGCGAGGGCGACACCCTCTACGAGATCTCGACGCGTTATCTGCAAGGCCCCGGCGACTGGCCCCTGGTGGCGCGCCTGAACGGCGTGCCGGCGCCGAAGCGGCTGCAGCGCGGCGTGGTGATCCGCCTGCCGGCCGCGCGGCTGCGCCGCGAGCGGCTGACCGTGCGCGTCGTCGCGCTGCATGGCGCGGTCGAGCGCGCCGGCCGCGACGGCGCGTTCGCCGCGCTCGGGGCCAAGGCCACGCTCGGCGAGGGCGACCGCCTGCGCACCGGCAGCGACGGCTTCGTCACGCTGGAGCTGAGCGACGGCACCCACCTGAGCCTGCCGCCCGACAGCCAGATCGACTTGACCGTGCTGCGCCGCACCGTGCTGACCGGCGTGCTCGAGCGCGAGTTCGAACTGCGGCGCGGCTCGGTGGACAGCGAGGTCACGCATCTGAAGCGGCCCGACGACCGCTTCCAGATCCGCGCGCCGTCGGTGGTGGCCGGCGTGCGCGGCACGCGCTTTCGCGTCGGCTATGACGATGGCGACGGCGACGGCGACGGCGACGGCGGGCAGGCGCTCACGCGCGTCGAGGTGCTCGACGGCGCGGTCGGCGTCGAGCCCGATGCGCCGCGCGCCGCCCGGCGCCGTGCCGCGGCTCCGGGCGCGACGCTGGTGCACGCGAATTTCGGCAGCGTGACGCGGGCCGGCGGGCAGGTGGGCGCCCCGGTGCCGCTGCTCGAGGCGCCGCGGCTCGCCAGGCCGGGCAAGCTGCAGGACGACGCGCAGGTCGACTTCGAGATCGTGCCGCTCGACGGCGCGCGGGCCTACCACGTCGAGCTCGCGAGCGACGCCGGCTTGCTCGACCTGTTGCGCGAGGTGCGGTCCGACACGCCGCGCGTGCGCTTCTCCGATCTGCCCGACGGCCGCTACTTCGTGCGCATCGCCGCGCTCGACGCGAACGGGCTCGAAGGGCAGGCGCGCGTGTACGGCTTCGAGCGGCGCCGCTTCGGACTGCGCACCGAGGCCGGCCCGGCCGGCGACGGCTACGCGTTCCGCTGGAATCCGAGCGGCGCGACGGCCGCCGTCACGCGCTACCGCTTCATCCTGTCCGCCTCGCGCGAGCTGGCCGATCCGATCGTCGATCAGCCGGGGTTGACCGACACGCGCCTCGTGATCGCGCATCTGCCGCCCGGGCGCTATTACTGGACCGTGATCGCCGAGCAGTTCGTCGACGGCCGCTTCTACGACAAGGCCGGCGCCGTCAACAGTTTCACGCTCGCGCGCTGAGCCGGCCGATGAAGCCTGACACCGGCTCCCGGCGGCGCCCCCCCGGCCGGCGCTTTCTCCTCGAATGGCTCGCGATCGGCGTGCTCGGCGTGGCGGCCGTGCTGGCCGGCGTGGCCTGGCAGTCCACCGCGAGCATCGACCGGCTGATCTACGACCATCTGCTCGCCGCGCGCCGCCTGGCGCCCGATCCGGCCATCGTGGTGGTCGAGATCGACAATCCGAGCCTGGAACGGCTCGGCCGCTGGCCCTGGCCGCGCAGCGTGCATGCGCAACTGCTCGAGCGGCTCGCCCAGGCGCGGCCCGCCGCCGTGGTCTACGACGTATTGTTTACCGAGGCCTCGCCCGACGACGCGCAACTGGCCGCCGCGCTCGCGCGCGTGCCGACCTGGCTGCCGGTGCTGCTGGGCCCCGAGAACGCCGCCGGCGCGCGCGCGCTGACGCTGCCGGTGCCGCCGCTCGCGGCGCGCGCGGCCGGCATGGGCCACATCAACTTCGAAGTCGATCCGGACGGCATCGTGCGCAGCGTCGCGCTGACCGAGAGCGACGGGCGGCGCGACTGGCCGCAGCTCATGCTGGCCGTGGCGCGCGGCATCACGCGTGCCGCGGCCCCGGCGGCGGGCGCGGCGTTGGCCGCGAGCGAGGCGGGGCCGAGCCGGCAGGGCGCGACGCCGGCGGGGGCCATGCCGCACGCCTCGCGGTTCGCCGCCTCGCTGCCCGGCGGCCGCTACCTGATTCCGTTCAGCCGCGGCACACCCGCCTATTCGTCCTGCTCGCTCGCCGACGTGCTGGCCGGCAAGGTGCCGGACGCGGCGCTGCGCGGCAAGGTGATCGTGGTCGGCGTGACGGCGGCCGGACTCTACGACCGCTTCGCCACGCCGATCTCGGGCGAGTTCGGCCCGCTGCCGGGCGTCTACCTGCATGCCAACGTGCTCGACATGCTGCTGACGGGCCGCGCGATCTCGCCGGTCTCGCGCGGCTGGCTGTGCCTCGCCTCGCTGCCGCCGCTCGCGGCGCTGCTGGCGGGCATCCTGCTGCTGTCGCCGCGCCGCGCGCTGCTGCTCGCGCTGTCGGTGGCGGCGCTGTCGGTGGCGGGCAGCGCGGCGCTGTTGTACGGCGCGCGACTGTGGCTGACGCCGGCCCCGGCGATCCTCGGCCTGATCGTGGTCTATCCGACCTGGAACTGGCGGCGCCTCGACATGACCATGGCCTACCTGCGCGACGAGCTCGAGCGGCTCGCCGCCGAGCCGCACCTGCTGCCCGAGTCGCCGCGTGCGTCCGGCGCGCGCGCCGAGTTCGGCGGCGACCCGCTCGAGCGGCAGATGAACCTGATGGCGCAGGCCGCGCGGCGCGTGCAGGACATGAAGCGCTTCGTCTGGGACAGCCTCGACAGCGTGCCCGAGCCGATCTTCGTGACCGACGTGGCCGGCATCGTGCTGATCGCCAACCACGCGGCCCGGCGCTATTGCGCGCGCCTGCGGGCGGCCTCGCCCGAGGGCCGCCCGCTGCCGGCCGCGCTCGGCGAGCTGGCATTCGTCAAGAGCGTGGCCCATCCCGAGCGCGAGCCGGACCTGCGCGCCGCCTGGCCGGACGCGCTCGATCCGACGCGCGGCGAGGCGCCGGCGCTGCTCGCGAGCGGGCTCGAGGTGCGCGATGCCGACGGCCTCGACCATCTGCTGCGCTACGCGCCCTGTACCAACGCCGAGGGCCAGGCGATCGGCTGGATCGCCGGGCTGGTGGACGTGACCGCGCTGCATGCGGCCGAGCGGCAGCGCGAGGAGGCGCTGCATCTGCTGTCGCACGACATGCGCTCGCCGCAGGCCTCGATCCTCGCGCTGGTGCGCACCGAGCGGCAGCGCCGCGACGCCGGGCCGGCGCAGCGCGAGCTGCTGGCCCGCATCGAGCGGCACGCGCAGCGCGCGCTGACGCTCGCCGACGAGTTCGTGCAGCTCGCACGCGCCGAGTCGCAGACCTACCGGATCGACGTCGTGAACCTCGCGGACCTGCTGCTCGACGCCAGCGACGAGGTCTGGCCGCAGGCGCAGGCGAAGCGGATTCGCATCGACACGGCGCTCGGCGAGGCGCCGTGCTGGATCGGTGCGGAGCGCTCGCTGATGACGCGCGCGCTGGTGAACCTGCTGAGCAACGCGATCAAGTACAGTCCTGCCGACACGCTGGTCCGCTGCACGCTGGCATTCACGGAGGCGCCGCCGCGCGTGACCTGCACGATCCGCGACCAGGGCTACGGGATCGCGCCCGAGCACCAGCGGCACCTGTTCGAGCGCTTCCGCCGCTTTCACGCGGGCGAGCGGCCCGAAATCGCCGGCACCGGGCTCGGGATGGTGTTCGTGAAGACGGTGGTGACGCGGCACGGCGGCGGCATCGCGGTGGACAGCGCGCCGGGGCGAGGCACCGCGATCGCGATCACGCTGCCGCGGCTCACCGACGTGGCGGATCCATGACGATCGGCAGCGCAGCGCAGCGCAGCGCCGCGGCGCGCGCCGACACTGAACCGGCCGCCCGGCGGCCAGCCAGGAGAGAGCAATGAAGACGAGATGGGCACGCGCCGCAGGCGGGCTGGCGGTGCTGGGCATGCTGGGCGCCTGCGCGGCGCCGACCACCGGCGTCAGCGTGCAGGCCGGGCAGGGGGGCTTCGCGGGCGAGCGAAGCTACGGCTTTGCGTGCCCCGATGCGCAGCAGGGCCAGGCGGGCGATGCGCGGGTCCAGGCGCTGGTGCGCGCCGAGCTGGCGCGGCACGGCTATCGCGAGCAGCCGGAGGGCGCGCGTTACCGGCTCGTGATCGCCTATGCGACGCAGCCGGCCGAACTGACGGTGACGGCGCCGGAGCGCGGCGCGGCCGGCGCCGGCCAGCTGCGCGCGGACGGTTCGGCGCCGTTCCCGCTGCCGTTCGCCGGCCCCGTCTATCGGCATCTGCTGACCCTGCAGTTCATCGACCGGCGCGACGGCAGTCTCGCCTATCAGGTCACCTCGGCCGCGCGCGACCGCGACCCCGATCCGCTCGCCGCGCTGCCGGCGCTGGTGCGCGGCGCGCTGGCGAAGCTGCCGTTCGACGGCGGCGGCTGGGCGGTGACGATCAAGCGCGGCGCGGCGGGTGCCGTGCCGACGGTGGAGTCGATCGAGCCGGCGCGCTCGCGCTGAGCGCCCGCCGCCCGGCCGGCAAGCGGCCGGCCCGCCGTGCCGCGCGCGCCCAGCGCAGGCCGCCCGCGGGATCGGCGTTCGCGCCGCATCGACCATCGGTTCGTTCAATCGCCGCGCGCCGCCGCCGCCGATACTGGGCCTGTTGCGCGGCGCCCCCGGCAGGCTTGCGCCGGACCGACGTCAGCGGCCCCGGGCCGGGACTCGACGCGCAATCCGACGCGCCCGCCTACGCGAGCGCCATCCATCGTCGTCGTCCCAGCCCCGAGGTGTCCGATGCAGGAAGATCCCCTGGTCCGATCCGTTCGCCGCAGATTCAGCCGCGCGCTCACTGCGACCATCAACGATGCGCCGAGCTATCCCGCAGTGCGGGTCGCCGTATTGACCACGCTGTCGGAGCTGTGGGCGCGGCTGCTCTCCCTGGTCGAGATGCTGCGGCAGGACCTGAAGCTCGATCCGGCGCAGCCGCTGCTGTATTTCTACATGAAGGGCGGCAACGCGTTCGAGTGCGTCGTCAATCCGGCCGGGCCGGCCGCCACGCAGAACGGCGGCGGCGCGTCCGACTGGGACACGCAGATCGTGGTGGACCCGTGGGCGCCGTTGCCGCTGCAGAACCACGTCTATTCGCTGGTGGAGGATCTGATCCTCGACGCGCTGCGCGACTGCGCCAGCGAGATCGCGAGATGGAATCCGGAAATCGTCTCGCCCGAGGAACTGCTGTATCAGGACGGCGCGGCCGCGCCGGCCTACCGCTACATGGCCGAGCTCGACGATCCGCAGACGATCCGCCAGGTCTTCGATCCGAAGCGCATCGGCCTTTGGCTCAACACCTCGCGCAAGCTCAGCGACCGCGCGATGCCGGGCGCCGCGCTGCCCGGCCTGATCTTCAACGACGCCATCGAGCCGTTCCTGCTGTTCAGACTCGGCTATACCTGGCATGCCCGGCCGCTCGACTGGCCCGCGCCGGCCTTCCCGGGCGCGGCGCTCGGGCCGGCGATCGAGCGCCCGCTGCTGATGGAGCTGATCGACGTGACGCTGCCGCGCCGCAATACCGTGGAAGCCGTCGAGGTCTGGGAGGACCTCGAATCGGGCCATGTGCAGGTCGCCCCCACGCCGGTTTCGCTGCAATACCAGGGCACCACCCACACGGTGCTGCTGCCGCTGCCGTCGCTCGCCTATCACTTCGACGAGCAGGCGCTGATGCTGAGCGAGGTCGCCGCGGGCGTATCGAAGAGCGTGGACAAGGTGATGTCGCGGTTCAACCGCCTGGCGCAGATCTACGCGCTGCCGGGCGCGCCGCTGGCCGCCTACCAGGCCGCGATGGCGGCGATGGCGGGCGTGACGGTGGCGCAGCTGGCGGTGCTGCCGGCGCCGGTGGCCTCGGTCACCGCCACGCTGGGCGCCCATGGCGCGGGCGCGGTGCTGGCCGCCGCGCCGGGCTCGCCGCAATACCTGGCGCTGAGCATGATGTACGTGATCGCGGCCCGGCAAATCCAGTATCGGGGCGAAGCCTGCCGCGCCGGTCGCCATTTGCTGAACCAGGTCATCGGCATGCTGCCGCCGACGGCGATCGCCGAGGCCGCCGCGAGCGACGATCTCGCGCTGTACTCGATGGTGGTGCGCAACGGCTATCTCGACAGCCGGCGTTTTCCCGCCTCCGGGATCGACATGTCGGCGTGGCTGCGCGTGCAGAACCCGGCGCAGCTCGAGGACACGGCGCAGCAGCTGCGCAGCAACCTGCCGGGCTGGCTGTCCGAGTTCGCGGCGCAGGCCGCCAACGCGGCGCCGAATCCGACCGAGGCCTGGATCACGCAAACCTTCTTCGGCAAGGTGCTGCGCGTCGAGCGGCGCTATCACACCACGCTGCGCTCGGCCGGCATGAGCCGCGAGGCGACGCTGGTGGTGTTCGCCGACGACCGCGCGGCCGCCGTCATCACGCTGACGGCGGCGACGCCGGGCGAGGCGCCGTTCTCGCCCGATCCGCTGCTGCCCGACGTCCTGCTCGCGTCGGTCGTGGATCAGGCGGAGCAGCGCAAGCTGTCGGCCGCGATGATCAAGGATTTTTGCATCCGAAACGCGCTGGCCAAGCAGCTGACCCTGCTCGAATGGCTGTTCCCGAGCATCTGGCGGCCGCAGCCGTAAGGCCTGCCGGGCCGGCCGGGGCCGTGCGGCCACGGCCGCGGCGGCGGCGCGCCAGCAAAAAGCGCCGCATGGCGCGGCGCTGGGGGGCGACCCGCGTTCGCGGGCGCCCTCGATCAGGTCGGCGGCGCGGGCGCCGCCACGGCTCAGGCCGGCGAGCCGGTGCCGCGCTCGCGCAGGTACTGCTCGAACTCGTCGCGCACCTCCGGGTGGCGCAGCGCGAATTCGATGGTGGCCTTCAGGTAGCCGAGCTTGCTGCCGCAGTCGAAGCGGGTGCCTTCGTACTTGTAGGCGAGCACCTGCTCGTCGGCCAGCAGGGCCTGGATGCCGTCGGTCAGCTGGATCTCGCCGCCCGCGCCGGGCTGGATCGTGCGCAGGTGATGGAAGATGCGCGGCTTCAGGATGTAGCGGCCCACCACGCCGAGGTTCGACGGCGCCACTTCGGGCGCCGGCTTCTCGACGATCGCCGACATCTTGATGATCGAGTCTTCCCATTCCTTGCCGTCGACGATCCCGTAGGACTTGGTGTCGGCCGGCGGGATTTCCTCCACGCCGATGATCGAGCTGTGATAGTGGTCGAACACGTCCACCATCTGCTTCATCACGGGCGGCTGGCCGTCGAGCAGGTCGTCGGCGAGGATCACGGCGAACGGGTTGTCGCCCACCAGCTTCTCGGCGCAGAGCACGGCGTGGCCGAGGCCGAGCGCCTCGGGCTGGCGCACGTAGAAGAAGTCGACGTTGGCGGGCTTGATGCTGCGCACCAGATCGAGCAGCTTTTCCTTGCCGCGTGCCTCGAGCTCGGCTTCGATCTCGTAGGACTTGTCGAAGTGATCCTCGATCGCGCGCTTGCTGCGGCCGGTGACGAAGATCATTTCCGTGATGCCGGCCGCGATGGCTTCCTCGACGGCGTACTGGATCAAGGGCTTGTCGACGACGGGCAGCATCTCTTTCGGGCTTGCCTTCGTCGCCGGCAGAAAGCGGGTGCCGAGGCCGGCAACCGGAAATACCGCCTTAGTGACTTTCAGCATGATCGACCTTTTATCCTTGGGTTGATTCTTCCGTACCCGCCCATGGTGATTGGGCTGGCACGATCCGTGCAACTGGGCTTACCGTTTGTTACGACGCCTGCAAGCGTGCCATCTGGGCCACCAGCTTGTCGAGCGTGCCGCGGAACTCGGCGATGCGCTTGTGCTCCTGCTCGACCACCGCGGGCGGCGCCTTGGCGACGAACGCCTCGTTGCCGAGCTTGGCCTCGCACTTGCGGATCTCGTTCTCGAGCCGCGTGATTTCCTTCGACAGCCGCTCGCGCTCGGCCGCCACGTCGATCTCGACCTTCAGCACCAGCTTGTTCGCGCCGACGATCGCGATCGGCGCGCCTTGCGCCTGCGCGTCGAGCGCGGCCTCGTCGGCCACGATGGTGACGTCCGAGAGCCGTGCCAGCGCCTTCAGATACGGCGCGAACGCGGCCAGCCGATCGAGCTTGCCGGTGGCCAAGAGCGGCACGCGCGTGGCCGGCGAGAGATTCATCTCGCCGCGCAGGTTGCGGCACGCGTCCACCACGGCCTTCAGCTCGGCCGCCCACTGCTCGGCCGCGTCGTCGAGCTTGGCGGGATCGGCGACGGGGTACGCCTGCACCATCAGCGAGGCCTCGCCCTCGGCCTTGCCCGCCGGATAGCGGCCCGCGAGCGGCGCGACCTTCTGCCACAGCGCCTCGGTGATGAACGGAATCACCGGATGCGCGAGGCGCAGCACCGTTTCGAGCACGCGCAGCAGCGTGCGGCGCGTGGCGCGCTGCTGCTCGGGCGTACCGTTCTGGATCTGCACCTTCGCGAGCTCGACGTACCAGTCGCAGTACTCGTCCCAGACGAACTTGTAGATCGCGTTCGCGATGTTGTCGAAGCGATAGTCGTCGAAGCCCTTGGCGATCTCGGCCTCCACGCGCTGCAGCAGCGACACGATCCAGCGGTCGGCCGCCGAGAAATCGAGGTAGCCGCCGGGGCCGCAGCCGCCGTCGCCGCACGGCTCCGGCTTGTCGCGCCCGCAGTCGTGGCCTTCGCAGTTCATCAGCACGAAGCGCGTGGCGTTCCAGAGCTTGTTGCAGAAGTTGCGGTAGCCCTCGCAGCGCGCCAGGTCGAAGTTGACGTTGCGCCCGAGCGTGGCCATCGAGGCCATCGTGAAGCGCAGCGCGTCGGTGCCGAACGCGGCGATGCCGTCCGGGAATTCCTTGCGGGTCTTCTTCTCGATGCTCGCGGCCTGCTTCGGATTCATCAGGCCGGTGGTGCGCTTGGCGACCAGATCCTCGAGCGCGATGCCGTCGACGATGTCGATCGGGTCGAGCGTGTTGCCCTTGCTCTTCGACATCTTCTGGCCTTCCGCGTCGCGCACCAGCCCATGCACGTAGACGGTGTGGAACGGCACCTTGCCGGTGAAGTGCGTCGTCATCATGACCATCCGGGCGACCCAGAAGAAAATGATGTCGAAGCCGGTCACCAGCACCGAGGAGGGCAGGAAGTGCTGCAGCTCGGGCGTCTCGTTGGGCCAGCCGAGCGACGAGAACGGCACGAGCGCCGACGAGAACCAGGTGTCGAGCACGTCCTCGTCGCGCCGCAGCGTGCCGGCATAGCCCTTGGCCGCGGCCTGCGCGCGCGCGTTAGCCTCGCTGCGCGCGACGAACACCTCGCCGTTCTCGCCGTACCAGGCGGGGATCTGGTGGCCCCACCAGAGCTGGCGCGAGATGCACCAGTCCTGGATGTTCTCGAGCCATTGGTAGTAGGTGGTGGTCCAGTTCTCGGGCACGAAGCGGATGCTGCCGTCGCGCACCACCTCGAGCGAGACCTCGGTGATCGACTTGCCAGGATGGAACGAGCCTGCCGGCGCCGGCTTCGTCATCGCGACGAACCACTGGTCGGTCAGCATCGGCTCGATCACCACGCCGGTGCGGTCGCCGCGCGGCACCATCAGCTTGTGCGGCTTGACGGAATCGAGCGCGCCGGCCGCTTCCAGGTCGGCCACCACGCGCTTGCGCGCCTCGAAGCGGTCGAGGCCGCGATAGGCCGCGGGCGCGTTGTCGTTGATCTTCGCGTCGAGCGTGAGGATCTCGATCTGCGGCAGGCCGTGGCGCTGGCCCACCTGGTAGTCGTTGAAATCGTGCGCGGGCGTGACCTTCACCACGCCGGTGCCGAACTCGCGATCGACATAGTCGTCGGCGATGATCGGAATCTCGCGCTCGGCCAGCGGCAGCCGCACCGACTGGCCGATCAGGTGGCGGTAGCGCTCGTCCTCGGGATGCACCATCACGGCCACGTCGCCGAGCATCGTCTCGGGGCGCGTGGTGGCGACCGTCAGGTGGCCGGCCCCCGAGACGAGCGGGTAGTTGATGTGCCAGAGGCTGCCGTCTTCCTCCTCGCTCGCCACTTCCAGGTCCGACACCGCGGTCATCAGCACCGGGTCCCAGTTGACGAGGCGCTTGCCGCGATAGATGAGGCCCTGCTCGTAGAGCTGCACGAACACCTCGCGCACCACCGACGACAGCTTGTCGTCCATCGTGAAGTATTCGCGGCTCCAGTCGGTGGAGGCGCCCAGGCGGCGCACCTGGTTCGTGATCGTCGAGCCCGATTTCTCCTTCCATTGCCAGACGCGCTCGACGAACTGCTCGCGCCCCAGGTCGTGGCGCGAGACCCGCTGCGCGTCGAGCTGGCGCTCGACCACGATCTGCGTGGCGATCCCCGCGTGGTCGGTGCCCGGCACCCACAGCGTGTTGTCGCCGCGCATGCGGTGGTAGCGGGCGAGGCCGTCCATGATCGTCTGGTTGAACGCGTGGCCCATGTGCAGCGTGCCCGTGACGTTCGGCGGCGGCAGCTGGATTGCGAAGTCCGGACGGTCGGGATCGAACCTCGGCGCGGCGTAGCCGCGCTTTTCCCACTCCGGCCCCCAGTGGGATTCGATGGTCTGGGGCTCGAAACTCTTCTCAAGCGTGCTGTCGCTCATGGTCGGAATTGGCTCTGAAAATGCAGAATTGATGCGGAAACCGTCAATTATAAATGGATGCGCATCGCACCGGGCATGGCCTGCCTCATTGACAGGCCGCATCGGCGCCGGTGGGCCGGTTTGCCGCGCGCCGCGCCGGCGCCCGGCGCGGCGGGGCCGCCGCCGTCGCGGGACCGGCCGCGCCGGCTCGCGCCGCTGCCCGGGCGCGCCGCCGTTCTATAATGGCGAGCCATCGCGCCGCCCGGCCGTGCCCGGCCCCGCGCGCCTCACGCCTCCTCGTCCGTCTTGCGCTTTATGCCCGATCTGTTAGCGAACCTGAATCCCGAACAATACGCCGCCGTCACGCTGCCGAACGAGCCCGCGCTGATTCTCGCCGGTGCGGGCAGCGGCAAGACGCGCGTGCTGATCACGCGGATCGCGTGGCTGATCCAGCACGGCTACGCGTCGCCGCCCACCGTGCTGGCCGTCACCTTCACGAACAAGGCCGCGCGCGAGATGCTCTCGCGCCTGTCGGCGATGATGCCGATCGACACGCGCGGGATGTGGATCGGCACCTTCCACGGCCTCTGCAACCGCATGCTGCGCGCCCACTATCGCGACGCCGGGCTGCCGCAGACGTTCCAGATCCTCGACACGGCCGACCAGCTCTCCGCCATCAAGCGGCTGATGAAGGCCTCGAACATCGACGACGAGAAGTACCCGCCGAAGAACGTCCAGTACTTCATCAACAACGCCAAGGAGCAGGGGCTGCGCCCGGACAAGGTCGAGGCCAACGACAGCTTCAACCGGATGTTCGTGCAGCTCTACCAGGCCTACGACCAGCAGTGCCAGCGCGAGGGCGTGGTCGATTTCCCCGAGCTGCTGCTGCGCTGCTTCGAGCTGCTGAGCTACAACCCGGCGCTGCGCGCGCACTATCAGGCGCGCTTCCGGCATATCCTCGTCGACGAGTTCCAGGACACCAACAAGCTGCAGTACGCGTGGCTCAAGCTGCTCGCGGGCGAGCAGAACGCGATCTTCGCGGTCGGCGACGACGACCAGTCGATCTATGCGTTTCGCGGCGCGAACGTCGGCAACATGCGCGACTTCGAGGACGAGTTCCGGGTCCGCAACCTGATCAAGCTTGAGCAGAACTACCGCTCGCACGGCAACATCCTCGACGCGGCCAACCACCTGATCGCCCACAACTCGCGCCGGCTCGGCAAGAACCTGCGCACCGACGCGGGCCACGGCGAGCCGGTGCGCGTCTACGAGGCGGCCACCGATTCGCAGGAGGCCGGCTGGATCGTCGAGGAGATCCGCTCGCTGATCAACGGCGGCATGGCGCGCAGCGAGGTGGCCGTGCTCTATCGCAGCAATGCGCAGTCGCGCGCGATCGAGCACACGCTGATGACGGCCGGCATCGCCTATCGCGTCTACGGCGGCCTGCGCTTCTTCGAGCGCCAGGAAATCAAGCACGCGCTCGCCTACCTGCGCCTGATCGACAACCCCAGCGACGACACGGCATTCGCACGCGTGGTCAACTTCCCCACGCGCGGCATCGGCGCGCGCTCGATCGAGCAGCTGGCCGACGCCGCGCGCCTGCACAATTGCGCGATGGCGGCGGCGATTCCCTACGTGACGGGCAAGGCCGGCACGAGCCTGGGCGCGTTCGCGAACCTGATCGCGAAGCTGCGCGCCGAAACCAGGCAGATGAGCCTGCCGGAGATGGTCGAGTACGTGGTGCGCGCGAGCGGCCTGGCCGATTTCTACCAAGGCGAGCGCGAAGGGCAGGACCGCCTCGAGAACCTGCAGGAACTCGTCAACGCGGCCGCCGCGTTCGTCAGCGAGGAGGGCTACGGGCTCGACACGCCGGCGCGCTCGATTCCGCTGCGCCCGGGCGCGAGCGCCGCGCCCGAACTGGCGGCGGGCGGCGACGCGGCCGGCGCCGTGCTCGCGCCGGCCGCTCCCGACGATCCGGCCCAGAACCCCGACACCATGACGCCGCTCGCGGGCTTTCTCTCGCATGCGTCGCTGGAGGCCGGCGACAATCAGGCCCAGGCCGGCCAGGACGCGGTGCAGCTGATGACGGTGCATGCGGCCAAGGGGCTCGAATTCTCGGCGGTGTTCATCACCGGGCTCGAGGAAGGCCTGTTCCCGCACGAGAACAGCGCGCTCGAAACCGACGGGCTCGAGGAGGAGCGCCGGCTGATGTACGTGGCGATCACGCGTGCCAAGGAGCGGCTCTACCTGTCGTTCGCGCAGAGCCGGCTGCTGCACGGCCAGACCCGCTACAACATCCGTTCGCGCTTCTTCGACGAGCTGCCGCAGCAGGTGCTGAAGTGGCTCACCCCGCAGGTCGAGGCCGGCAGCCGCTGGGGCGGCCGCGCCGACAACGCCGGCTGGGGCCGCAACTGGTTCGCCCGGCCGGGCGGCGCCGCAGGCGGCACGCGCGACGCGGTGGTGGACGCGGCCGTGACGGCGCCGCTGCCCGCGTTCGCGAACGCGCAGCGCGCGGCCGGCAACGGCTTCAAGGTCGGCCAGCCGGTGTTCCATACCAAGTTCGGCGAGGGCACGGTGACGGCCCTCGAGGGCGAGGGCGCCGATGCGAAGGCGCAGGTCCGCTTCAAGCGCCACGGCGAGAAATGGCTCGCGCTCGCGGTGGCGAAACTTCAGGCAGTGGAATGACGAGGATGCAGATGCCCTACGACAGGAAACGGCCGCTCGGCATCCTCGCCGCGCTGCCGCAGGAACTCGGCGACCTGGTCGCCCGGATGGAGACCGAAGGCGCGCTCGAGACGATCACGCTCGGCCAGCGCGAATACCACCTCGGCACCGCCTGGGGCGTGCCGTGCGTGGTGACGCTGGCGCGCGTCGGCAAGGTGGCCGCGGCCACCACCACGACCGCGCTGATCCATCGCTTCAACGTGCGCGCCGTGGTGTTTTCGGGCGTGGCGGGCGGCGTGGCGCGCGAGATCGCGGTGGGCGACGTGGTGGTGGCGAGCCAGTTGCTGCAGCACGACCTGGACGCCTCGCCGATCTTCCCGCGCCACGAAGTGCCGCTGCTCGGCGTGACGCGCTTCGCGGCCGACGCGGCGCTGTCGGCCGCGCTGCGCGCCGCCTGCGACGGTTTCGTGGCCGAGCGCGGCGCCGAGCTGAACGAGCGGTTCCGGCTGCGCGGCGCGCGCGTGCATAGCGGGCTCATCGTCAGCGGCGACCGCTTCGTCTCCAGCGCGCACGAAGTGGCGGCGCTGCGCGAGGCCGTGCCCGACGCGCTGGCCGTGGAGATGGAGGGCGCGGCGCTGGCCCAGGTCTGCCACGAGTACGGCGTGCCGTGCGCGGTGGTGCGCACCATCTCCGATACCGCCGACGACCATGCCACCGCGTCGTTTACCAACTTCCTCGCCGAGATCGCCGCGAGCTATTCGTCGGGCATCCTGCAGCGCTTTCTGGTCGCGCTGGCCGCCGCACACGCCGCCGCGGGCACGCAGCCGGCCTGAGCAGGCGTGCCGCCGGCCGCGCCGGCGGCCGGTTCGGGCCGCCCCCGGTCAGGCCGGCGCCCGCCTTCGATGAAGGCGCGGCGCGCGAGTGCCGCCGCGCCGTCAGGCGGCGCGGCCGGCCGCCCGCTTTCCCTCCACGTCGGGCAGCAGCACCGTCAGCACGCCGAGCAGCGGCAGGTACGCGCAGAGCTGGTAGACGTAGCTCACGCCCCTCGCGTCGGCAATATCGCCGAGCACGGCCGCGCCGATCCCGCCCATTCCGAACGACAGCCCGAAGAACAGGCCCGCCACGGTCCCGACCTTGCCGGGAATCAGCTCCTGCGCGTAGACGAGGATCGCCGAGAACGCCGAGGCCAGCACCAGGCCGATGATCACGGTCAGCACGCTGGTCCAGAGCAGGTTCGCGTGCGGCAGCGCCAGCGTGAACGGCGCGACGCCGAGAATCGAGGCCCAGATCACGTACTTGCGGCCGATGCGGTCGCCGATCGGGCCGCCGATCACGGTGCCGGCCGCCACCGCCGCGAGGAACACGAACAGGTGCAGCTGGGCGGCCTGCACGCTCAGGTGGAACTTGTCGATCAGGTAGAAGGTGAAGTAGCTGTTGATGCTGGCCAGGTAAAAGTACTTCGAGAACACCAGCACCATCAGCACGGCGAGCGCGAACGCGACCTGCCGCGACGACAGCGACGCATGGCGCGCGCCGGCCGTCTTTTTATGGCGCGCGGGCTGGCGCCGGTACCAGCGGCCGATCCGGGTCAGCACGACGATCGCCACCAGCGCGGCCACCGACACCCAGGCGATGCTGGGCCGCCCGTGCGGAATGATCACCAGCGCGGCCAGCAGCGGCCCGAGCGAGGAGCCGGCGTTGCCGCCCACCTGGAACAGCGACTGGGCGAGCCCATGGCGGCCGCCCGAGGCCAGCCGCGCGACGCGCGACGATTCCGGATGGAACACCGACGAGCCGCAGCCGACCAGCGCGGCGGCCACCAGCAGCAGGCCGAAGCTCGGCGCGGCCGACATCAGCAGCAGCCCCGACAGCGTGAAGCCCATGCCCACCGGCAGCGAGAACGGCAGCGGCCGCTTGTCGGTATAGAGCCCGACCAGCGGCTGCAGCAGCGAGGCGGTGATCTGGTAGGTCAGCGTGATCAGGCCGATCTGCGCGAACGACAGCGCGAAGTCGGCCTTCAGCATCGGATAGATCGCGAGGATCAACGACTGAATCATGTCGTTGAGCAGGTGCGAGAAGCTGATCGCGCCGAGCACCGGGTAATCGGTGCGAGCGGGCGCCGCGGCCGTGGCGGCGGGCGCGCTGCCGGTCACGGACGGGGGGGTGTCGAGACTGGTTTGCATGAGCGAGCGGGCTGGGGGCCCGGCCGGGGCCGGGCGGGTGGGTCGATTTTTGAGATTGCGAAGGCAGTGTAGGTTGGCTTGCGTGAATTGTCATGACAAGTTTTATCGCGAATCGGCCAGCATGGCGCGCGTCCTGCTGCCGGGGCCGCTGCGAGGGTAGCGGTCAAAAAAATCGGGTGAGATCATTGAACTTCTGACAACCGGTGATGACCCGGACTCAAGAAAAAAATGGTGCATGCCGTCAAGGTGTTCATTCGTGACGACACGCACGAAAAGGGCCATGCCGCAGACCCGCGGCTCGGCCGAACGGTGAAGCCGGAGCCGATCGATCCGGCGCAGCAACAGGACGGGGAGAATTCGATGATGGGGATTTCGCTGCGCGCTCGACCGGTAACGGACCGCGGCCCGGCAGGCGCTGCCACGCCGGCCGCGCGGACCCGCCCACCACGCGCGCCGCGGCACGCCGGCACCGGGCCCGCGCGCGCGTGGTCGGTGCGCGCGACGCTGTTCGCCGCGTTCGCGGTGGTGCTGATCGGCACGCTCGCCATCGGATTGTTCTCGCTCTGGCAGATCAGCAAGCTCGACGACTCGATCGGCTCGGTCTATGCGCAGGGGCACGTGGCGAGCAACGCGGCCGAGACGGTGCGGGCCCACGTGCTGCGCGCGAGCCGTGCGCAGAAGATGCTGCTGACCGCGACCACCGCGAAGGAGCGCGACGATCTCGGCAACGACATCGAGCAGGCGCTCGTCGGCATCATCAGCGAAATCAAGGTGCTGCAGCGCTACACGGCCCCGGGCGAACGCGCCGCGCTCGATCCGTTCAGCAAGGCGGTGGCGGGCTGGAGTGGGCACTTGCGCGATTTCGTGACGCTCGTCAAGCAGCAGCCGCTGGATCTGTCGCAGATGAACTGGCAGGTCGGCACCCAGGACGTCTCGCTGCTGGTCGAGACCGGCAAGCTCGAGAAGCAGGTGGACGCGCTGGTCGCCGCCTGCGGCGAGGCCGCCAAGGCCACCCGCGACGCCTCCACCGCACGCTTTCATGCCTCGTTCCTGATGATCGCGGCGATGACGGCCGCGCTGATCGTGGTCGCGATCCTGATCGCCGGCTGGGTGGTGCGTCGGCTTGGGGTGCAGCTCGGCGGCGAGCCCGCCACCGCGAAGACCATCGCGGCCGGCATCGCGAGGGGCGACCTGTCGCACCACGTCACGCTGTCCAAGCACGATCGCGGCAGCGTGCTGTACGCGCTCGACGACATGCAGCGCCAGCTGGCCAGCACGGTGCGCGAGATCGCGGCCAGCGCCGAGGCAATCGCCTCGGCCTCGGGCGAGATCTCGACCGGCAACCTCGACCTGTCGCAGCGCACCGAGCAGCAGGCGGTCGCGCTCGAACGAACCTCGTCGAGCATGTCGCAGCTCACTTCCACGGTGCACCAGAACGCCGAGAACGCGCGGCAGGCCAGCGCGCTCGCGCAGAACGCGTCGGACGTGGCCGAGCAGGGCGGCTCGGTGGTCAGCCGCGTGGTGGCGACCATGAACGAGATCGACGCGAGCGCGAAGAGCATCCGCGACATCATCGGCACCATCGAGGGCATCGCGTTCCAGACCAACATCCTCGCGCTGAACGCGGCGGTGGAGGCCGCGCGCGCCGGCGAGAACGGCCGCGGCTTCTCGGTGGTGGCGAGCGAAGTGCGCTCGCTCGCGCAGCGCTCGGCGACGGCCGCCAAGGAGATCCGCCAGTTGATCGGCACCTCGGTCGAGCGCGTCGCCAACGGCGCACAGCTGGCGACCGACGCCGGCCAGACGATGGAGGAGGTGGTGCGCGCGGTGCGGCGCGTGACCGACATCATCGGCGAGATCTCGGCGGCCTCGACCGAGCAGAGCGCCGGGATCGACGAGATCGGCCGCGCGGTCGAGCAGATGGACGCCGGCACCCAGCAGAACGCGGCGCTCGTCGAACAGGCGGCCGCCGCGGCGCGCTCGCTCGACGAGCAGGCGCAGGCGCTGAAGGCACTGGTCGGACACTTCCGGCTCGCCGCCTGAGTTCAGGCGAAGGCCGCCCACCGCACCGCGGGCCGCATGGCGGCCGGCGCCGGCCGGGCCGGTCGCCGTTTCAGGGCCTGGCCGGCGCGGTGGCCGCAGCCAAGGCGGCGGCTGGCGCCGGTGCCGTCGCAGCGGCGGCCGTGGGCGGCGCGACCGGCTGGCGCGCGTCGACGATCACCGTGCAGGTCGTGCCGGCCGACAGCACCACGCCGTCGGGTATCCGGTCGATATGGATGCGCACCGGCACGCGCTGCGCGAGCCGCACCCAGTTGAAGGTGGGATTGACGTCGGCCACCAGATCGCGGCTCTGCGGGTTGTCGCGGTCGTAGATGCCGCGCGAGATGCTGTCGACATGGCCCTTCAGCACGCCGCCGCTCATCAGCCGTATCTCGGCCGGCGCGCCGATCCGCACGCGCGGCAGCTTGGTTTCCTCGAAATAGCCGTACACCCAGAACGAATGGCTGTCGATGATCGCGAGCTTGGCGCTGCCGGCCGTCGCGTAGTCGCCGCGGAACACGTTCAGGTTGGTGACGTAGCCGTCCACCGGCGCCAGCACGCGCGTGCGCGCCAGGTTCAGCTGCGCGGCGTCGAGCGCGGCGAGCGCCTGCCGATACTGGGCGGCCGCGCCCGCGGCCGATTGCGCCGCGTTCTCGCGGCTTTCCTTCGACACCACCGCGGCATCGAGATCGGCGCGGCGCGCGGCGTCGGCACGGCGCATCTGCAGCTCGGCGGCGCGGGCGGCAACGGCGGCCTTGGCCTGCTCGACGGCGATCGCGTAGTGCGACGGGTCGATCTGCATGATCAGGTCGCCCTTGCGGACGAACTGGTTGTCGCGCACGGGCAGCTCGACCACGGCGCCCGACACGTCGGGCGCGACGTTGACGATGTCGGCGCGCACGCGGCCGTCGCGGGTCCACGGCTCGTCCATGTAGTGGACCCACAGTCGCTGGCCGATCAGGATCGCGACGACGAGGATCAGGGCTGTCGCGACGAAGCCGACGAGTTTTCTCAGTAGCATGGTTCGGTTCTCTTCAACGATAGACGGCGAGGCTCAGGCCGCCGCAGAGACAGACGAGCAGGCTGGCGCGGAACAGCGACGGATGCCAGACGAGGCGGTACAGGCCGGTGAACGACAGCAGCCGATCGACGATCCAGGTGAGGATCGCGCCGGCGATGAACATCAGCACGATGGTTGGCAGGTACGCGTCGAGGACGGCGATTTCTCGCGGCATCATGAGGGAGCTCCCGGGTTGAGCGGCACGCCCGCGCGGCCGTCGAGCGCCGCCAGCGGCGATTCGCGGTCGAGCAGCGCGGTGCGCACGAAATGCAGGTGACGGAGCACGCGCTCCAGGCGGTGGCGGTCCTGCGCGGGCGGCGCGAAGGTGTCGATGGCCTGGCGCGTCGCGGCGATCGCCTCGCCGTTGGCGGCCAGCGCGGCGTCGAAGCCTGCCGGCGTGGGGGTCGCGAACAGCGCCGTGATCGTCGCGCGGGTGCGGTGCACCGCGATGCGCCACGGCATGGTGGCGGCATAGCGCGGATCGCGCGGCAGCCCGGCCAACTCGTGGCGCAGGTCGAGGATCGCGTTGCCGACCTCGAGCACCGCGAACATCCAGCGCAGCGCCTCGCGCTGCACGCCCGGCTGGTCGGCCGACAGCACGTGGGCCTGGTGCATCAGGTCGCGCGTGCCGCTTTCGAAGCGCGCGCGCAGGCTGGCGCCGAGCCGCCCCCGGCAGGCCAGCACCACCTGGCGGCGCAGGTCGGCGAACAGCCGGCGCTTGAGCCAGGGCGTGGTGGGCGGCAGCAGGATCGCGAACGCGAGCGCGGCGAGCAGCATCGACAGCAGGATCGCCACGCCGTCGTTGATGAACTGCGACGGCGCATAGCGCGTGACGTTGTCGGGGCCGGCGAGGAAGCTGAAGAAGATCAGGTAGCCCATGCCGTGCGCCGCAGTGTTTCGCCTCACGGCCAGCCATAGGCCGATCGACAGCAGCGGCGTGAGCGCCACGCAGAGCATCGGGAAGCCGTCGATATGCGGGTAGATCTCGAACATCAGCAGCATGCCCATCGCCACGCCGAGCGTCGCGCCGAGCCCCATCTGCATGGCGGTGGCGCTCGGCTGCGGCGAGGCCGACGCGAGGGCGCAGACGGCCGCGCCGTTGAGCACCAGCATCCAGCCGCTGGGCCAGGCCGTCTCGATCCAGAACGCGCCCGCCACCAGGATGACGACCGCGGCACGCAGGCCGGCCGTCAGCGAGGCGGTCAGGTTGGTCTTGGGCTCGATATGTTCGATCCAGCGCTCGCGTTCGTGCGTCTCGCTGGCGAGCGAGCCGTAGGTGGCCGCATAGTCGTGCAGGTCCGAGACGAAGCGATGGAGCAGTTCCGCGGCCGTGTCGAAATCGAGCAGCGGAAAGCCGGGCCGGGGCTCGAGCCCGGCGCGCGTGGCAAGGATGCGCTGCGGCAGCGCATCGCGATAGTCGCGCAGCCGCTCGGCCACGCGCGCGGCGCCAGCGGCCGTCAGCACCGGCTGGCCGTCCGGCTCGAGTAGCGGCGCGAGCTCGCGGTAGTACGGATCGAGCGCGACGATGGCGGCCGCCTCGTGCGAGGCACGCAGGCGGTTCATCAGCTGGTGCAGCGCGTGGAAACGGCTCGACGCCATCATGAACTCGCTGTTCAGGCGCCTGAGCCGGCCGTTGCGGCGGCGCAGCTCGTGGTTCTCGAAGACCGCCATGCTGCGCGCGGCCTCGAAGCCGATGACGTCGGCCACGAAGCGGGTATGCAGGCTTTCGACATGGGCGCGCTCGAGCTTGCCCGACAGCACGGCCGCAACGTAGTCGACGAACGACGCGAAGCGATGGCGCAGGGTGGTGCGCACCTGCTCGCCGGTGTAGCGAGGAAACACCAGCGCTCCGACCAGCCCCGCCGCGACGATGCCCACCACGATCTCGGCGGCCCGCGTGAGCGCGCTCATGAACGCCGTGTCGGGCTGCTGCGAGGCGGGCAGGCCGATCAGCGCGACCGTGTAGCCGGCCAGCAGGAAGCCGTAGCTGCGGAAATTCCGGTTGCGCGCGGCGCCGGCGGTGCAGATCGCGACCCACAGCGCCACGGCCAGCAGGAACAGCACCGGCTGCTGCGGGAACAGGCCGATGATGACCAGCGTGGCCACCAGCCCGACCACGGTGCCGGCGAGCCGGTAGAAGCTCTTGGCCAGGATCGCGCCGCTTTGCGGCTGCATCACGATGAAGACGGTGGTCATCGCCGTCTTCGGCGCGGGCAGGTCGAGCACCATCGACACGCCGAGCGCGAGGAAGGCCGCCAGCAGCGCCTTGGCGAGATAGAGCCAGGCGTTGCCGTCGGTGCGCGCCCAGTCGGCGACGGCCGAGCCCAGCACGGCCAGCCGCGAGCGGTCGGCCGGCGGCGCGGCGGGGCGGGAGGAAGAGGGAGCGGACATCGCGGGCCTCGGTCAGTGGGCGGCCGGCACGGCGGCACGGGCGGGCGCGGCAGCGGCCGACGCGCCGGCCGCGGCGGGGACGGCCGCCGCCGCGTGATCGGGCGCATCGAGGCCGCCGCCGAGCGCGGCCATCAGCGAGGCATGCGCGGCGAGCCGTTCGGCCTCGATGCGCGTGCGGTTCTCCTGCGCGCGCAGCAGTTGCGATTGCGCGGCCAGCACGTTCACGTAATCGGTCAGCCCGCGCCTGAAGCCCTGGTGCGAGAGATCGAAGGCGCGGCGCGCGAGCGACACCGAGCGCGCCGCGTCCTCGCGCTGCGTGTCGAGCGAGCGGATCCGCACGACATCGTCGGCGATGCCCTTGAGCGCCGAGACGAGCGTCTGGTTGTAGTGATCGACGGCCTCGTCGTAGCCGGCCGAGGCGGCGCCGAGCTGCGCGCGCAGGCGCCCGCCCTCGAAGATCGGCAGCGTCAGCGCGGGGCCGGCCGACCAGCCGCCGTTCATCGACCGCAGGAAGCTGGTGAACGCGGCGCCGACGCCGAAGCCGCCCAGCGAGGCGAGCAGGTCGACGTTCGGATAGAAGCGGGCCTTCGCCACCTCGATGCCGTGCGCCTGCGCGTCGACCCGCCAACGCGCGGCGACCACGTCGGGACGCCGGCCGATCAGCTCGGCCGGCAGTGCCGAGGGCAGGGCCGCCGGCGCCGCCAGCGACAGCGCCGGACGCGTCAGCGCGTCGCCCGCGCCGGGGCCTTTGCCGGCCAGCGCGGCCAACTGGTGGCGGCCCAGCTGCACGGCCTCCTCGAGGCTGTCGATCTGCCGCGCGTAGTCGGGCAGCGGCGCCTCGGCCTGGCTGACTTCGAGCTGGGTGCCGATGCCGGCGCGCAGGCGCTTGCGGGCCAGCGTCAGCAGCTCGTTCTGGCGGTCGTAGGCCTGATGGGCGAGGTCGAGCAGCGCGAAGTTCCTGGCCAGCTCGATGTAGCTGCGCGTGACATTGACCTCGAGTTCGAGCCGCGCGGCGCGCTCGTCGGCCGCCCGGGCCCGCGCGGTGTCCAGCGCGCGCTCCGCGTTGTGTTTGTCCCCGCCCCACAGGTCGAGGTGGTAGGACAGGTTCAGCGTGCCGCTGTTGTTCCAGGTGTTGCTGTCGGCGAGCGTACCCGGGCCGTAGAAATAATCGTCGGGCCAATGCTTGCGCTGCAGCGAGAGCGCGCCGTCGAGCTGCGGCAGCGTGTCGGCGTGCGCGATGCCGGCCGCCGCCTGCGCCTGGCGCACGCGTGCCTGCGCGGCGGCCAGCGACGGATTGCCCGCTTGCGCGCTCGCAATCCATGCGTCGAGTTGCGGGTCGCCGTAGGCGCGCCACCAGTCGGCGCTCGGCCAGCCGGCATCGTGGTTCGCGGCGCGGATGGCGGCCCCCGCATCGAGTGCGGACGGCTCGACTTTCGACGCCCGCGGTGCAACGCGGCCGATGCTCGCGCAGCCGGCCATTGTTAATGACATTGCAAGAACCATCAGCGCGAGTGTCCCTTTTGTCGCCCGAGACTGCACGATTTTCTCCCGTTTGGATAAAAATGACCCGGGAATGATTATATTTTTTGATCTATTTCCGAATAAATCCGTAAGACCGCAAGGCATTTTTACGTTTTCTGGGACAATATTGCTGCGGTACTGTGCAACAATTTGCTCGCATTGAAGGGGGAGTCGGTATGGATACGCTTCAGAACATGCGTGTGTTCGTGCGCGTGGTCGATGCGGGGAGCTTCACCGCTGCCGCCCAGCAGCTGAATTCGACCACCGCCTACGCCTCGCGCGCGGTGTCGGACCTGGAGGCGCATCTGCGCACGCGTCTGCTGAATCGCACCACGCGCCGGATCGCGCTGACCGAGGCCGGCGAGCGCTACTTGCAGCGCTGCGAGCAGATCCTCGCCTACGTCGATCAGGCCGAGGCGGAGGCCGGCGACGCGCATGCCCGTCCGTCGGGCAAGCTGCGGGTCCACAGCATGACGAGCCTCGGCCAGCACTACGCGGTGCCGATGATTGCGCGTTACCGGCAGCGTTATCCCGAGGTGCAGGTGGACCTGACGCTCGCGCAGCGCCTGCCCGACCTGCTCGACGAGGGCTTCGACGTATCGGTGGTGGTGGACCGGCATCTGCCCGATTCCGGGCTGGTCTCGCAGCGTCTGGGGGAGACCTTCAGCGTTGCCTGCGCGTCGGCCGACTACCTCGAACGGCATGGCGTACCGCAGCGGCCCGAGGATCTGGACGCGCACGCCTGCCTCGGGATGGTGGCGACCGGCTTCGTCTGGGACGACTGGACGCTGGTCGGGCCGGACGGCGAGGAGCATTTCCCTCCCGCCCAGCGCTCGTTTTGCGTCAATGTGGCCGAGGCGCTGGCGGTGGCGATCCGCGAGGGCATGGGGGTGGGCGTGCTGCCGCTGCATACGGCGATCGCCGGGCTGCGTGCCGGCGATTTCGTGCGGGTGATGCCCGAATATCGCTCTCACGTGATGAATATCTACGCGCTGTACCCGTCGCGCCAATATCTCGACGCGAAGATTCGCACCTGGGTCGATTTCATGCGCGAGTCGCTGCCGGCCATCATCGAGGCCGACATCGAGACGCTGCAGCGCTTCACGCGCGCGACCTGAGCGGGCCAGCGCTGGCGCGGCCGCGCGTTTAACGTTGCTTTTCGGTTCGGCAACACTTTTTTACGCTCGAAACCTTTGTGGTTTGCTACTGTTGAGCCATTGCACTGATGGACTGACGGAGAAATGCGATGAGCGCGCACTGGGTGATGCTGGGTCTGGCGGCCGTGGTCGGCCTGATGGGTGTGGTGGGTGCGCGCGATCTGCTGCGCGGCGGCCTGCAGCAGCGGCTGGTGCCGGTGCGGGTCCGCCAGCCGGCGCGGCGAACGCCGCGCGACTGAGGCGGGCGGGCGATCCGTTCGCGGCCCCGGCGGGCCGGCCGGCTGCGGCCGGGCGCGCCGCATCCGAGCCTTTCGACGGGCGTGCTGGTGGCACGCCCGTTGTCGTTTACCGCTGCGACGCCCCTCGGATTGACTCGAGGGCGATGACAATCGCCAGCGCCTGCATGCCTCGCTCGGCGTGCTCATGCCGGTCGCCTGCCAGGCCGCGATCAGCGCAGCGTGATCCGCTGCACCTGGAAACGCGCCAGGGTTGTTACTAGGTTGGCTTTGCGCTCGGGTTTCATGACCTTGCGCATCCCGTTCCTCGCGGATTCGTTGTTGACGAGAGCGAGGCACCGGCCAAGCGCCGAGTCACGTCGAAAGCCATCTCATTTGTGAGATAGCTGAAATGCATCACCATGCCTTTCTCGCTATCACTTCGAAGCCTACACTGGTCTCCATTCCCGCTGCGTGACGCGCAGGCAAGACAGCCCAAGCCCTCAGCGCGGGTGGACGGTGGGATGTGTGCCCCGAACGGGGATACGTCCAGACACGCAACTGCTTTGCACTTCGGAGACCGCATGAAAAGCATCGACCTCAAGGGCTTGGTTCCCGCTCCCGTTACTCCCTTCACCCGCGACGGCGCCGTGGATTACGAAGCCATTCAGCGTCTGGGTTCCTGGCTCGGGGGCATCGAAGGCGTCAAAGGACTGACCGTTCTGGGGCACGCCGGTGAAGGTACGTTCATGACGCCCGACGAGCAGCAGAAGGTCATCGAGGCCTTCGTCAAGTCGGTCGACAACAAGATCCCGGTGATCGCCGGCATCACGCTGGAAGGCACGCAGGTCGCGGCGCTGGAAGCGAAGCGCGCTGTCAAGGCTGGCGCGTCGGCGGGCCTCGTCTATCCGTCGCACGGCTGGCTGCGTTTCGGCTACCAGAAGGGCGCCCCGCAGGACCGCTATCGCGCCATCCACGAAGAAAGCGGCCTGCCGCTGATTCTGTTCCAGTATCCGGACGTCACGAAGGCGACGTACAACCTCGAAACCCAACTCGAGATCGCTGCCCAGCCGGGTGTGTTCGCGATGAAGAACGGCGTGCGTAACATGCGCCGTTGGGACACGGAAATCCCCGTGGTCCGCCGCGAACGTCCGGAACTGCAAATCCTGACGTGCCACGACGAATATCTGCTGCATACGATGTTCGATGTCGATGGCGCGCTGGTCGGCTACGGCAGCCTCGCACCGGAACCGCTCATCGAGCTTATCAAGGCCGGCAAGGCGAAGGACTACAAGGCGGCGCGCGCCATCCACGACCGCCTGCTGCCCGTCACGCGCTCGGTGTACCACCGCGGCTCGCACATGGAAGGTACGGTCGCGCTCAAGCACGGTCTGGTCGCTCGCGGCATTCTTGAACACGCAACGGTTCGCTCGCCGCTGCTGCCGCTGCAGGAAGGTGCCGATGTCGAAATCGCACAGGCACTGCGCTCGGCCGGCCTCGTCGACTAAGGGGCGATGCCGCGCCATCACGTGCGAGCGTACGTGAGTCGTGGGCAGTATGGCCGAGTCCGGGAAGGACTTGGCCCGCCGGGCGAGGCGTGACGCTTCGCCCGCTCTCTCATCCGAGAGCATTGGAACAACAGTCATATGACCAGACCTGTCGTGAGCGACCTTACCCGATTGCAGCACCGAGGGGGCCGGGACAAACGATAGATAAGTGGGCCAGGGTCGAGCCCGCGGTCGATGGATTGGATGGAGACAACATGGGCAAGATACTGGCGGGCGCCGTGGTCGGCTCCGACTCTATGGCCAGCCACAAGTCTGAACCTGTAGCACGCGCAGCACAGCTGCTTTTCCGTATCGAGAACGTTCCATTCAGCCGGTGGCACACAAAGGCCCGAATCATCATGGGCAGTGCCACGTTTTTCGATGCATTCGACGCACTCTCGCTCGCCTTCGCCTTGCCGGTGCTGGTCGGCCTGTGGCATCTCTCGCCAATGCAGATTGGCGTGCTCATCGCCGCGGGGTATCTGGGGCAGTTTGTCGGGGCGCTAGCCTTTGGCTGGATCGCCGAGCGCTTCGGACGCGTGCCCAGCGCGACCGCGACGGTTGGAATCATGTCGGTCATGGGCATTGCGTGTGCGTTCACGGGGAGTTTCCAGCTTCTCTTCCTCGCGCGGTTCCTGCAGGGTATCGGCGTTGGTGGCGAAGTGCCGGTAGCGGCCGCTTATATCAGCGAGCAGAGCCAGGCACATGGCCGTGGCCGCTTCTTCCTCATCTACGAGCTGATTTTTCCGTTGGGCCTGCTCGGCGCGGCGCAAGTCGGCGCATTCGTGGTCCCGCGTTACGGCTGGGAGTGCATGTTCCTGGTTGGCGCGATTCCTGGTCTTGTCGTCACGTTCTTCATCGCCCGTCTGTCGGAGTCGCCTCGCTGGCTCATCTCGAAGGGCCGCTACGATGAAGCGGAGCGCGTCATCGAAAAGATCGAGGCCAGCACCACGCGTCGCAACCTCGACGCCGGGCGCGACTGGGTTGAGATAGAGCGGCGCCTCTCAAAGCTTCGCGACGCGAGCCAGTCGAGGAAGAAGGCGTCGTGCAGAGAGCTGTTCTCGGAGGTCTACCGAGGCCGCACGCTGATTGTATGGGTGCTGTGGGCCAGCTCTTACTTCGTGGCCAATGGCATCAACAACTGGCTGCCGAGCCTGTACCACACGGTGTATCACCTGCCGCTGCGAGAATCCCTGCACATGGCGTCGCTATCGAACGTGCTCAGCGCCGGCGCCGTGTTGCTCTGTGCTTTTCTGGTCGACCGTACCGGGCGCCGCCGTTGGGCGATGGCGACCTTCCTGGTCAGCGGCGTGCTGCTTTTGATACTCGGCACGCTCGCGAAGGGCAGCCCCTGGTCGGTGATGTTGCTGGGCTCATCGGCCTACGCCGTGATGGGAACCACGACGGTCATGCTCTATCTCTACACGCCTGAAATCTATCCGACCCGCATGCGGGCAATTGGAACCGGGCTCGCAACCTCGTGGCTGCGCGCGGCATCCGCAGCGGCACCTGCGATTGTCGGTGTGGTCCTGTCGGGCCATGGGATTTCCGCGGTGTTCCTGATGTTTGCCGCAACGACCATGGTCGGGCTGCTCGCCTCGCGCGCGATGATTGAGACGACCAATCGCTCGCTCGAAGACATATCACCCTGACGGCCGCTTGCAGCGTCTTCAGCGGCAAGGAAAATTCGCCTCGCAGCAGTAGCTTTCGAATCATCGCCGCGCGTTGCCCGGATGCGCGGCGATTTTTCTGTTTGACTCGACCGGGCAGCGTGTCACTCGAGACCGGTGTGGAGTTGCCCCCGTAACTCAGGACACGGCACCCACTTAGGTTGCTGAATCCGTCGAACGTCGAAACTCGCGAGGCGAGCGGTACTTCAACGCGCTATGGGGATGCTTTTCGTTGTAGTGCTCGAATGCGATGGCCAGATTCCTGGCCGCGGTCGCTGCGTCCGGCTTCGGCATGATAGCGACGTAATCGCGCTTCATGGTCTTCACGAAGCTTTCCGCCATGCCGTTGCTCTGCGGGCTGCACACCGGCGTGGTCAACGGCTTCAGGCCGAGCAGCGCCGCAAACTGACGCGTCTCCTCGGCCGTATAGCCCGAGCCGTTGTCGCTCAGCCACTCGATTTCGGACTCGGTATGCAGCACATCCCCAAACCGGCTTTCCACCGCAGCCAGCATCACGTCGCGCACGATGTCGCCGCTATGGCCGGCCGTCGTGGCCGCCCAGCTCATCGCTTCGCGGTCGCAGCAGTCGAGTGCGAACGTCACGCGCAACGGCTCGCCGTTGTCGCAGCGAAACTCGAAGCCGTCGGAACACCACCGTTGATTGCTGCGCTCCACCGCAACCTTGCCATCGTGACGGCGCTGCGGCCGAACCGGTGTCGCTCTGCGTTGCATCAGCAGGCCATGCATGCGCATTACGCGGTAAATGCGCTTGGCGTTCAGCGGTGCCTGTCCCGCTGCAATGCGCTCGCGGCGCAACGCTCCCCATACGCGTCGATAGCCGTAGCTGGGCAGCTCGCTGATCACCCGCTGAATGGCTTCGACGACTGGTGCATCGTGGGTCGCTCTGGACTGCCGTGCGTCGCGCCAAGTCGCCTCGCGTGACCTGCGTGCCGATACGTTCGAGCGCGACACGCCGAGGACTTCGCAGACCAGTTTCACTGGCTGTCCTCCGGCAACGATGGCGAGTGCGCTATCCATTTTTTTGCCCGGCCGTATTCGACAGCCTCGCGAAGAATCTCGTTCTCCATCGTCTTCTTGCCGAGCATGCGCTGCAGCTCGCGAATCTGTTTGAGCGCGTCGGCCAGCTCCGAGGCCGGAACCACTTCCTCGCCAGCCTTGACCGCCGACAGGCTTCCATCCTGGTAAAGCTTGCGCCAGTGAAAGAGCTGGTTCGGATTCACGCCGTGCTGGCGCGCTACCATCGAAACCGATTTCCCCGGCTCGAAACTCTCGCGAACCATCGCCAGCTTTTGCTCTGCCGTCCAGCGCCGCCGACGCTCCGGGCCCGTCAACACGTCCATCACTTCCTGCCTGGTGTGAGTCAAAAACACGGTCTTATGCCTACCCGTTATTGTAAGTGGGTGACTGTGTCCGGTGTTTCAGGGGGCTGCTCCACGGTGGCTGTTCAAGGCGCCGTAGGTCGGAACTGAGAAAATGCCGACACGAATCTCCCGATTCGCACCGGCACGGTGATCCCGCGCTGGAAGCGCCCTTAGAGGCCAGTTCAAAAACCCTGCTCAGCTCGTCTGAAGATGTTCCAACAGATGATCGAGCAGCCAAGTTTGAGGAATGCTTCGTGAATGTAGGCACGTCGCTCGAAGCGAGTGCGTAGGCGCCGGAAATTGTGGAGCCAGGAATGCGTACGTTCGACCACCCAACGATACTTGCCCAGACCACTGCCATGCTCGGTCCGGCGCTTGGCGATCACGGGCTTGATACCGCGTTCGCGCAACGCGCGACGATGTCGGGTGGAATCGTAGCCGCGATCGGCGTAGACGACGCCGGGCTTCTGAAGCGGTCGGCCACGAACGCCGCGAATGGGTGGAATCGCATCAACGAGCGGCAGCAACTGCGTGACGTCGTTGGTGTTCGCGCCAGTCAGGATCGCAACGAGAGGAACGCCGTTGGCGTCTACGAGGACGTGGTGCTTGGAACCGGGTCGCGCGCGATCGGTGGGGTTCGGGCCAGTTTTTCGCCCGCCCCAACGGCGCGCACGGACGACGAATCGACCGCAGCGTATGACAGATCGATTTGGCCGGCCGCACGCAACTTGTCGAGAAGCAACTCGTGCAGTTGGTCCCATACACCAGCCTTTTGCCAGTCGCTCAATCGCCGCCAGCATGTGGCGCCCGAGCCAAAGCCCAGACGAGTCGGCAAGTGGTTCCAACGAATTCCCGTTTTGAACACGAACAGGATGCCGTTGAGAGCCGCACGGTCGGACACGCGCGGGCGACCAGGATCGTTCTTCGCTCGAAGCTTCGCAGGTGGCAGCAATGGTTCGATCAGTATCCACAGTTCGTCGTCAATGATTGGCGCTTCCATCCTTGGACTTCCGTTGTTCTGATGCCCAAGGTTAACAGCTTGCCGAGGAAGTAAACAGCCCCTCTCGGGAGTTTTTGAACTGGCCTCTTAGAAGGTATGTCTCATACCCACGCCGTAGGTGCTGCCGGAGGGCTTGCCGCTGAGCTTGTCGTAGGAATAGACGGCGTAGACGTCGGTGCGTTTCGACAGGTAATAGTCGTAGCCGACGGATGCCGTGTTCCGAATCGAGTCCTTTTCTTTCGGTGCTGACTGCGTCGTCCTCGCCCACTCGACGAGCACCGCGGCGGTCGGCGTAGCAGGAATCGAGAGGCCGAGTTCGTAAGTATGAGAGCCCACCTCGGTGGTCGTCGTATTGGTCGTTTGCATCGCGGCGTAGAACTTGGCGAAGTTGGCGTTGTACGTAGCGCCGGCGAGGTAGAGATACTGCTGCACGTTCGGCAGATTGACCGCCATCCGGACACGCTGCGCGGACAGGGCGACCTGAAGCGGGCCATTCTCATAGTTGAGATGCAGGCCGAGGTTATCCTTCCCCTGGTGGCCGCTTGCTCCGCTGACGCCATATTGCACGGTGCCGGTGAGGCCCCTATACGACGCACTCTCATAGCTTGCGACGTTGTCCCAGACGGTGTCGCCCACAACGGTATTGTTGTATGCGGCGGTGTACGACTGCACGACGAGAGGAGAGAACACGACGGAAGAACCGAACGGGTTCAGCAGAATCTGATTGAGGTACGTGTGCGTCGTCTGCTCGCCCAGTCGGAAGATGCCGTACGGGCTTGTGAATCCCAGGTAGGCATTGCGCGAGAACAACCCGTCGGTGGCGTTTCTTCCCAGCTGGCCCGTATTCGGACGAAAGAAGCTTTCCAGCACAAAGACAGCGGCATACCCTCCGCCGAGGTCTTCCTTGGCGCGCAGCCCCCAGAACGACGTCATCAGGCCGCCACCTCCCAGCACGACGCTACCTCGAGGCACGCCGCTCACCTTTGACTCGGCGATGTATGTGCCTACCAAGCCGTACAACTGAATCGGAGCAGAAGGGGCCGACGGGGCTGGCTGGGCCTGAACCACCCCGGTCCAGATGGAAATCGATGCAACGGCGAGGTAGCTTGGAGTCAATTTGCGGCGAACGCGCGCGCTCCGGTCCATTCTCATCTCTGCTGTCTCCTTTGAGTATTGGTATGGCACGGCATTGCCCGCCGGGAGCGCTGGGAACGCTCCCGGAACGGGCAATCCGGTTTGGTATTCGCGGCCTGGAGGTCGCATTGACCTACGACGAGGGCACGTGCCGCATCAACGCTGGTGCACGCACCTGGGGTTCGCATTGAGGATGGTGCTGCCTGCCGCATATCTCGATTCGAGGGAGGTCCGCATACGGCTGTCTCCAGTGCTGCTCAGTCGTGTGAGTCACGATGAGGGGAGCAGTCACGTCGTGTTTTCAAGCAGTCTATGCGTTGAAAATTCATGCCGATAGGCGCATTGGTGTGAATTCAGATATGCTTCCATAGAGATAGGTGGAGGAAGCGATGGAACGGGACGCCTTCAAGTTGTTTGTCGAGGTGGCGGAGCTGGGAAGCATCAGCCGCGTTGCTGCACTTCGACAGACCGTGCAGTCCAACGTCAGCAGGCAGATTGCCGAGTTCGAGCGCGAGTGCGGCGGACGCCTGTTCGAAAGGACCGGGCGTGGCGTGAAGCTGACCGGATTCGGAGAGCGGATCATTTGTAGAAGTTCAGACTTGATCTGACAGTAAGGCCTTGCCAAGAGGCGGGGTTACCCGTTTTGATAGAGGTGCGAATCTTCATCAAAACAGCGCGCAAGCGCCAAGGAGTAACCCCGTGAGTAGTCTCAACCAAAATGTCATCCGCCACAAGATCGGTCTGCTGAATCTGGCCGCCGAGCTGGGCAACGTGTCGAAAGCCTGCAAGGTGATGGGGCTGTCGCGCGATACGTTCTACCGCTATCAGAACGCCGTGGCCGAGGGCGGCGTCGATGCCCTGTTCGACAGCAATCGGCGCAAGCCGAATCCCAAGAATCGAGTCGATGAAGCGACGGAAATCGCCGTGCTGGCCTATGCCATCGAGCAGCCCGCCCACGGGCAGGTTCGGGTCAGCAACGAATTACGCCGGCGCGGCATTTTCGTGTCTGCATCCGGCGTTCGTTCGATCTGGCTGCGTCACGCGTTGTCGTCCTTCAAGCTGAGGCTCGTGGCGCTGGAGAAGCAGGTCGCTGAAAAAGGCATCGTGCTGAGCGAGGACCAGGTGGCCGCGCTGGAAAGAAAGCAGGACGACGATGTGGCTCATGGCGAAATCGAAACCGCTCATCCCGGCTATCTGGGCTCGCAGGACACGTTCTACGTGGGCACGATCAAGGGCGTAGGCCGGATTTACCAGCAGACCTTCGTCGACACCTACAGCAAAGTGGCGATGGCCAAGCTGTACACGACCAAGACGCCGATCACGGCGGCCGATCTGCTCAATGACCGGGTGTTGCCGTTCTTCGAGGAGCACGGCATGGGTGTGATCCGCATGCTGACCGATCGAGGCACGGAGTATTGCGGCAAGCCGGAATCGCACGATTATCAGCTGTACCTGGCGCTGAACGACATCGAGCACACCAAAACCAAGGCGCGACATCCGCAGACCAATGGCATCTGCGAGCGGTTCCATAAAACCATCCTGCAGGAGTTTTATCAGGTCGCGTTCCGCCACAAGCTCTATCTGACGCTGGCGGAACTGCAGGTCGATCTCGATACTTGGCTGATGTACTACAACGGCGAGCGAACGCATCAAGGTAAGATGTGTTGTGGTCGCACGCCTTTGCAGACGCTCATCGCGGGCAAGGAGGTGTGGAAGGAGAAAGTGAGCCACCTGAATCTGATCTGACAGTCACGCACCGTCGGAACGGGTAACTGTCAGATCGGGTCGCGACTTCTACAGATCATTCCCAGAATCCGTGCCTGGATTGCGGACACCGACCAGCTTTTCAACGACATACGCACCTCGTCGGGCGCTCCATATGGCGAAGTGCGAATCGGCATTTTGCCGTCGACGGCTCACCCGCTGATGACCAAGCTATGTGAGCGCATCAACGACGCTTAGAGGCCAGTTCAAAAACTCCCGAGAGGGGCTGTTTACTTCCTCGGCAAGCTGTTAACCTTGGGCATCAGAACAACGGAAGTCCAAGGATGGAAGCGCCAATCATTGACGACGAACTGTGGATACTGATCGAACCATTGCTGCCACCTGCGAAGCTTCGAGCGAAGAGCGATCCTGGTCGCCCGCGCGTGTCCGACCGTGCGGCTCTCAACGGCATCCTGTTCGTGTTCAAAACGGGAATTCGTTGGAACCACTTGCCGACTCGTCTGGGCTTTGGCTCGGGCGCCACATGCTGGCGGCGATTGAGCGACTGGCAAAAGGCTGGTGTATGGGACCAACTGCACGAGTTGCTACTCGACAAGTTGCGTGCGGCCGGCCAAATCGATCTGTCATACGCTGCGGTCGATTCGTCGTCCGTGCGCGCCGTTGGGGCGGGCGAAAAACTGGCCCGAACCCCACCGATCGCGCGCGACCCGGTTCCAAGCACCACGTCCTCGTAGACGCCAACGGCGTTCCTCTCGTTGCGATCCTGACTGGCGCGAACACCAACGACGTCACGCAGTTGCTGCCGCTCGTTGATGCGATTCCACCCATTCGCGGCGTTCGTGGCCGACCGCTTCAGAAGCCCGGCGTCGTCTACGCCGATCGCGGCTACGATTCCACCCGACATCGTCGCGCGTTGCGCGAACGCGGTATCAAGCCCGTGATCGCCAAGCGCCGGACCGAGCATGGCAGTGGTCTGGGCAAGTATCGTTGGGTGGTCGAACGTACGCATTCCTGGCTCCACAATTTCCGGCGCCTACGCACTCGCTTCGAGCGACGTGCCTACATTCACGAAGCATTCCTCAAACTTGGCTGCTCGATCATCTGTTGGAACATCTTCAGACGAGCTGAGCAGGGTTTTTGAACTGGCCTCTTATCCGGACATCCGTCTGAACGTTCGCGAGAGTCAATTGGGCGAGGTTGAGACGTGGCTGGACAGTGGACGCGTGGACCTCGCTATCCTTTTCCATGCGGAACGCGCCATGACGACGGAGCGGATCGCAACGCTCGCGACAATCGAGACCTATCTCGTCGGTGCCCCCGACGCAGCCGTACTGCAGCGCAAGAGCGTCGAGTTCAAGCATCTTGCGGGTTTGCCTCTGATATTGCCGGGGCGGCCCAACCGTCTACGAAATCTGTTGGATGATGAGGCTCGCCGGGCCGGCATCGAGCTTCGGATCGTGCTGGAGGCAGACTCGCTGGCGGTGCAGCGCGAGGTGGCTGCTACGGGGCGCGGATATGCTGTGCTCGGGCCGTGGGCAATCGCCCCCGACGTGCGCTCTGGACGGTTGCGCGCATCAAGAATCGTCAAGCCCAGCATCACTCGCTTCGTGACCCTTGCCAGCTCGAGCCAGGGCGCGATGACGCCGGCAATCCGCATCGTGATTGCAACGCTGAAGGAAATTGCGTCGGAACTATCCGAGTCCGGCGTATACGACGGCCTCGCGTCTCAGCGCGTTGAACCGCACGAGCGCATCGCGCCGAAGCCTGCTTCGGCAACGAAGCAGACCTCTGCCAACCGTCCGGTGGCTGCGGGCCGAAGGAAGTAGCGCGTTTGGCCTTGCCGGCGCCGAGCGCGCCGACTTCTCGGTGGCTCGAGGTGCTGCAACCGCCTGCTAGATGTGAATGACGAGGTTCGGCGCAAACCGCGGATTCTCGAAAGTCAACTCGGACGCCGCTTCGGGAGCGCCCGACCATCGCGCGTAGCCTCGGGGGTTGGCAACTATCCGGCAGTCTCCGATCCGATAATCGGCGGTGTCGTGGCAGTGGCCATGTATCCACAATTGCGCGCCGCCAATCAGGTCGCCGAGATCGCTCACGAACGCTGGATTGGACGGACTGCCCTGGTATTTTTCGCTTATTGAAAGAGGGTGGGGCGCATGATGAGTGACGACAAGCGTTTTGCCGGCGAACGGCCGGCGTAATTCGGATGCGAGCCACGACCGAGCCCGTTTATGTTCCTCCAATGCGAGCTGCGCAGTGAATGGGCATCCCGAGCCCGATGTGATGGCCCGTCGGTCGCACAGATGAGCATTTGAATAATTTTGCGCGCAGCGCTGACTCTCCTCGTCAGAACCGTAGAGCTGATAGTCTGTCCAGAGAGTACAACCCAGAATTCGCAGGTCGCCGGTTACATAAGATTGGCGTTCGAGAAAATGTATCGGCGTGCCTTTCGATTCCGACTCGAGTTCTTGCAGAACCGTCGTGATGGACCCGTCGTAGAATTCGTGATTACCCGCGACGTAGACGACCGGGACAGGCCAGTCCCTAAAGAGATCAAGCGCGGCCGAGCCGTTGTGGATATCACCTGCCAAAACCAGAAGCTCTGCTTCAGGGGCGGGTTGAATGAGTCGCTCGCGTGGGAAGTGACGGGTTATTACTTCGAGGTGCAAGTCTGACGCTATCTGAATTCGCATCGTTCTCGTGACTCAGTGCCTGTTCGATAGGTCCATTTTCGAGCGACTTGCGCGTCGTTGTCTACCGCAGCTGACTTGGCGGTAGGCCGGGGACCCGCGGCGGCGCGACCAGCGCAGCCGGTTCGCCGAGCTCGACGCTTTCGGCGGCCCAGCGCAAGCCCTAGGCGTGGTCGCGGATGTCGCCGGCCGGCACCACCCGGTCGGCCGGCCCGTGTACGCGGATCGGCCTGGCGGCTCCCCGCGGGCGGCTCAGCGCAGCACCTTGCCGGGATTCATCAGGCCGAGCGGGTCGAACGCCTGCTTGAGCGTCTTCATCAGCCCCACCTCGACCGGCGACTTGTAGCGCTGCGCGTCGTCGATCTTCAGCTGGCCGATGCCGTGCTCGGCGCTGATGGTGCCGTGGTGGCGCTGCACGTTGTCGTATACCACGCGGTTGATCGGTGCCTGGAATGCGGCGAGGAACGCCTTCGCATCGCCGCCCTCGGGCGTTTGCACGTTGTAGTGCAGATTGCCGTCGCCGAGGTGGCCGAAGGTGACCATGCGCGCGCCGGGCGCGACCTGCTGGATCGCCGCGTCGGTCTCGTCGATGAAGCGCGCGATCGACGAGATCGGCACCGCGATGTCGTGCTTGATGTTGAGCCCCTCGTCGGCCTGCGCGAGCGGGATGTGCTCGCGCAGATCCCAGAACGCACGCGACTGCGCGAGGTTCTCGGCCACCACCGCGTCGCTCACGAGCCCGGCGTCGAAGGCCTCGGCCATCATCGCCTCGAACAGCGCGCGCGCGTGTTGCTCGCTTTCGTTGTCGGACAGTTCGAGCAGCACCGTCTGCGCGTGAGTGCCCGCAAACGGGTAGCGCAACTGTGGATAGTGCTTGCCGACGAGCCGCATGCAGAAATCCGACATCAGCTCGAAGCCGGTCAGCAGCGGGCCGGCCGCGCGCTGCGCGAGCGCCAGGAAATCGAGCGCGGCGTGGGCCGATTCGAGCGCGGCGAGCGCCGTCACCTGCGCGGCCGGGCGCGGATGCAGCTTCATCACCGCCGCCGTGATGATGCCGAGCGTGCCCTCGGCGCCGATGTAGAGATCGCGCAGGTCGTAGCCGGTGTTGTCCTTGCGCAGCCCGCGCAGGCCGTTCCAGATCTCGCCCTGCGGCGTCACCACTTCCAGACCGAGGCATAGCTCGCGCGTGTTGCCGTAGCGCAGCACCGCGGTGCCGCCCGCGTTGGTGGAGAGGTTGCCGCCGATCGTGCAGCTGCCCTCGGCCGCGAGGCTCAGCGCGAACAGCCGGCCGGCGTCCTGCGCGCGCGCCTGGATCTCGGCCAGGATCACGCCGGCCTCGACGGTGATCGTGTTGTTGTGCGCATCGAGCTCGCGCACGCGGTTCAGGCGCCCGAGGCTCAGCACCGCCTGGGTGCCGCTCGCGTCGGGGGTCGCGCCGCCCGCCAGGCCGGTGTTGCCGCCCTGCGGCACCAGCGCGACGCGATGCGCCCCCGCCAGCCGGACCAGGGCCGCGACCTCGTCCGTCGAGCCGGGGCGCAGCACCGCGCCGGTCGCGCCGTGATAGCGCTTGCGCCAGTCGGTGACGTAGGGCGCGGTGTCGTGCGGGCCGGTCAGTACGTGCTCGGCGCCGATCGCGGCGCGGCAGGCATCGAGGAAAGCAGGGGAGAGGCTCATCGCGAAGGTCTCGAACTCGGTCAGGATGGGCGGCGCGGCGCGCGCTGGTCACGCCGCGCGCCGGCCGGTTTGCCGTGCCGCAGTGCCGCCGGCTCCGTAACGGAGCGGCCGGCGCGTGCGGCGCGGGGAGCGGGGGCGGCGGGCGGCCGGCCGGCGGCCTTCGCCTGGCGCGCCGCGCGCTTGAACGGTGCGACGCCGGCCAGCGCGGCGGCGAAGAAGCCGAGCGCGAGCAGGCATTCGAGCCAGCCGAGCCGCGCCGACAGCCCGCCGTCGGTCATGCCGCGCACGACGCCCTCGGCGAAGTAGAGCAGGATCAGCATCGCCCCCCATTGCAGCGTGTAGAGGCTGCGCCGCCAGACGCCCGGCACCATCAGCGCGAGCGGTACCGCCTTCAGCATCAGTGCCGAACCGCCGGGGCGCAGCGGCGCGAGCCACAGCTCCCAGGCCAGCGACAGCGCGATCAGCGCGAGCAGGCAGCCGAGCGCGAGCCGCGCGTGACTGGCGCGCACGGCGGCCGGCCCGCTCATTGCGGGCCACTCATTGCGGCGCGGCCAGCCGCAGCGCGGCCTGCGCGAGCCGGGTGCCGAGCGCCACGGCGAGCGTGCGCTCGTCGTCGGACAGGCCGGCGCGCACGCCGCCGTGGCCGCTGCGCGCGTGATGCGAGGCGCCGTAGGGCGTGCCGCCGGCGTCGGTGGTGCTCAGCGCGCTTTCGGTATAGGGAATGCCGACGATCAGCATGCCGTGGTGCAGCAGCGGCAGCATCATCGACAGCAGCGTCGATTCCTGCCCGCCGTGCAGGCTGCCGGTGGACGTGAACACGGCACCGGGCTTGCCGCCGAGCGCGCCGGCGAGCCACTGCGCGGTGGTGCCGTCGAGGAAATACTTGAGCGGCGCGGCCATGTTGCCGAAGCGCGTCGGCGAGCCGAGCGCGAGGCCGGCGCATTCCTCGAGATCGCGCGGTTCCGCATAGGGCGGCCCGTCGGACGGAATCTCGGGCTCGCTCGCCTCGCAGACGGTGGATACGGGCGGCACGGTGCGGATGCGCGCCTGCGCGCCGGGGACGGCATCGATGCCGGCCGCGATCGCGAGCGCGAGTTCGCGCGTCGTGCCGTGGCGGCTGTAATAGAGCACCAGGATGTCTTTCATAGGCTTCGAGAGTGAGCGGCTATTATAGGGGGGCGACCGCCGCGACGCGCGGCGGCGTGCATGTTGCCCGAAGGAGAAAGCCGTTGCCGAAGCTCAGCGTCGACCTCGACACCATCAAACGCCTTGCCCGTTTCGCCGCCCGGCGCGGCGGAGAGGATCGGATCCCGCAGGTGGCGGGCAGCCTGACCTTCACCACGATCCTCGCGCTGGTGCCGCTCGTCACCGTCGCGTTCGCGCTGTTCACCGCGTTTCCGATCTTCTCGTCGTTCCAGGCGTCGCTGCAGAGTTTCCTCGCCGATCACCTGATGCCGGCGCAGATCAACAACCAGATCTTCAAGTACCTGAATCAGTTCTCCGCGAAGGCCAAGGGGCTGACCACGGCCGGCCTGATCGTGCTCGTCGTGACCGCGGTGATGACGATGATGACGATCGAGTCGGCGTTCAACGTGATCTGGCGCGTGCGCAAGCCGCGGCCGTTCGCGCAGCGCGTGCTGGCCTACTGGGCGTTCATCACGCTCGGGCCGCTGCTGTTCGGCGTGAGCCTGTCGATCTCGTCGTACCTGTTCACCAAGTCGCTCGCGTTCGCCGGTGCGCCGGCCACGCCGTCGTCGTTCGAATGGCTGCTCACGGCCGCCTCGCTGCCGCTGACGGTGGTCGCCTTCACGCTGCTCTACGTCTATCTGCCGAACTGCACGGTGGCCTGGCGCGACGCGGTGGTGGGCGGCGTCTGCGCGGCGCTCGCGTTCGAACTCGCCAAGCGCGGCTTCGGCTATTACGTGCGGCGCATTCCCACCTACACGGCCGTATACGGCGCGTTCGCGGCGGTGCCGCTGTTCCTGCTCTGGGTCTACCTGAGCTGGCTCATCACGCTGGCGGGCGCGATGATCGCCTCGGCGCTGCCGGCGATCCGCATCGGCCAGTTCCACCGGATCGGCTACCCCGGCAGCGACCTGCTCGATGCGCTGGCCCTGCTGGCGCGGCTCGCCGAGGCGCGCGAACAGGGCCGGCCCGGCCGTTCGGTGGCGCGGCTCGCGGTGATGGTGCGCTGCGGCATGGAAACCGCCCAGCGGCTGCTGGCGACGATGGAGGAGCGTGAATGGATCGCGCGGCTCGACAGCGGCGGCGGCGGGCCGATGCGCTACATCCTGCTGGCGAGCCCGGAGCGGCTCACGCTCGGGCAGTTGTTCGACGCCTTCGTGGTCGATCGCGACGAGCTGATGTACCAGCTCCAGCGCGGGCGCGCCGTGCTCGACGGCGAGGCGCTGCTGCGCGCGCTGGCGGGCGAGGGGCTCGGCGTGACGCTCGCCGAACTGCTCGTGAACCGCGCCGCGCCGGAAGCGGGCGGCGAGGGCGCGCCGGCTGCCGCGCCGCCGCCCCGCACGGCGTGAGCGGCGGGGCCCCGCCGGCCGTCCCGCGGCGTCGCGAGCCCCGCTGCCGGAAGCGCAATACGACGCCCCGGGCCGCCGGGGCCGGCGCAAACGGCCGCGCCTTACAGCCGGATCTTGCCCAGGCAGATGTCCTTGAACATCACCCAGTCGCCCATCAGGCTGTAGAGCGGATGGCGGAACGTGGCGGGGCGGTTCTTCTCGAAGCCGAAATGGCCGACCCAGGCGAACCCGTAGCCGCACACCACGGCGGCCGGCAGCCAGCCCCAGCGGCCGGTGGCGATGGCCAGCGCGAGGCAGCCGAGCACGCCCAGCGAGCCTGCGAAATGCAGGCGCCGCGACACCGGATGGCGGTGCTCGCTCAGGTAGAACGGATAGAACTGCGAGAAGCTCGTAAACCGCTCGGTATGCACGGAGCGTGTCATTGCCGTCTCCTCCGGCCGGCTGGCCGCTGTGGTCAAGGTGCATTGTGCGGCGGGCCGCGCCGCGCCGCAACCGCGGGCGCCCGCGCCGGGCCTGGCCGGCGCCGCCGTGCGCTTTCCTTTTGATGGGGTTTCCGATAGGATCGGAAGCCGGTTCAGTACCATCCAGTTTTGGGGGCAAGAATGCGCGTCAGCGATATTCTGAAAGTCAAGGGCAACACGTTGTTTACGGTGACGCCCGATACGCCGCTGCGCGAAGCAGTCGACGCGATGGCCGAGCACGACATCGGCTCGCTCGTCGTGATGGAGTACGGCGACTTGGTCGGGATCCTGACGTTCCGCGAAATCATTCTGCGCCTGAAGGCCAACGGCGGCGCGATCGGCGACGTGCAGGTGCGCAAGGTGATGGACGAGCCGCTCACCTGCACGCCCGAGACCGACGTGAACGAAGTACGCCGCATGATGCTCGAACGCCACGCGCGCTACATGCCGGTGCTCGACAAGCGCGTGCTGATGGGCGTGATTTCGTTCTACGACGTCGCGAAGACGGTGGTCGAGGCGCAGAGCTTCGAGAACCGCATGCTGAAGGCCTATATCCGCGACTGGCCGCCCGAGCCGGACGGCGAAGTCCAGCCCAAGCCCGTCGCCAACTGACGCCGCCGCCCGCTTCCCACCGGCGGTTTGCTTGATGGGGCGTGCCACGAGCCGCCCGCCTGGCCACGGCCGGACCGCGAACGCGTGCCGGCCGTTTTCGATCCGATACTGATCGCGCGGGCGGCGCCACTGCTTCGCGCGCCAAGCGCATGAGCGATTCCACCACCACGCCCACCTCCCGCCGCGCCGCGCGCCGCGCGCATGCCTCGCAGTTCGACCTGCTCGGCGAGCGCCGTTTCGCGCCGTTCTTCGCCACGCAGTTCCTCGGCGCGCTCAACGACAACGTCTTCAAGATCGGCTTCACCTCGCTGATCACGTTCCAGGCCGCGAAGTTCAGCGGCGTCGACGCGAACACGGCCGCGTTCCTGATCTCGGCCGTGTTCATTCTGCCGTTCATGCTGTTTTCGGCCACCGCCGGCCAGATTGCCGACAAGTACGACAAGGCGCGGCTCACGCGCTTCGTGAAGACCTTCGAGATCGCGCTGATGCTGGTGGGCGCGGCCGGCTTCGTCATGCACGCCGCCTCGCTGCTCTACCTCTGCACGTTCATGATGGGGATGCACTCGACGCTGTTCGGCCCCGTCAAGTATTCGTATCTGCCGCAGCACCTGAACGGCCATGAGCTGGTGGGCGGCAACGGGCTCGTCGAGATGGGCACCTTCGTGGCGATCCTGATCGGCACGCTCATCGGCGGCGCGGCGGCCGGCATCGAGGGGCGCGGCGAACTGCTGCTCGCGGCGGCCTGCGTGGCGATCGCGCTGCTCGGCCGGCTGGTCTCGGCGGCCGTGCCCGCGACGCCGGCCCCGCAGCCTGAGCTCGTGATCAACTGGAACCCGGTGTCGGAAACCTGGCGCAACCTGAGGCTGGCCGGGCAGGACCGCACCGTGTTCCTGAGCCTGCTCGGCATTTCGTGGCTGTGGTTCGTCGGCGCGACCTTCCTGACCTCGTTCTTTCCGTTCGCGAAGGACGTGCTGTCGGCGAACCCCGACGTCGTGACCGTGCTGCTCGCGACGTTCTCGATCGGCATCGGCCTCGGTTCGATGTTCTGCGAGCGGCTCTCGCGGCGGCGCGTCGAGATCGGCCTGGTGCCGCTCGGCTCGATCGGCATCAGCGTGTTCGCGATCGACCTCTACTTCGCGAGCCACGCGCTGCCCGCGCCCACGCATTTGCTCTCGGTCGGCGAGTTTCTCGCACGGGCCGCCCACTGGCGCGTGCTGGCCGACCTGTTCCTGCTCGCGATGTTCGGCGGCCTCTACAGCGTGCCGCTCTACGCGCTGATCCAGAGCCGCAGCGCGCCCACCCACCGCGCGCGCATCATCGCCGCCAACAACATCCTCAACGCGCTGTTCATGGTGGCCTCGGCCGTGATGGCGATGGGGCTGACGAAGCTCGGCGTCGGCATTCCGGGGCTGTTCCTCGTCACGGCGCTGCTGAACGTGGTGGTGGCCACCTACATCTATTCGCTGGTGCCGGAGTTCCTGCTGCGCTTCCTCGCCTGGGCGCTGGTCCACACGTTCTACAGGATCCGGCTCGTGCATGCCGAGCGGATTCCCGAGCAGAGCGCGGCGCTGCTGGTCTGCAACCACGTCAGCTACGTCGACGCGCTGGTGATCGCCGCGGCGAGCCCGCGGCCGATCCGCTTCGTGATGGATCACCGGATCTTCGCCACGCCGTTCGCGCGCTGGGCGTTCCGCCATGCCAAGGCGATCCCGATCGCGCCGCGCCACGAGGATCCGCAGATGCTCGTGCGGGCCTACGACGCCTGCGAGGCCGCGCTGAAGGCGGGCGATCTGGTCTGCATCTTCCCCGAAGGCAAGCTGACCAGGACGGGCGAGGTGAATACCTTCCACCACGGCATGAGCGAGATCCTGCGCCGCGCCGAGGTGCCGGTCGTGCCGCTGGCGCTGCGCGGGCTGTGGGGCAGCTGGCTGTCGCGCCACCACGACGCCCGCTGGCCGCGGCCGCTGCGCAAGGGGGCGATGAGCCGGCTCACGCTCGCGGTCGGCGAGCCGGTGGCGGCCTCGGCGGCCACGCCGGAACTGCTGCAGCAGGTGGTCGCCGAGCTGCGCGGCGCGCGCAGGTAAGTGGGTTCGGGCGCCGCGCCGCGTGCCGGGCGCTCCGGCGCGTGGCGGCACGGCGTTGTCTGCGCGATCGGCGGGGCCGCTGGCATAATGGCGCTTTCCCCGATTTTCTCTCTGGAACGGCTCCTCATGTCCGGCAATACCCTCGGAAAGCTTTTCACTGTCACGACTTTCGGCGAATCGCACGGCCCCGGGATCGGCTGCGTGATCGACGGCTGCCCGCCGGGCATGGCGCTGACGGAAGCCGACATCCAGCTCGAGCTCGACCGCCGCAAGCCCGGCACGTCGCGCCACGTCACGCAGCGCCAGGAGCCCGATGCGGTCGAGATCCTGTCCGGCGTGTTCGAGGGGCGCACCACCGGTACGCCGATCGCGCTGTTGATCCGCAACACCGACCAGCGCAGCAAGGACTACGGCAACATCGTCGAGACCTTCCGCCCCGGTCATGCCGACTACACCTACTGGCAGAAGTACGGCATCCGCGACTACCGCGGCGGCGGCCGCTCCTCGGCGCGGCTGACGGCGCCCGTGGTGGGGGCGGGCGCGGTCGCGAAGAAGTGGCTGCGCGAGCGCTTCGGCATCGAGGTGCGCGGCTACATGAGCGCGCTCGGCGAGATCGAGGTGCCGTTCGTCGATTGGGCCCAGGTGCACGAGAACCCGTTCTTCGCGCCGAACGCCGCGATCGTGCCGCAGCTCGAGGCCTATATGGACGCGCTGCGCAAGGACGGCGACTCGATCGGCGCGCGCATCGAGGTGGTGGCCTCGGGCGTGCCGGTGGGGTGGGGCGAGCCGCTCTACGACCGGCTCGACGCCGACATCGCGCACGCGATGATGGCGATCAACGCCGTGAAGGGCGTCGAGATCGGCGCCGGTTTCGCGAGCGTCGCGCAGCGCGGCTCCGAGCACGGCGACGAGCTGACCGAGCAGGGCTTCGTCGGCAATCACGCGGGCGGCATCCTCGGCGGTATCTCGACGGGCCAGGACCTGACCGTGTCGATCGCGATCAAGCCGACCTCGAGCATCCGCACGCCGCGCCGCTCCATTACCAAGACCGGCGACGCCGCCATCGTCGAGACGTTCGGGCGCCACGATCCCTGCGTCGGCATCCGCGCCACGCCGATCGCCGAATCGATGCTGGCGCTGGTGCTGATCGACCACGCGCTGCGCCACCGCGCGCAATGCGGCGACGTCGAGACGGCCACGCCGAGGATCGCCGCAAGCGCACCGTGACGCACCGTCATGCGCGCGCCGTCACGGCGGCGCCGGACGTCGCAACGCAAAACGGGCATCGCGCCGGCGCGATGCCCGTTTCTTCGTGCGGCGGCGGTGCGTGCCGGCCGGCCCGGCCTCACATGTTCGGATAGTTCGGACCGCCGCCGCCTTCCGGCGTGACCCAGACGATGTTCTGGGTCGGGTCCTTGATATCGCAGGTCTTGCAGTGTACGCAGTTCTGCGCGTTGATCACGAGGCGGTCGGAGCCGTCCTCGTTCTTCGCGAACTCGTAGACGGCAGCCGGACAGAAGCGCGCCTCCGGTCCCGCGTAGGTGTGCAGGTTCACGTCGACCGGCACGCGCGGATCCTTCAGCGTCAGGTGGGCCGGCTGGTTCTCCTCGTGATTGGTGTTCGAGATGAACACCGACGAGAGCCGGTCGAAGGTCAGCTTGCCGTCTGGCTTCGGATAGGCGATCGGCGTGCATTGCGAGGCCGGTTTCAGCATCTCGTGATCGGCGTGCTGGTGGTGCAGCGTCCACGGCACGTTGCCGCCGAACAGCTTCTGCTCGATGCCGACCATCAGCGTGCCGAGATAGAGCCCCTTGGCCATCCACTGCTTGAAGTTGCGCGCCTTGTAGAGCTCGGTGTACAGCCAAGACTGTTTGAACGCCGCCGGATAGGCGGCGAGTTCGTCGCGCTCGCGGCCGGCCTGCACCGCGTCGAACGCGGCCTCGGCCGCCAGCATGCCGGTCTTGATCGCGGCGTGGCTGCCCTTGATGCGCGAGGCGTTGAGGAACCCGGCGTCGTCGCCCAGCAGCGCGCCGCCCGGGAACACCGTCTTCGGCAGGGACATCAGCCCGCCCGCCGTGATCGCGCGCGCGCCGTAGGACACCCGCTTGCCGCCTTCGAGGAACCGGCGGATCTCGGGATGCGTCTTGTAGCGCTGGAACTCTTCGAACGGCGACAGGTACGGGTTGGTGTAGCCGAGCCCGAGCACGAAGCCGACCACCACCTGGTGGTTGTCGAGGTGGTAGAGGAACGAGCCGCCGTAGGTGTCCGAGGCGAGCGGCCAGCCGGCGGTGTGGATCACCAGGCCCGGCTTGTGCTTCGCCGCGTCGATTTCCCACAGTTCCTTGATGCCGATTCCGTAGGCCTGCGGGTCGCAGTTCGCGTTGAGCTGGAACCGATCCATCAGCTGCCGGCCGAGGTGGCCGCGGCAGCCTTCGGCGAACAGCGTGTACTTGGCGTGCAGTTCCATGCCGAGCTGGAAGTTCTCGGTCGGCTCGCCGTTCTTGCCGATCCCGAGGTTGCCGGTGGCCACGCCCTTCACCGAGCCGTCCTCGTGGTAGAGGATCTCGGCGGCCGGAAAGCCGGGGAAGATCTCGACGCCGAGCGCCTCGGCCTGCTGGCCGAGCCAGCGCGTGACGTTGCCCAGGCTCACCACGTAGTTGCCATGGTTCTTGAAGTTGTCGGGCAGCGCCCAGTTCGGCACCGCCCGCGCGCCGGTCTCGCTCAGGAACAGGAAACGGTCCTCGCTGACCGCCACCTCGAGCGGCGCGCCTTGTTCCTTCCAGTCGGGAAACAGTTCCGTGATCGCGCGCGGGTCCATCACGGCGCCCGACAGGATGTGCGCGCCGATCTCGGAGCCTTTCTCGAGCACGCAGACGTTGATCTCGCCCCCCTTGTCGGCGGCCAGCTGTTTCAGGCGGATCGCCGCCGACAGCCCGGCCGGGCCGCCGCCGACGATCACGACGTCATATTCCATCGATTCTCGGGGGCCGTACTGCTCGATGAGGCTTGCGGGGGTCATTGGCGTTCCTCTAACCGTTAGAATGCTTTTAATTGGGAGCGTATTGTCGGCTAAACAAAACAGTTGCCGCAACCGAATGCGCCAACATTAGCACGATCGTTCTATTTTTGTGATAGGGTTCCTGTCCGGCAGCAAACGGCGTGCCGGGCCAACCGGTGAAGGAGTGGTAATGGGTCGTTCGATCAATCTGGAAGGCAAGGTGGCGATGGTGACGGGCGCCTCGAGCGGGCTCGGCCAGCGCTTCGCGCAGGTGCTCTCGGAGGCGGGCGCGAAGGTGGTGCTCGCGAGTCGCCGCGTTGAGCGCTTGAAGGAATTGCGCGCGCAGATCGAGGCCGCGGGCGGTGCCGCGCACGTGGTGTCGCTCGACGTGACGGACCCGCAGAGCATCCGCGCGGCGGTCGCGCACGCGGAGACGGAGGCCGGCACGATCGACATCCTCGTCAACAACTCCGGCGTCTCGACGATGCAGAAGCTCGTCGACGTGACGCCCGAGGATTTCGCCTACGTGTTCGACACCAATACGCGCGGCGCGTTTTTCGTCGCGCAGGAGGTGGCCAAGCGCATGATGATGCGCGGCAACGGTCACGGCAAGCCGCCGTACCGCATCATCAACATCGCCTCGGTGGCGGGCCTGCGGGTGCTGCCGCAGATCGGCCTGTACTCGATGAGCAAGGCGGCCGTGGTGCACATGACGCGCGCCATGGCCAACGAGTGGGGGCGCCACGGCATCAACGTGAACGCGATCTGCCCGGGCTACATCGATACCGAGATCAATCATTACCTGTGGGAAACCGAGCAGGGCCAGAAGCTGCAGTCGATGCTGCCGCGGCGCCGGGTCGGCAAACCGCAGGATCTCGACGGCCTGCTCCTGCTGCTGGCGGCCGACGAGTCGCAGTTCGTCAACGGTTCGATCATCTCGGCCGACGACGGATTCGGGCTCGCATGAAGCGGTTGTCTGCTGGAAGAAAAGAGCAATGAGCGAGTACGTTCCCGTTTTCGAAATGTCGATGCCGATCCGCTGGGGTGACATGGACGCGTTCGGCCATGTCAACAACACGGTCTATTTCCGCTACATGGAGCAGGCGCGGATCTGCTGGTTCGAGCAGCTCGGCATCGCCGGCGGCAACGGCGAGAGCCAGGGGCCGGTGATCGTCACCGCGTCGATGGAGTTCCTGAAGCAGCTGCACTACCCGGGCGACGTGATCGCGCGCATGACGGCGGCCAAGCCGGGCCGCAGCAGCTTCGACACCGGCTTCGAGCTGAGCCGCGCCGACGATCCGAGCCATCTCTACGCGCGCGGCGCCGCGCGCTGCGTGTGGGTCGACTATGCGCTCGGCAAGTCGGTGCCGCTGCCCGATCTGCTGCGCGAGTCGATCGAGACGGCGCTGCGCCAGCGCGTCGAATAAGCGCGCCGCGGCGCCGTCCGGCCCCGCATCCGCCGCCGGGCCGGACGGCGTGACCGCGCTACTGGCCGAGCAGCCGCTGCATCAGTTCGGCCGTGTTGCCGGTGCCGTACTTGCGCATCAGCCGCGCGCGATAGATGTCGACGGTGCGCGAGCTGATCTCGAGCACGCGGCCGATCTGCTTGCTGGTCTTGCCGGTGGCGAGCTGCGCGGCGATCTCGCGCTCGCGCGGCGTCAGCTCGACGGCCACGCGGCGCGTCGCGCTCAAATCCTCGAAGGTCCAGATGCCGGCCGCGAGCGGCGCGGTGCGGTCGAGCGCGCGCCCCGTCACGTGGCACCAGAACAGTTCGCCGTCGGCGCGTTTCATGATGCGGTCGTCCGCATAGCTGCCCGTCGCGCTCATCACCTTCGTGATCCGCTCGCCGATGCGCTGGAATTCGTCCGGCGACGGGTAGAGCACGCGGTACGACTGGCCGTTCAGGTCACCGCGGCGGCAGCGGAACATCGCCGCGAGCGCGTCGTTGCAATCCTCGATCACGCGGTCGCGCGACAGCACGAGGCCGATCGGCGCGAGGTGAAAGGCGGTCTGGTAATCGAGTTCGGGCATAAGGCGGTGTCGGGTTCCGGGCGCGCGTCGTCGGGCGCGGCAGTCGGTGCTTATGTATTTTTGCGTATTGTGCCGCATCGGCACGGCATCGTACCCTTTCCAGCAAATCAAGATCACGCCGGCGGCTCAGGCGCCGCGTCAGCGGGGCGTCATCCGTGCGTGACTAGAATGGCGCGAACCGTTTCGCCGCGCGTCGCGAACCGGTTCGACTGTTTTCCATAGAGGAAGGGACAGAAACATGAACAAGATCTACCCAAGCGCGGCGGCCGCGCTCGAGGGCGTCGTCGCGGACGGCCAGATGTTCGCGGTCGGCGGCTTCGGCCTGTGCGGAATTCCGGAGGCGCTGATCGCGGCTCTGCGCGACTCCGGCGTCAAGAACATCACCTGCATCAGCAACAACGCGGGCGTGGACGGCTTCGGCCTCGGCCTGCTGCTGGAGACGCGGCAGATCAGGAAGATGATCTCGTCCTACGTCGGCGAGAACAAGGAGTTCGAGCGCCAGTACCTGGCCGGCGAACTCGAGCTGGAATTCACGCCGCAGGGCACGCTGGCCGAGAAGCTGCGCGCGGGCGGCGCCGGCATTCCGGCGTTCTTCACCAACACGGGCTACGGCACCGTGATCGCGGAAGGCAAGGAAACGCGCCAGTTCGGCGACAAGCACTACGTGCTGGAGCCGTCGCTGACGGCCGACGTCGCGCTCGTCAAGGCCTGGAAGGCCGACAAGTCCGGCAACCTGATCTACCGCCGCACCGCGCGCAACTTCAACCCGATGTGCGCGATGGCCGGCCGCATCACCGTGGCGGAGGTCGAGGAGATCGTCGAGAACGGCGAACTGGATCCGGATCAGATCCACACGCCGGGCATCTTCGTGCAGCGCCTGGTGCTGAACGCCACCCCGGAAAAACGCATCGAACAACGCGTCGTGCGCGCGAAAGGAGACTGAGATGGCCTGGAATCGTGACCAGATGGCCGCGCGCGCGGCGCAGGAACTGCAGGACGGCTTCTACGTGAACCTCGGCATCGGGCTGCCGACGCTGGTGGCCAACCACGTGCCGGCCGGCATGGAAGTCTGGCTGCAGTCGGAGAACGGGCTGCTCGGCATCGGGCCGTCGCCGACCGAGGACGAGATCGACGCCGACCTCATCAACGCCGGCAAGCAGACCGTGACCACGCTGCCCGGCTCGTCGATCTTCTCGTCGGCCGATTCGTTCGCGATGATCCGCGGCGGCCACATCAATCTCGCGATCCTCGGCGCGATGCAGGTCAGCAAGAGCGGCGACCTCGCGAACTGGATGATCCCGGGCAAGATGATCAAGGGCATGGGCGGCGCGATGGATCTGGTCGCCGGCGTCAAGCGCGTGGTGGTGCTGATGGAGCACGTCGCGAAGGGCGACCAGCACAAGATCCTCGACCAATGCACGCTGCCGCTCACCGGCGTGGGCGTGGTCGATCTCATCATCACCGATCTCGGCGTGATCGAGGTCACCGAGGCGGGCCTCAAGCTCGTCGAGCTGGCCGACGGCGTGAGCATCGAGGAGATCAAGGCGAAGACGGGCGCGCCGCTCGACGTGAGCGCCGTGTCCTGACGCCACCGCGGCGGCGGCACGGCGCGCAGTGTGGCGCCGGTGCTGCCGCTCGGCGAAGCGGATTACAATCGATCGCGTCTGTGCGCGGGCCGTCCTGGCCCGCCGGTTTGCCGGCTCCGGGCCGGCCCAACGCGAGGACGCGTCGATGCCCGATTCCCTCCAGTCTTCCCCTTCCGCCGCGCCGCGCGAACGCCAGGTGCAATGCGCGAGCCCGGCGGGCCTGCACCGGATCGCCTATACCGAGTGGGGCGACCCCGCCAACCCGCGCGTGCTGGTGTGCGTCCACGGCCTGACGCGCTCGGGGCGCGATTTCGACCGGCTCGCGGCGGCGCTCGCCGACCGCTATCGTGTGATCTGCCCCGACGTGGCCGGGCGCGGCCGCTCCGGCTGGCTCGCCGATCCGCGTCTCTACGGCCTGCCGCAGTACGTCTCCGACATGGTCACGCTGATCGCGCGGCTCGACGTCGAGCGCGTGGACTGGTTCGGCACCTCGATGGGCGGGCTGATCGGCATGGTGCTGGGCGGCCTGCCCGACACGCCGATCGCGAAGATGCTGATCAACGACATTGGGCCGCGTATCGAGCCCGGCTCGCTCGCGCGGATCGGCGATTACCTCGGCCGGGACGTCCATTACGCGTCGGAGCAGGCGGGCATCGATCATCTCGCGGAACTGGCCGCCACGTTCGGCCCGCTGACGGCCGACGAATGGCGCGAAATCAACCGCCCGCTGCTGCGCGAGGACCCGGCGGGCGGCTGGCGCGTGCGCTACGACCCGCGCATCGCCGAGCCGTTCGAGGCTGCCACGCCCGAGCAGATCGCGGCCGGCGAGGCGGTGTTATGGCACGCCTTCGAGGCGTTCGCGGGGCCGCTGCTGGTGGTGCGCGGGGCACGATCGGACCTGCTCTCGGCGGCCACCTTCGCCGAAATGCAGGCACGCGGGCGGGCCGTGTCGGGCGTCGAGATTCCCGGCGTCGGCCATGCGCCGGCCTTCCTCGACCCGGCACAGATTACGATCGCCCGCCGATTTTTCCTCGAAGACGCGTCATAATATACAGTTCGGCCGCGCCGCATGCCATTTTCAAGCGGCCGTCCCTCCAACCTTTTTCTTTCCGGGAATTTTCATGGCAGTCATTCGTCACCACGTCGGTCCCCGTCTTTCCGAAACCGCGGTCCACAACGGCACGGTCTATCTGGCCGGCCAGATCGCCGAGGACACCAGCCAGGACATCAAGGGCCAGACGCGGGAAGTGCTGGGCCATATCGACCGCCTGCTGGCCGAAGTGAACAGCGACAAGGCGAACCTGCTGTCGGTGCAGATCTACATTACCGACATGGCGAACTTCGCCGGCATGAACGAAGTATGGGAAGGCTGGGTCGTGCCGGGTGCCACGCCGCCGCGCGCGACCGTGGAGGCCAAGCTCGCGAACCCGGCCTGCCTCGTCGAAGTGGTGGTGGTGGCCGCGCAGAAGGCCTGAGCGCGCCGATTCGAGCCGATAACGCGCTGATCCCGATTCCGAGCCGCCAATGAACGTCGATTCCGCCGCTCACGCGTCGCCCGCGTTCGACGAGGTGCTTGCCTATGTCCGCGAGCATGCCGGTGACGCGCTGCAGCCGTCGGGCGAGCGGCTCGCCGATCACGCGGCCGGCATCGTCGCGATCATGCGCACGCTCAACGTCGATCCGCAGGCGGTGCAGGCCGCCGCGCTGTTCTCGCTCACGCCGCATCTGCACGATCCCGAAGCCGAGATCACGCAGCGCTTCGGCGCGGAGGTCGCGAGGCTGGTGGCCGACACCCGCAAGCTGCTGAAGCTCGGCACCGTCAGCCTGATCGCGGCGCGCCAGGCGAGCGACGGCAGCCGTGACGCACAGGCCGAACGGCGCGCGCAGATCGAGGCGCTGCGCAAGATGCTGCTCGCGTTCGCGCAGGACATCCGCGTGGTGATGATCCGGCTCGCCTCGCGGTTGCAGTCGCTGCGCTACTATGCGGCCGCCAAGCTGCAGCCGCCGCCCGACGTGGCGCGCGAGACGCTCGATATCTACGCGCCGCTCGCGAACCGGCTCGGCATCTGGCAACTGAAGTGGGAACTCGAGGATCTCGCGTTCCGCTTCGAGGACCCGGTCACCTACAAGCGTATCGCCAAGCTGCTCGACGAGAAGCGCGCCGAGCGCGAAGCCTACGTCACGCATGCGATCGAGCGGCTCGAGCGGGAGCTGGCCGCCGCACAGATCCCGGCCGAGGTCAGCGGCCGGCCGAAACACATCTACAGCATCTGGCGCAAGATGCGCGGCAAGGAGCTCGATTTTTCCGAGCTCTACGACGTGCGGGCATTTCGCGTGATCGTGCCCGACATCAAGGATTGCTATGCGGTGCTCGGCATCGTGCATCATCTCTGGCAGCCGGTGCCGCGCGAGTTCGACGACTACATCTCGCGGCCCAAGCCGAACGGCTATAAGTCGCTGCACACCGTCGTGATCGGCGACGACGGCCGCGCGTTCGAGGTGCAGATCCGCACCCAGGAGATGCACCGCTTCGCCGAATACGGCGTGGCCGCGCACTGGCGCTACAAGGAGGCCGGCGCGCGCGGCTACGGCGGGCAGTTCTCGGCCGGCGACAAGTACGACGACAAGATCGCCTGGCTGCGGCAGTTGCTGGCGTGGAAGGACGAGGTGTCCGATGGTGCGGCCGCCGAGGCCGGCAACGAGGCCTGGGCGCAACTGCGCGAGACCTCGCTCGACGACGACCACATCTATGTGCTGACCCCGCATGGGCGCGTGATCGCGCTGCCGCACGGCGCAACGCCCGTCGATTTTGCCTACCACCTGCACAGCGAGCTGGGGCATCGCTGCCGCGGCGCGCGCGTGGATGGCGCGATGGTGCCGCTCAATACGGCGCTCACCAACGGCCAGACGGTCGAGATCGTCGCCGTGAAGGAGGGCGGCCCGTCGCGCGACTGGCTCAACCCGCAGTTGGGCTACCTGCAAAGCGGCCGCGCGCGCCAGAAGGTGCGTGCCTGGTTCAACCTGATCGACCAGCAGGAAATCATCACGCGCGGGCGCGCGCTCGTCGAAAAGACGCTGCAGCGCGAGGGCAAGACCTCGGTCAACCTCGAAAGCCTCGCCGCGAAGCTCGGCTTCAAGGCGCCGGAGGAACTGTTCGCCGCGGTCGGCAAGGAAGAGTTCAGCCTGCGCCATATCGAGCAGGCGTTGTCCGACGCGCCGCCGCCCGAGCCCGAAGCGGAGGCGCCGGAGCAGTTCGAGAAGCGCAGCAGCGGCGCGAGCGTCGCGCACGGCGCCTCCACGGGTGTGCTGGTGGTTGGCGTCGACGCGCTGCTCACGCAACTCGCGCGCTGCTGCCGGCCGGCACCGCCCGATCCGATCAGCGGCTTCGTCACGCGCGGCAAGGGCATGTCGATCCATCGCAGCGACTGCCCGATGTTCCAGCGCATGGCCGAGCGCGCTCCCGAACGCGTGCTGCAGACGACCTGGTCGGCCGACGTGCTGGGCGGCCGCGGCGCATCGGTTTATCCGGTCGACCTGATCATCGACGCGAGCGACCGGCAAGGGCTGCTGCGCGACATTTCCGAGGTGTTCGCGCGCGAGAAGATGAACGTGACCGGCGTGAAGACGCAGAGCCGCCGCAATGCCGCCGTCATGCAGTTCACGGTCGAGGTATCGAATTCGGCACAGGTGCAGCGCGCCTGCACGCTGCTCGGCGAGGTGGCCGGCGTGGTGCGCGCCACGCGCAAGAGCTGAGCACGCCGCCGCCCGGTGCCGGGCCGCGGCTTCGCGCTGCACAAATTGCTTGTCACGGCGGAAAAAGGTCCATATAATCTCGTTTCTTCAGGCTCGTAGCTCAGTTGGTTAGAGCACCACCTTGACATGGTGGGGGTCGTTGGTTCGAATCCAATCGAGCCTACCAACGACATTGGCTCCGGCGCGTCGTGCCGAAGCGGCAGTAGACACTTCTACTCACAAGGCGAACAAGGTGATGACACCGCGAACGTTGACCGAAACCACTTCGGAACGACGCTAGTCGAGGAACCTGTTCGCCAGTAGTTTGGATGCTTCAGAATGCGGCCCCTCGAAAGCGGGGCCGCATTTTTTTTGGTCGTTTTCAACGCATTGCCTGCCGCGTCCAGTCGGCATCACGGAGAGTGCCCTTATGGTTTCGATACGCCTGCCCGACGGCTCAGTTCGACAGTACGAGCATCCGGTGACCGTCGCCGAAGTGGCCGCTTCGATCGGCCCCGGTCTCGCCAAGGCCGCGCTCGGCGGCAAGCTCGACGGCGAACTCGTCGACACGTCCGCGCTGATCGATCACGACGCGTCGCTTGCGATCGTGACCGACAAGGATGCCGACGGCCTCGACATCATTCGCCACTCGGCGGCGCACCTGCTTGCCTATGCGGTCAAGGATCTGTATCCGGAGGCGCAGGTGACGATCGGGCCGGTGATCGACAACGGCTTCTACTACGACTTCTCGTACAGCCGCCCGTTTACGCCGGAAGACCTCGCCAAGATCGAGAAGCGCATGCAGGAGCTCGCGAAGAAGGACGAGCCGGTGTCGCGGCGCGTCGTCTCGCGCGCCGAGGCGGTGGACTATTTCCGCGGCATCGGCGAGAAGTACAAGGCCGAGATCATCGAATCGATCCCGTCGAGCGACGAGATCAAGCTCTACTCGCACGGCGGCTTCACCGACCTGTGCCGCGGCCCGCACGTGCCGTCCACCGGCAAGCTGAAGGTGTTCAAGCTGATGAAGGTGGCCGGCGCTTACTGGCGCGGCGATTCGAAGAACGAGCAGTTGCAGCGCATCTACGGCACCGCCTGGACCAGGAAGGAAGACCAGGACGCCTATCTGCACATGCTGGAAGAGGCGGAGAAGCGCGATCACCGCAAGCTCGCCAAGCAGCTCGACCTGTTCCACATGCAGGAGGAATCGCCGGGCATGGTGTTCTGGCACCCGAAGGGCTGGGCGCTTTGGCAGCAGGTCGAGCAGTATATGCGCCGCCGCGTCAACGAGGCCGGCTATCTCGAGATCAAGACGCCGATGATCATGGACCGCTCGCTCTGGGAGGCGTCGGGCCACTGGCAGAACTATCGCGAGAACATGTTTACCACCGAGTCGGAGAAGCGCGACTACGCGATCAAGCCGATGAATTGCCCGGGCCACGTGCAGGTCTTCAATCATGGCCTGCGCTCGTACCGCGACCTGCCGCTGCGCTACGCCGAATTCGGCTCGTGCCATCGCAACGAGGCTTCGGGCGCGCTGCACGGCCTGATGCGCGTGCGCGGCTTCGTGCAGGACGACGCGCACATCTTCTGCACCGAGGACCAGTTCATCGCCGAGTCGATCGCGTTCAATGAACTGGCGATGAGCGTCTACAAGGATTTTGGGTTCGATCAGATCTCGATCAAGCTGTCGCTGCGCCCGGACCAGCGCGCCGGCACCGACGAAACCTGGGATCGCGCGGAGCAGGGGCTGCGCGACGCGCTGACCGCGTGCGGACTCGCGTGGGAGGAACTGCCGGGTGAAGGCGCGTTCTACGGCCCCAAGATCGAGTACCACATCAAGGATGCGCTCGGCCGTTCCTGGCAGTGCGGCACGCTGCAACTCGACATGGTGCTGCCGGAGCGCCTCGGCGCCGAGTACGTGGCCGAGGACAACGGCCGCCGCCGGCCGGTCATGCTGCACCGCGCGATCGTCGGCTCGATGGAGCGTTTTCTTGGCATCCTGATCGAGCACCACGCCGGCGCGATGCCCGCCTGGCTCGCTCCGGTGCAGGCTATCGTCATGAATATTGCGGAAAACCAGGCCGATTACGCGGGGTCTTTGGCCCAATCGTTGCAAAAACAAGGGCTTAGGGTGGAGGCCGATTTGCGCAACGAGAAGATTAGCTATAAAATACGCGAACATGCGCTCGAGAAAGTCCCGTACCTGCTGGTCGTCGGTGACAAGGAGCGTGAAGCACAAACGGTAGCCGTGCGTGCCCGTGGCGGCGTCGAGCTTGGCGTAATGCCGGTCGAAGCCTTCGTTGAGCACCTGCAGCAGGATCTGCGGGCGTTCAAGTAACCGCCCCGGCAGCGCGGCTCGTTTTTTTAATTTTTAGAGGAAACGTAACATCGCTACTGATAAGTCGTCGCATCGCATCAACGGTGAAATCAACGCGCCGGAAGTGCGTCTGGTTGGAGTCGATGGAGAGCCCATCGGCATCGTGAAACTCGCCGATGCCTTCCGTAAATCGGAAGAGCTGGATGTTGATCTGGTGGAAATCGCGCCGCAGGCCGTTCCCCCCGTTTGCCGTCTGATGGACTACGGCAAGTTCAAGTACCAGGAATCCAAGAAGCAGCACGAAGCGAAGCTGAAGCAGAAGGTCATCCAGGTCAAGGAAGTGAAGTTCCGCCCGGGTACCGACGATGGCGATTACAACGTCAAGCTTCGCAATCTGGTGCGCTTCCTCGAGGAAGGCGACAAGACGAAGATCACGTTGCGTTTCCGCGGCCGCGAAATGGCTCACCAGGAAATCGGCATGCGCATGCTCGAACGCCTGCGCACCGATCTCGACGAGGTCGGTCAGGTCGAGCAAATGCCGAAGATGGAAGGGCGCCAGATGATCATGGTGCTCGCTCCCAAGAAGAAGAAGTAATCGATGCCGCCGCGTGACGCGCGGCGGCATCGATGCAGTTCGACACCGTGCCCGTCCAGGGCGCGGTGTCAGCCAACGGCGCCCGCATGCGCGGTGCCGTACACAAGTGGACTGGGTTTCAAAGGGCGGAGCCAGGGCGCGAGCCAGCCGCACACCCATCTCCATCTAATAAACTGGAGTTGTTCGTCATGCCTAAGATGAAGACCAAGAAGAGCGCCGCAAAGCGCTTCGTGGTGCGTCCGGGCGGTACCGTCAAGCGCGGTCAAGCCTTCAAGCGTCACATCCTGACCAAGAAAACCACGAAGAACAAGCGCCACCTGCGCGGCGCCACGGCAGTTCACGATTCCGATCTGAACTCCGTCCGCGCAATGCTGCCGTTCGCGTAACCCTAACCGATACTCCAAGGAGAGAAACATGCCTCGAGTCAAACGTGGGGTAACCGCACGGGCCCGCCACAAGAAGATCATCAATCTGGCCAAGGGTTATCGCGGTCGCCGCAATAACGTCTACCGCATCGCCAAGCAGGCGGTGATGCGCGCCGGCCAGTACGCGTATCGCGACCGCCGCAACAAGAAGCGTGTGTTCCGCGCACTGTGGATCACGCGTATCAACGCCGCGGTTCGTCAGCACGACATGACCTACAGCGTGTTCATCAACGGCCTGAAGAAGGCTTCGATCGAACTCGACCGCAAGGTGCTGGCCGATATGGCGGTGTTCGACAAGGCTGCTTTTGCCGCGATCGTCAAGCAGGTGAAAGCCGCCGTTGCAGCCTAATTGCGAAATTAGCACTGCGTGGTCAGTTGCAGCGACGCTCCGGTAGTCTCGGCCGCTGCAGCGAAAACGGGGCTCATCCGAGCCCCGTTTTTGTTGGATCGAGCGATTCGCTCCCCGAGAACGATTGACGTTGGAAATGATGGGATCAATGGATCTGGACCAGATTGTCGCTGACGCGAAGCAGGCCTTCGAGCAGGCTGCCGATATCACCACGCTCGAAAACGAGAAGGCCCGCTTTCTCGGCAAATCGGGCGCGTTGACCGAGCTGTTGAAGGGGCTCGGCAAACTCGATCCCGACTCGCGCAAGACCGAAGGCGCGCGCATCAACCTCGCCAAGCAGCAGGTGGAAGGCGCCCTGGCGGCGCGCCGCCAGGCGCTCGCCGACGCGCTGCTGAACCAGCGGCTCGCCTCCGAGGCGATCGACGTGACGCTGCCGGGCCGCGGCGCCGGCGCGGGCAGCCTGCACCCGGTGATGCGCACCTGGGAGCGTGTCGAGCAGATCTTCCGCTCGATCGGCTTCGACGTCGCCGATGGTCCGGAAATCGAAACCGACTGGTACAACTTCACCGCACTGAACAGCCCGGAGAACCATCCGGCGCGTTCGATGCAGGACACGTTCTATGTCGACGGCAAGGATGCCGACGGGCGTCAGCTGCTGCTGCGCACCCACACGAGCCCGATGCAGGTGCGTTATGCGCGCATGAACCGGCCGCCGATCAAGGTGATCGCGCCGGGCCGCACCTATCGTGTCGACAGCGACGCGACACACTCGCCGATGTTCAATCAGGTCGAAGGCCTGTGGATCGACGAGAACGTGAGCTTCGCCGACCTGAAGGGCGTCTACACCGATTTCCTGAAGAAATTCTTCGAGCGCGACGACATCCTGGTGCGCTTTCGTCCCTCGTATTTCCCGTTCACCGAGCCGTCCGCCGAGATCGACATGATGTTCGAGCACGGCAAGAACGCCGGCAGGTGGCTGGAGATTTCGGGCTCCGGCCAGGTCCACCCGACGGTGATCCGCAACATGGGCCTCGATCCGGAGCGCTACATCGGTTTCGCGTTCGGCAGCGGTCTCGAGCGGCTCACGATGCTGCGCTACGGCGTGCAGGACCTGCGTCTGTTCTTCGAGAACGACCTGCGCTTCCTGCGCCAGTTCGCCTGACCCGCGGCGCGCCCATGGGCGGGCGCAGTGCCGCGCGCGCCGGGTATCGATCTAACCTGTTTCGAACGTAGACACTCATGCAATTCCCTGAATCCTGGTTGAGAACCTTTGTCGATCCGCAGCTGACGACTGACGAGCTGTCGCATGCGCTGACGATGGCCGGGCTCGAAGTCGAGTCGCTGCGTCCGGCCGCGCCGCCGACCTCGCGCATCGTCGTCGGCCGCGTGCTCGAAGTGGTGAAGCATCCGGACGCGGACAAGCTGAACGTCTGCCAGGTCGATGCCGGCACGGGCGCGACGCTGAACATCGTCTGCGGGGCGCCGAACGTTGCGCCGGGCATCAAGGTGCCGGTCGCGCTGGTCGGCGCGGAACTGCCGCCCGCCGAGGAGGGCGGCGAGCCGTTCCGGATTCGGCTGTCGAAGCTGCGCGGCGTCGAGAGCCAGGGCATGCTCTGCTCGGCGCGCGAGCTGAAGCTGTCCGACGATCACAGCGGCCTGATGATCCTGCCCGAGGACACGCCGATCGGCCGCGACATCCGCGAGGTGCTGAACCTCGACGACACGATCTTCGAAATCAAGCTGACGCCGAACAAGGCCGACTGCCTGTCGGTATACGGCATCGCGCGCGAAACCGCCGCGATCACGGGCGCGCCGCTGAAGGCCGTCGCGTTCGCGCCGGTGGCCACCGAGCTGGACGAAACGCTGCCGGTGCGCATTTCCGCGCCGGATCTGTGCGGCCGCTTCTCGGGCCGCGTAATCCGCGGCGTGAACGCACGCGCGAAGACGCCGCAATGGATGGTCGAGCGCCTCGAGCGCTCGGGGCAGCGCAGCGTGTCGGCGCTGGTCGACATCTCGAACTATGTGATGTTCGAACTCGGCCGCCCGTCGCACGTGTTCGACCTCGACAAGATCCACGGCGCGATCGACGTGCGCTGGGGCCGGCGCGGCGAGACGCTGAAGCTGCTGAACGGCAACACGGTCGAACTCGACGAGACGGTCGGCGTGATTGCCGATGAAGGGCAGGTGGAGAGCCTTGCGGGCATCATGGGCGGCGACAGCACGGCCGTCACGCTCGACACCACCAACATCTATCTCGAAGCGGCGTTCTGGTGGCCGGACAGCATCCGCGGCCGCTCGCGCAAGTACAACTTCTCGACCGACGCGGGCCACCGCTTCGAGCGCGGCGTCGATTATTCGACGACGGTCGAGCATCTCGAGCGCATCACGCAGCTGATCCTCGAGATCTGCGGCGGCCAGGCCGGGCCGGTCGACGACCAGGCGGTGAACCTGCCGACGCGCGCGCCGGTCGCGATGCGCGTGGCGCGCGCGAACCGCATCATCGGCGTAGCGATCGGCGCCGACGAGATCGCCGCCATCTTCACGCGGCTCGGCCTGAGCTTCGAGCGCGACGGCGACACCTTCCTGGTCACGCCGCCGCCGCACCGCTTCGACATCGAGATCGAGGAAGACCTGATCGAGGAAGTCGCGCGCATCCACGGCTTCGAGAAGATCCCGGCGCGCCCGCCGGTGGCGACCAGCGAAATGCGCGCGACCAACGAGACGCAGCGCTCGATCCATACCATCCGCCATGCGCTCGCCGCGCGCGATTACGCCGAGACGGTCAACTTCAGCTTCGTCGACGCCGACTGGGAACGCGACTTCGCCGGCAATACCCGCCCGGTGCGTCTGCTCAACCCGATCGCGAGCCAGCTGTCGGTGATGCGCACCACGCTGTTCGGCAGCCTCGTCAACGTGCTGCGTCACAACCTGAACCGCCGCGCGGACCGCGTGCGCGCGTTCGAGACCGGCCGCGTGTTCCTGGCCGATCCCACCGTCGCGGCGGGCGAGCTGACGGTCGAGGGTTACGCGCAGCCGAAGCGGGTCGGCGCGCTCGCATATGGCCCGCTGCTCGAGGAGCAGTGGGGTGCGCCCACGCGCCAGGTCGATTTCTTCGACGTGAAGGGCGACCTGGAAGCGCTGCTCGCGCCGGCGGTGGCTCGTTTCGTGAAGGCCGAGCACCCGGCGCTGCATCCGGGCCGCAGCGCCCGCATCGAACTCGACGGCCGCGCGGTCGGCTGGATCGGCGAACTGCACCCGCGCCTGATGCAGCAGTACGAGCTGCCGCACGCGCCGGTGATGTTCGAGATCGATGCCGACGCGCTGATCGCACGCGCGCTGCCGGTGCCGACCGACGTGTCGAAATTCCCGCCGGTGCGTCGTGATATCGCGGTGGTCGTCGATCAGGGCGTCGAGGCGCAGACGCTGTTCGACGCCATGCAGGGCGCGCTGGCCGACGAGGCATGCAAGTTCGTCCAGAAGATTGTACTCTTTGACGAATTTCGTGCAAAATCAAATACTTCCGGCGGCCTTGCGATGCACGAGAAAAGCCTGGCGTTCCGCGTCGTCCTGCAGGATGACGCCGGCACGCTGCAGGACGAAGTGGTCGAGCGCGCGATCCGGGCCCTCGTTGACAGCCTGCGTGGACACGGTGCGCGGTTGCGCGGCTGACACCACGCGAAGCTGGCCGGAACGCATCGGGTTCCGGCCTGTTTGTCCAGGGATAATGCGCAAGTTTTGCAGATATGAACGACATGAACTCGAGTGAATTCGAAGCCCTCCTGACGGCGCAGCGCAGTGCCCTGAACCGCGACGCCGCGCCGGCGCCGTCCGGCGAGACGCCGACGCTGACCAAGGCGGAGCTGGCCGAGCTGTTGTTCGACAGCGTTGGGCTCAACAAGCGCGAAGCGAAGGACATGGTCGAGGCGTTCTTCGAAGTGATTCGCGATGCGCTCGAAAACGGCGAGAGCGTGAAGCTGTCCGGTTTCGGCAATTTCCAGTTGCGCGACAAGCCGCAGCGTCCGGGGCGCAATCCGAAGACGGGCGAGGCGATTCCGATCGCCGCGCGCCGCGTCGTCACGTTCCATGCGAGTCAGAAGCTCAAGGCGCTCGTCGAGAACGGCTCGGACACGCCGATCACCCGCTGACGGATACGCTTTTTTCCGCCGCGCGGCCGCAGCGCCCCTTAACGACGGTTGACTGACGATGACATCGACGGTTGAGAAAGTCGTGTTGCCCCCGATTCCCGCGAAGCGCTACTTCACGATCGGTGAGGTCAGCGAGTTGTGCGGCGTGAAGCCGCATGTGTTGCGGTATTGGGAGCAGGAGTTCACGCAGCTGCGCCCGGTGAAGCGCCGCGGCAACCGGCGCTACTACCAGCATCATGAAGTGCTGTTGATCCGGCGGATTCGCGAGCTGCTCTACGAGCAGGGCTTCACGATCAACGGCGCGCGCAACCGGCTCGATTCGCACGGCACGGATCGGGCCGCGCCCGCCGAGACGCAGGACGAACTGTTCCCGGCCGCGGCGGCGGACGCCGCCGCCGGCGTCGACGTCGAACAGCTGCGGCGTGCGCTGCTCGAGGTGATCGACGGCCTCGCCCGCAAGCCATGAAGCGATGCACCACGTGCGGCTGCGCGGTCGGCGCGGCACGCGCATCATCCGCTCGGCCCGCCACGAACACTGCGTCTGGCGGGCCGAGCGCTTTTTCGCGCCTCACTCACGGTGCGGCGAGCGGATCGGCCCTGCCGAGATCGACGAGCAGCGTACCGTCGGCTGCCATTCGCACCGAGCCCTTCGAGACCTGCTCGCGGTAGCCATAGAGGTCGAAGCGCAGCGGCCCCGCCTGCGCGGTGTTCTCGATCAAGGCGCGCAGGTTGGTTTCGAGCACGTTGAACATCTTCATGTCGCCGCCTTCCATCCAGATGTAGCTCGTCGCGGCCCCGGCGGCAGGCTTCGGCAGCACATTGCTCGCGCGGTGGAACGTGAGCCGCAGCCCGCCTGGCTCGACGTGCACCTCGGCGAGCTGTCCGTTCAGCACGGGCGGCGGGAACACCGTGTATTGATCGAGCACCAGCGAGTCGCCCTTCAGTTCCGCGCCGCGCCGGCGCAGCGGCGTGAGCGAGGCGAGCTCGATGCCGAGCGCGCGCAGCAGCTTTGCCTGCGGCACGCCGAGCACCGACACCTGCGACGGCGTATAGGCGATATGGCGGCCGTCGAGTACGCGCAGGCTGCCCGTCATCGAGGTCGGCAGCCAGACGCCCGGCGGCACGTGATTCCAGAGCCGGATGCCGCCCGTCACGCGCAGCTGCGTGCCGTCCGGCGCGAGCTTCAGATCGTTGAGCGAGCGCGGCGTGTAGTCGAGCAGATAGTCGTTGAACAGCGCGTTCATGGCCGGCCACGGTTCGAGCACCGAGCCGCCGAGGATACGGATGTCGTACTGGTTCGGATCGTCGAGATCGACCGGCTCGCCGGGCCGGCGCGGCACCATCTCGGCGTCGAGCTGGTCGACGTGGAAACCGATCGCGCCGGTGATGAAGAAGTCGACGTTGCGCAGCTGGATCGTGGTGGCTCGATTCGAGACTCGGCGTTCGTCGGCGGGAGCGGAGGCCGCGGCAAGCGAGGCGGAAGGGGCGCCGCCGCCGGCGGACGCATCCGCGAACCAGCGCCGGCGCGCCTCGCGTAGCGCCGCCTGCTGCGCCTCGATGAAGCTGTCGTTGAGGCGCGCGCCGGCCGGGCCGAGCGCATCGGCAGGCGGCTTGGGTCCCGCATAGGAAGGCATCCGGATCGTCATCGCACCGCTCGGCGAGAAATTGAAATAGCCGGCCGAGACCTGCTCGCGGTAGTGATAGAGGTCGAACACGAACGGTGCACCGTCCGGCGCCGCGCGCGCCGGGCCGATCAGGATGTCGGCATTCATCGGCATCGAGCGCATGAACTTCACGTCGCCGCCGCGGATCAGCATCGCCTGGCGCGGCGCGCCTTCGGGCATCGCGAAACCGGCCTGCGTGCCGTCGTCGAACGCGAGATCGAGGCCGGCCGGCGTGATCCGCAGCGCGACCACGGTCAGCTTCAGCCGCGGCGGCGGCATCAGCTTGTCGACCTGCATCACCAGATCGTCGCCGACGAGTTTTGCCACGGGCGTGTCGATCTTCAGCAGGTCCGACAGCCTGACGTTCGCGGCGCGCATCACGGGATTCGCGTCGAGGCCCTGGACCCGGATCGCGGTCGGATGAAACACCAGCTCGCTGCCGTCGCGCACCGACAGCTTGCCCGTCAGCGCGAAGGGCACCCAGCCGCCGCGCTGCATCTCGCCCTTCAGATGAATCTCGCCGTCGCCCGCCGACACCTGCAGCTTGCGCAGCGGTGCGTTGCGATAGCCGAACAGGTAGCGGTCGAATACGGCCGTGAGCTTGGCGTCGTCGAGCGTGACGATGCCGCGATGCACGTCGATGCCGAAGCTCGAGGGGTCGTCGAACACCACCGGCGCTCCGGCGTGGGCAGGCACGAGCGTGGCGGACAGCTGGTGCACGTAGAAGCCGAGATCGCCGACGATGCGGAAGTCGACGTCGCGCAGCAGCGCGATCGAGCCGGCCTGGCCGGAGTCGCGCAGCGTGACCGGGCGCGGCTGCGCGAGCCGGATCGACGCGAGCGACGGGACCGCGCGCGCGGCCTGCTGCTCCTGCCGCAACAGTGCGGCCTTGTCGCGTTCGAGCTTCGGCGCAGCGACGCCGGCAGCCGCGCCGGCATGGGCTGCCGGGTCCGCGCAGCCGGCGCCGCCCAGCGACGCGGCCAGTGCGAGCCAGGCCGGTATCCGCGACAGCCCATGCCATGGGCGCACACGTGCGAGGCGCGTGCCGGCGGCACGCGACACGGTTTTCCACATATTGGTCGTCTCCCTGTCGTTCGGGCCCTGGCGCGGCTGGGGCTGGCTCGCCGGCCCGAGGTGTCGTGTCGTTCGACTTGTCCGACTATCGTTTTCAAGTCTGGCATAGGCCGCGTAGAGAAGCGGCACCAAACAGCGGCGGGCTCTGTTGCAAGGCGGCGCAATCCGATGGCCGAACGGCGCGCGGGCGAGGCGCCGCGGCGATTCAAACGCGCCGATTCAAACGGACGTATGAGCCAGACCGCGCGCACGCTCGGGAGGTTGGCAGGGCTGGTCTGTCTCTTTTTTTTCCGAAAAATGCGCCGCTTTCACGCTTTTTCCGGCTTTCATCGGATGAGTGCCGGATGGAGCGCTCAGCATTCCGTTGTATCCATGCCAAGCGAGCAAAATATCGGCGCGTGGGAAATTTCCCGGTATTTCTAACAGGTATGATGGCCACATAAATCAAGCAGGCTGCCGACTACGGGGATGGAGAAATGAAGGATTTGCTGGGGCGTTTCCTTGAGGAAGAAGCAGGGACGACCGCGATCGAATACGGCTTGATCGCGGGTGTGATCGCAGGTGCGGCAGGGTACATGGCCACCAATTTGAGTGACGACGTCACTCAGGCATTCAGTTTTGCCGCGAGTTTCTTTCGTCAGTTTTGACGCAGCGGATACGGCGCACGCAGGACCTGATCGATGGCGGCCCGCGCCGGCGCCGGCCTCAGATCTCGGTGCTCAGTTGCGCGAGCGTCTTCAGGGCCGTGTCGATTTTCGCGTCGAACGGCATGCCCGCGCTGAGCCGCAGGCAGTTGCTGAACTTGTTCGTGTTCGAGAAGATCGAACCCGGGCAGATGCGGATCCCCTTGTCGAGCGCCTTGTCGAACAGCCGGTCGGTGTTCAGTTCGTCGGGCAGCGTGACCCACAGCAGCAGGCCGGCGCCCGGCTGCGTCACGGCGGTGCCGGCCGGGAAATAGCGCAGCACCGCATCGACGACCTGCGCGCGCTGATCCTTGAGCAGCCGGTTCATGCGCCGCATATGCCGGTTGAAGGTGCCGCCGGACGTGAAGTCGGCCACCACCAGCTGGGACATTTCCTCGCGATGGCGCGATACCGCGTACATCAGCATCTTGATCCGGTTCTGCCACTTCCCCCCGATCAGCCAGCCCACCCGCAAGCCGGGCGATAGCGACTTGTTGAACGAATTGCAGTAGATGACGTTGCCGCTCTGGTCCCAGGCCTTGATCGGCCGCGTGCTGGCCGGGCTGGGCAGGAACGCGCCGTAGGTGTCGTCCTCGATGATGGCCACGTGGTGCTTCTCGCAGAGCGCCACCATCCGTTGCTTGGCCGCGTCGGACATCACGCTGCCGAGCGGATTCTGCACCGACGGCATGCAGACCACGGCGTGGATGCTGCCCATGTGGTTGATGGCGAACTCGAGCGCGCTGACCGAGATGCCGGTCTGCGGGTCGGTGGGGATCTCGATGGCCCGCAGCCCGAGTGACTCGATGATCTGCAAGATGCCGAAATAGCAGGGCGACTCGATCGCGACGATGTCGCCCGGCCCGGTGACGGCGCGCAGCGCGAGCGACAGCGCCTCGCTGCAGCCGTGCGTGACGAGCACCGTGTCCGCATCGATGTGCAGGCCGCGCGTGAGCGAGGTCCGGGCGATCGACTCGCGCAGCTTGCGCACGCCGTCGGTCTCGGGGCCGGCATCGTAAAGGCTCGGCCGTGCGCGCAGGATGCGCAGCATGGTATCGCGCAGCGCCGCGCCAGGATAGAGGGCGGGGGCGCACACGGCCCCCGCCAGATCGATCTTCGGCTGTCGCTGCTGGCCGCGCGCCAGCGTGACCGAAATGCGCTCGTGAACGCCCACGTAATCGGCCGGATCGATGCGCTCGGCGGGCGTTTCCATGCGGCTTTCCTGCTGGGCCGGAACCGCCGTCTTGATCGGCTTGCGCGAGCGGACGAAATAGCCGGCTCGCGGCTTCGCTTCCACATAACCCTGCATCTCGAGCACACGACACGCCTCCACCGCCGTGGAAATCGACACGTGATGCAGCGCCATCAATTCCCTCAAGGACGGCAGTCGCTCCCCTTCCGCGAGAAACCCGTTTTCGATGGCCTTCGCATAGTGCTCCGCGAGCAGACGATATTTCGTGTGCATTTTTCTTGTACTAAAGACCGGTATAGATCCGGAAAATTATACCAGTACAGGGGTGCAAAATCGGCAACTAAGCCGATGAATTTTTCATATTTTTGTGCGTGTTCAGTGGTGAACAAATACACGAAGATGTCGATCGTTCGAAACCGAGGGAAATAAATCCGATTTTTCGATGCAAATCGATTGCGGATTCGCACGGCAATTTATCGAGGACATTTCTTTTGCCTTTCATTGCAGTGGGCCGGCATTGATCGGCGCCGCCCCGATGCAGGTGCCGTGAGGCGCTTTGTCTGCCGTGCGTGCGCTTGACGAGTATCAAGTGTTGTCCGGAACTGGCCACCCGGCGGACATTGCCCGGCCGCGATCGGCGGATTGGCGAATTGAGGCGTCGAGCGGCCCGAGTGTTTCAGAACATCAGGAAATCAGGCGATCTTCACTAGGAGAGCATGTGGACGCTGAAAAATTTAAAGCCTATAACGCCAAATCGATTGCGAATTCGCCTTATTGGTCGCGAATTCCCAATGAGATTAAAGAGGCGCTCGGAACGATTTCCCGAGTGCTGCCATTCCGGATCAACGAATATGTATTGCGCGAGCTGATCGACTGGGAGCGGGTGCCCGACGATCCGGTGTTCCGGCTGACGTTTCCGCACCCCGGGATGTTGCCGGCCGACGATTATCGGCGCTTGCGCGAATTGCTCGCGCAGGGCGCGGACCCGGCCGCCGGCGCGCGTTATATCGACGCGCTGCGGCATCGCATGAATCCGCATCCGGCCGGGCAGATGACGCACAACGTGCCGATGCTCGACGGCCGCCCGCTGCCGGGGCTGCAGCACAAGTACGCGGAAACCGTGCTGTTCTTTCCGGCGGCGGGGCAGACCTGCCACGCGTACTGCTCGTTCTGTTTCCGCTGGCCGCAGTTCATCGGCGCCGAAGACATGAAGTTCAACGCGCGCGAATCGGACGAACTGAGCCGCTATCTGCGGCTGCATCCGGAGGTCACCGACGTGCTGATCACGGGCGGCGATCCGATGGTGATGAACGCCGAATCGCTGGCCGGCTACATCGAGCCGCTGCTGGCCATTCCGCATCTGCAGAACATCCGCATCGGCACCAAGTCGGTGGCCTACTGGCCGCAGCGGTTCGTGACCGACAAGGATGCCGACGCCGTGCTGCGGCTGTTCGAGCGCGTCGTCGCGCATGGCAAGAACCTGTCGGTCATGGCGCATTACAACCACCCGGCGGAACTGCGTCCGGAGATCGCCCGGCGTGCCGTGAAGCGGATCATCGGTACCGGTGCGACGGTCCGGATGCAGTCGCCGATCGTGCGCCACATCAACGATTCGGCCGAGACCTGGCAGGAGCTGTGGACCACCGGCGTGCGGCTCGGAGCGATTCCGTACTACATGTTCGTGGAACGCGATACCGGGCCGCAGCGCTATTTCGAGCTGCCGCTCGTCGACGCGTACCACATCTTCAGGAATGCCTATCAGCGCGTGTCCGGGTTGTCGCGCACGGTGCGCGGACCGTCGATGAGTACGCTGTACGGCAAGGTGCTGGTGGACGGCGTCGTCACGCTGGGGGGCGAGAAGGTGTTCGCGCTGCAGTTCCTGCAGGCGCGCGATCCCGACTGGGTACGCCGGCCGTTCTTCGCGAAGTTCGATCCGCAGGCCGTCTGGTTCGACCAGTTGCGCCCGGCGTTCGGCGAGGCCGCGTTCTTCTTTCAGACCGGCGCCGCCGAGCCGCGCGTGCGCGAGCCGATCTACCTCGCGCCCGCCGGCGCGGCCGAATCCTCCCTCACGCTTGCGAGCTGACGACATGAAACATCTGATCCAGGCGGAACGACTCCGCCAACTCTGCGAGACGGCCGCGCTGCGGCGCGGCCTGAGCGCGACCCACGCTGCCTGGTTCGCGCACGGCCTGGTCCGCACCTCGCTGATGGGCATCGACACGCATGGCGTGCGGCTGCTGCCGCTCTATCTGCGTGAGCTCGACGAAGGGCGCAGCAATCCCGAGCCGGCGCTGCGCACCGTGCGGCGCTTTCAGGGCACTGCGCTCGTCGACGCCGACGCGGCGCCGGGCGTGGTGGCCGGTAGCCACGCGGCGCGCCTCGCGAGCGAACTGGCGCGCGAGTGCGGGGTGGGCGTGGTGGCGGTGGCGAATTCGAATCATTTCGGAGCCGCGTCGGTGTACGGCGAATGGATCGCCGCGCAAGGGCTGATCGGCATCGTGACGACCAGCGCCGCGGCACGCATGGCGCCGTTCAACGCGACCCGCGCGATGTTCGGCACCAATCCGATCTGCTTCGCCGCGCCGGCCCGCGACGGCGACCTGTACCTGCTCGACATGGCCACCAGCCAGATCTCTTACTCGCAGGTCAAGCACTTCCGCCGCAACGGCATGGCGCTGCCGTCGGGCTGGGCGCTCGGCGCCGACGGCCAGCCGGTGACCGATCCGGCGCAAGTGGTCTCGCTCGCGACGCTCGGCGGCTACAAGGGGCAGGGGCTCGCGATGATGGTGCAGATCCTCAGCTGCCTGCTCACCGCGATGCCGCTCGATCACGCGCTGACGCATCTCGACGCCGAGCCCTACGACCGCGGCCGCGAGATCGGCCACTGCCTGATCGCGATCGACCCGGCCCGGTTCGGTTCGCTCGACGCCTTCACGGCCGGCGTGTCCTCGCTGATGCAGGCGATCCGCGAGACGCCCGCCGCCGAAGGCGAGCGCGTGCAGGTCGCGGGCGACCCGCAGAAGGCCGCGATCGCGCGCCGCACCGCGCAGGGCATCCCGCTCGACGACGACGAGTGGCGCGGCCTGCAGGCCGAAGCCGAGCGTCTCGGCCTCGGCCATCTCTTCTCGACCGACGACATGCCGCACAAGGAGACCGCATGACATCCCCCCACACCCTGCCGTTCGATCAGCGCGACGGCCAGATCTGGTTCGACGGCGAATTCGTCGAGTGGAAGCACGCCAAGATTCACGTGCTCACGCATGGCCTGCACTACGCGAGCTGTGTCTATGAAGGCGAGCGCGTCTACGCGGGGCAAGTGTTCCGCCTGCGCGAGCATACCGAGCGGCTCTACCGCTCCGCGCGCACGCTCGACTTCGCGCTGCCATACACGCCCGAGCAGATCGAGGCGGCCACCGCCGAGCTGATCGAGCGCAACGGCATCGTCGAGGGCTACGTGCGCCCGGTGGCATGGCGCGGCTCGGAGCAGATCTCGACTTCGGCGCGCGCGAGCCGCATCCACGTCGCGATCGCCTGCTGGAGCTGGCCGAGCTACTTCGATCCCGCGGCGAAACAGCGTGGCATCACGCTCGAGACCGCCGTCTGGCGGCGCCCGCCGCCCTCGGCGAGCCCGTTCGCGGCGAAGGCGTCGAGTCATTACATGATCGCCACGCTCTGCAAGCACCACGCCGAGGAACACGGCTTCCACGACGCGCTGATGCTCGACTGGCGCGGCCACGTCGCCGAGGCGACCAGCGCGAACGTGTTCTTCGTGCGCGACGGCGTGCTGCACACGCCGGTGCCCGACTGTTTCCTCGACGGCATCACGCGGCAGACCGTGATCGGGCTCGCGCGCGAGCGCGGCCTGAGGGTGATCGAGCGCACCGTCCTGCCGGAAGAACTCGGCAGCTTCAGCGAGTGCTTCCTGACCGGCACGGCGGCCGAGGTCTGCCCGGTCGGCCGCATCGACGCGCACGCATTCACGCCGTCGGCCATCACGTTCGACCTGATGGCCGCCTATTCGGCGCTGGTCCGTCAACCCGCAGGAGTCGCGATCCATGCCTGACACGCTCGACATCGACCTCAACGACGCCGCCCTGCTGCTCGACACCGCGCGCGCGGAGCTGGACCGCCAGGGCTGGACCGTGCTGCCGCCGCAGGCGTTCGGCGCCGGCGTGCGCGAGACGCTCGCGCGCTTCGGCACGATCGTGCCGCAATACAACGGCCAGGACACCTGGGAGGTGAGGGTCAAGCCCGGCTTCGAGAAGGTGCCGTATTCGCAGAGCCGCAACGGCATCGGTCCGCATACCGAGGTGCCGGTCGGCGCGCCGCCGCCGCGCTATCTGGCGCTGCACTGCCATCGCCAGGCGCGCTGCGGGCAGGGGCATACGCGGCTCGCGGACGGCCTCGCGTTCTGCCGCTCGCTGCCTCCGGAGCTGCAGCGCTTCGTGAGCGAGGTGCCCGTCACGTTCGCGGCCACGCTGGTGCCGGGCACCCGCTCGCGCCAGACGCTGACGGTGCCGATCATGAGCCGCGACGGCGAGCGGCCGGTGTTTCGCTTCAGCTACAACCAGTTCCTGTACGGCGACGTCAATCCGTCGGAGGACGCGCTCGAACGCGCGCCGAGCGGCGAGGGCGCCGACACGCCGCTCGCGCGTCTCGCGAAGCTGGCGCAGGCGTATTTCGAAGCGGACGCCGTGCCGGTGCTGATCCCGGACGGCCACCTGCTGATCTGGGACAACCACCGGCTGATCCACGCGCGCAGCACGTTCACCGACCCCGAGCGCCACCTGACGCGCTACTGGCTGCAAACCGCACACTGAGGAATCTCGATGACCATCACCAACACGAAGTTGCTCACGCAACTGAACCATGCCTGGCCGCGCCGCGCGACCGTCTGCGACATGGCGAAATTCCGTGTCGAGGGCGAGTTCGACCCGACGCGCGCCGACTATCCGGCCGCGCTGGTGCCGTTCTTCACGCACGACGCCATCCAGCGGCTCGACGATCCGCTGCGGCAGGCGATCCTGACCTGGGGCTGGATCGGCTACAACCGCCGCACGGTGGCTGCCGAGGACCTGGTCGTGAATCCTGCGCTGAACTATCTGGCCAGCGAGATCCTGGCCGGCGACGACTGGGTGTTCACCGAGTCGGTGCGGCAGACGCTGATCGACGAGCACTACCACACGCTGATGCACCTGAGCGCGATCCAGCGTACCCGCGCGCAGCGCGCCATCACGATCGACATGGAACTGCCGATGTCGGTCACCTACCGCGAGCTCGAGGCACTGAAGGCGACGCTCGCCGAGCCGTGGCAACGCCAGCTCGCCGCCGTGGTGTTCGCGACGGTGGCCGAGATCAGCGTCAACGCGTTCCTCGACATCCTCGCCGACGACGAGACGATCCAGCCGCAGAACCGCAGCGTCGCGCAGCTCCACAACCGCGACGAGTATGCGCACAGCAAGACGCTCGGCGAGATCAGCAAGGTGGTGTTCCACCGCCTGAACGCGAAGCAGAAGGCGTTCTTCATCGAGACGCTGCCGGTCGCGCTGCGTGCCTTCGTGGCGCAGGATTTCTCGATGTGGGAGGCGATCCTGCGCCAGCTCGGCGTGCCGAACGGCGCGCAGATCGTGCGCGAGTGCCGCCAGCCCGGCAGCGGCAACACGCTGACCCGCGACTACAGCGGGCTGCACCGGCTCGCCGACGAGCTCGGCATCCTCGGGCAACTCGATTTCGAGTTCGCCGGCACCACGCGGATCGCCCATTGAGCGCCGCCCGCCAGCCCCCGAGGTCCATCATGCAACCAGCTTCAGGGATTTCTCAGATGCCTGCCCCGACGCCGCCGCTCTACGAGGTCTACGCGCTTCGCATCGGCAGTAACGCGCAACGCACCGCGCGCGAAAACTTCTTCTTCGACGCGTGCTGCGGGCCGCCCGACGCCTCGATGCCGCTCGACTACTTCTTCTGGGTGGTGCGCGACGCCAACCGGACCGTGATCGTCGACACGGCGTTCCCGATCTCCACCGGCGTGCGCCGCGAGCGTCAGATGATGCGCTCGGTCGGCGAGGCGCTGGCCGGCCTCGACATCGATCCGTCCAGCGTGACCGACGTGATCATCACGCATCTGCACTGGGACCATGCCGGCAATCTGGACCTGTTCCCCAACGCGCGCGTCCACCTGCAGGGCGCCGAGCTGCGCTTCTGCACCGGCACCGAGATGCGCCACCCGGCGCTGCGCAAGATCTACGATCGCGAGGACGTGCTGCAGGCCGTGGGCATCCTCTACGACGGCCGGCTCGTCGTGCATGAAGGCAACACCGAGTTCGCCCCCGGCATCGAGATGTGCCTGGTGGGCGGGCATACGCCCGGCAGCCAGGTGGTGCGCGTCGCGACGCGGCGCGGCCATGTCGTGCTGGCGGCCGACGCCGCCCACCTGTGGGCCAACGTGCGCGGCCGGCTCGCGTTCCCGATCCTGCACGACCTGGCGAAGGTACTCGACGCGTTCGAGACCATCGACGCGCTCGCCGACGGTCCCGACCACGTGATTCCCGGCCACGATCCGCTCGTCGCGAGCGTGTTCCCGCACTTTCGCGGCGATCCGCACACCTTTTGCCTGCACGAGGACCCGTTGCCGGGCAAGGCCGTGCGGGCAACACGCAAGGAGGGCTGAGATGGCCGATATCGTGACCCGAGGGCAACTGTTCGATTATCAGCGGTATCGCGCGCATTTCACCGAGGTCGAGCCGGGTGCGGTGGCATGGTCGTGGGCTGCGATCGCGGCGCGGCTCGCCGGCTGCGCGCACGGCGAGCGCGGCACCTTCACGCTGAGTGCGGACGGCGCGGCCGCCGGCTGCGAGATTCTGCCCGGCATGGCCGTCAACGTGCAGGTGGTGCAGGCCGGCGCGTCCACGCGGCCGCATGCGCATGCATGGTGGCATCTGTTCGTGGTGCAGTCGGGCAGCGGCACGGCCTATCTCGGCGCCACCGGCGAGGCGGTGGAACTTGCCACGCGCGACTTGCTGCTGGTGCCCGCTTGGTGCGAGCATGCGTTCCAGAGTGATAAAGCGGCGGCGCTCATTTTGTTCAGCATGAGCAACCTGCCGCAACAGACGCGGCTCGGCAACCTGATGGCCCAGGAGCCGACCGATTCCGACGACGTACCGGCGGTCTCGCCTGCCGGAGCAGCTACCTCGACAGGGTCTCATCCATGAGCGCAACGAATCTTCCTTCCGGCAACCTGGCGCAAGGCCGCGGCGACCGATACCGATGGATCGTGCTGGGCGTCGCGGCGCTGGCCCAGACCACGGCCTCGATCACCGCGCAGGGCATCTACACGCTGATCCCGTCGCTGCAGACGGCGTTCCATCTGTCCGAGGGGGCCGGGGCGCTGTCGGTATCGGCGCTCAACGGCGGGCAGGTCGTGACCATGCTGATGCTGGGCTGGCTGATCGACCGCTTCGGCGAACGCTACGTGGTCGCGTTCACGATGGTGACGATGGGGCTTTCGGCGCTGGCCGGGGCGGTGGTGTCGCCGAGCTATCTCGTGCTGCTGCTGTTCTTCGTGCTGGTGGGCACCTCGTATGCCTCGGTGCAGCCGGGCGGCACGCGCGCCATCGTGCGCTGGTTCCCGCCCAACGAGCGTGGCATGGCCACCGGCGTGCGGCAGGCGGGGCTGCCGCTCGGCACCGCGCTCGCCGCGATGGTGCTGCCGCTCATGGCCGCCACCTACAGCTGGCGTGCCGCGCTGATGCTGCAGGGGGCGATCGGCATCGCGGGAGGAATATTGTTCGGACTGCTGCATCGTGACGAGCGCAACATTCCCGGCGCGCCGCCCGCCGCGCCGCCGAACCTGCTCAAGGCCGTGAAGCTGGTGGCCGGCTATTCCGCCCTATGGCCCGTCATGCTGGCCGGGGCCGCGATGGTCACGTTCCAGTACACGTTCGCCACCCATGCGATTCCGTTCATCGCTGCGCGCTTCCATTACTCGGTGGTGGCCGCCGCGCTGCTGTTCTCGATCTCGCAGTGGCTCGGCATCGCCGGGCGGGTCGGCCTTGCCTGGATCAGCGACCGCTTCTGGCCCAACCGCCGGGTGCGCTCGCTCGGCGCCAGCATGGCGATCTGCATCGCCGCGACGATCGCGTTGCTGCTGTTGCCGGTGGGCACCTCGAACGCCGTACTGACCGCGATCTTCTGCGTGCTCGGGCTGTTCGGCGTGGGCTGGTATCCGCTCTATCTGCTGCAGATCGCAGAAATGGCGCCGAAGACCGTGGTCGCCTCCACCATCAGCTTCTCGATGACGCTGAACATGGTCGCGATCAGCGTGGTGCCGCCCCTCTTCGGCGTGGTGGTCGATCAGGCCAGCTATGGCGTGGCCTGGAGCGCACTGTCGCTGTTGCTGCTGGCCGGGATCGTCGTGCTGTGGCGCGGCGCCTCGAAGGCCGAACTGGCGCGCGTAAACGGCTGAACCCATGCGGCATGGCCGGTGCGCGTCGGCTCCGGCCCGCGCCCGCGCCAGGTGCCGCCGGAACACGCGTCAATCGATTCCAAGACGCTTCAATCATTCATTCAGAACGTCGGCCGGCCCGTGCCGGCCGACACAGATCAGGAAACACCATGAGCCAGAAACCGATCACGCTGTATGTCGGCGCCGACTATGTCAGCGCCTTCGCGATGTCCGCCTTCGTCGTGCTGAAGGAAAAAGGTCTCGACTTCGAGATTCGCACCGTCGATCTGAAGAGCAAGCAGCAACACGGCTCGGCCTATCGAGAGGTGTCGCTGACGCGCCGCGTGCCGACCCTGCAGCACGACCGCTTCACGCTGTCGGAATCGTCGGCGATCGCCGAGTATCTCGACGAGGTCTATCCGGCGCCGCACTACGCGGCCGTCCTGCCGGCCGACCGCGAGACGCGCGCGCTCGCTCGGCAGCTACAGGCGTGGATCCGCAGCGACTTCATGCCGCTCAAGAGCGAGCGGCAGGCCGACCGGATCTATTTTCCGGAGCCGGTGAAGCCGCTGGGCGAGGCGGCGCAGCTGGCGTGCGAGAAGCTGCTGTCGGCGGCCGATCGACTGATCGACGACGAGCGCTACGGCGTGTTCGGCGACTGGTGCATCGCCGACACCGATTTCGCGCTGATGCTGAACCGGCTGGTGGCGTGCGGCGACCCGGTGCCGCCGAAGGTGCTGCGCTACGTCGAGCGGCAGTGGGCGAGGCCGAGCGTGCAGCAGTGGGTGAAGCAGAAGCGCGACTGAGGCGGGGCAGGGCGGCGCGGCTCAGTGCCCCTTGGGGGACACCGCGCCGGTGCGCGCCTGGTTAGCGTTGCGCGCGAACCAGGCGCGCACCCGAGCCATCAGGCCCGGCTTGACCGGCGCTTCGAGGTGCAGCGTGGTCATGCCGGAGCGGATGCCGGACAGCGCGACATGGCAGGGCTGTTCGATCTGGTGCGTGTCGCCTTCGTGCAGCATGAGCCGCATCGTGGGCACCGCCGTGCCCAGCCAGTCGAGCGTCGGGTCGGGGAACGCCAACTGCGCGGCGCCCTCGGCGACCACCAGCCGCGTGCCGCGAGGCAGCGCGACGATCAGCGACTGGCGATGGTGAAGCCGGACTTCCGAGGTGGCCGACTCCTGCCGTGTGCCGGATGCATGCGTTTTCATGTTGACTCCTGGGTGACGGGCTCGATGACCCGTGCGACGCAGGTTATCGTTTGCGTCGCGGTGAAAACAGCAGCACAAAGCACCGATTTTTTCCCATACAGCGCGGCGGGGCGATGCAGACAGGGCGACAGGCCCGAGCCGGCCGTCCCATGGCGGAGGTTGTCGAGCGGCGCGTCGGCACGACGCATCGCGGCTTGGGCCGGAATTCGCATCGGCAGCAAGGCTTGCGGAAAAGCCATGCAAAAAATTGCGTCGGGACGGTTTTACCCGAACAAACTGTCTGATATACTCTCGATCTTTCTCGGGGCGTAGCGCAGCCTGGTAGCGTACCTGCATGGGGTGCAGGTGGTCGGAGGTTCAAATCCTCTCGCCCCGACCAGTATCAAACCCGCGTCAGTTAAGGCTGACGCGGGTTTTTCGTTTGTGCCTATTTTTTGTGCATATTGGAGACCATATTGGAGGTTCTCCAATATCGCCGCCCAGGTTATGCCGATTTCGGCATCGGAAGGTGCAGGACGACCTTGGAGCGGGGTACCTCCCGCGCCTTCAGGTAGGTCTCGGTCGTCGCAGTATCCGTGTGCGCCCCGGCCACCCTCAGATCCTCGATTGCATACCCGGCGCGCTTCGCGTCCGTCAGCGCCTTCGCGCGAATATCCTTGATCGTGTAGGGTTTACCCGCGATGCTCGGGTCGAGCTTGGCGACGCGATCGATCGCCCCGTCCCACGCGTCGCGGCACGACTGATCCGTCTTCGGTTTGCCTTTCCTGTCCCGGATAACGTAGGTCTGCCCGAAAGCCGGGTCCAGCAGCTTCGCGCGCGCCAGCACCGCCTCGATATCGGGCGTCAGGGGCCAGTCCACGGCCTCGCCGCTCGAATCCTCCGTCTTCGTCGGCACGAAGTGGATAACGCCGGCATCCCTGTCGATCTGGTCCCACCGCAGCAGCCGGATGTCCGTCGAGCGCTGGCAGGTCAGGTAGCAGAGGTCGATGAAGCACTGCATCATCGGCCCCGTCTGTACCTTACCGACCAAGGTCTTCTCCTTCGGCGTGCCGGCGTTCTTCGTGTAGGTGTAGGTCATCAGCGCATCGCGAATGGCGACGAAATCCCGGTCCGGGATGTAGACGTCGCGGGCCTTCGGCTTCTTGACGATGACCTCGCGGCAGGGGTTCACCTGCATCAGTTTCTTCCGGCGGATGATCCAGTTGAAGAACGTCGACAGCCACGCTTTCATCGCCCGCTGCATTGGCAGCCGGTCCGCCCAGTTCTTCATGAGGAAGTCCTCGACGGCTCCAGCGTCGACGCGCTCGACGTTCCACTCGCAGAGCGATTCGATTACCGCCTCGCCGCGACGCACCCACTCGTCGCGGAAGGATGGGGCGTAGCGCATCTTGTGCGTGTCCATGAATTCGCCGACCAGCCTGGGCAGGTTGCCGCCACCGGCGGCCGCCGTGAACTGGCGCTTCTCAGCGGCCAGGCGCTCGAGCATCAGCGCGTCGCCCTCGCTGACGCGGCATAGCCGGATCCACTTGTTGCTGTCCGGCCGGACCCAATAGAACGACCCGTCGCGAATGTAGACGCGGCTCGGGAGCCCATCTGGGCTCTTTCGGCGGCGGGGCGTCATGCTTTTCGCAGCACGTGGATCGGTGGGCGATCGGGCGACGCATCGATCCGCCGGTCGACAGCCCGAATCCCGAGCTTGGCCTCGGCGAGAGCGTCGAGGGTCTCCCACGTCAGCACGATGCTGCCGTCGGTCCGCTGCGGCACGTCGACGCCGTACTGCGCCTTGAACCACTTCGCTTGCGCGCTGTATCGTTTCTTGTGGGTGACCTTCACCAGGTCCTCAGGCGTCATCAGTCCCGTGCTCATCCTTCCATCCTCCGAAATTCCACCACCCACACCCACGGGTTCGCCTTCCAACCTAGGCCGCGCTCCGCGTTGAGGCCATCCCAGAGTTCGGCGTATGAGCCCACCGGATTGATGTCGCCGGTGCTCATTCCTTCCGCGATCGCATCGGCCTCGCTGATCTGCTGCACGCGTTCGATCCTGGTGCGGACCACCTCGAGCTGCGTGCGCGAGGCGGCGCGTGGCATGAAGATCGCCGGCCGGCGCCACCAGGTCGGCGTCGCGCCCGCACGCTGCGCGTTCGGCAAGTCGCCGCCGTAGCGGTACTGCCGGCCGGTGTCGAGCGTCATGTCGACGAAGTGCCATTGGTCCCGGCCTTTCTTCACGCTGAAGCGCGTCTCCCAGCGGCCGAATGCCACGAACGTCTCGCGGACCCAGAGCTGGTCGTCCGGTCCGCCGTAGGGGCAGCGAGCCAGCCATGCCGGATCGGGAGCACCACCGGGCGGTCCCCAGCTTCCGCGGTTCTTCGCGAACATCCAGGCGAGCCGGCGGTAGTCGTCATACGGTTGCGGGGTCATCGGGCGGCGCGTCTGCGACTTGCGACCCTGCGATATCGCCCGTACCATCGGCGCAGAAAACAATATCGGGAGTTCACGCATGGGTCGCTACTCCGGTCTGGCAATGTTCATAGGGGCGTTTGCAGCAGGGATACTCGTCACGGCAGTGTTGCGCTGGCCACCTGCGCAAAGTTCGGACTGGGCGGCATGGGTTCAGGCGGTGGGCTCGATCGGCGCCATCGTCGCGGCGACTAAGATCGCGTCCCAACAGGCGGATCGCGACAGGAAGCTGCGTCGTGATGAACTGCATGAGCGAGTCCAATGCGTGGCGGTCCTCGTGTCGCAGTGCAGAGACGTCGTGCTCACGTTGGATGAACAGATTCAGCGGCTTCCTGCCACCAATGGCTTGAAGTGGCCGCATCCCGACCAAGTAAATGCCGTGCGAGCCGCGATGAATATCGTGAGCCTGATTAGGCCAGAACAGGCGCCTACCCCTAATACCGTGGGCGCGTTGCTGAGGGTCCAGACAGCCATCGCGGGATGCGCGGGAATTGTCCCGATGCCCAGTGCGGAATTTCACGTTGGCTGGGGCGATAAGCTGAAAGAGCTGGCCAGGGAATTGGTTGGGGCCAGCGAAACTCTGGAAATCGAGGCGGCGGTGGTCGCAAATAGCTAAGCGCATTTCGTATCCTCGATCACGGGGAATTCGTCATGCGTGCGGCCGTCGAGCAGCCGGCCGGCAGCGCGCTTGCCGACGCTCCAAACCGATTCGTTGTCGTCCGTCTCCTGCCCGTCAAGGTAAGCTCGCTCGCCGCTTGGGATCGGGACGTCCTCAGGCCAGTTCGAACCTGGCGCCCATTGCCCCCACTGCTTGAAGAAGAACGCCACGTGCGCCTCGGCGCATTGGTCGCGCAGCGACCGGAACCAGTCGGGATGGGCGGGCCGCGCGCGGTGGCCGCTTTCGCCGCCAGCGATCACCCAGTCGATGCCAATCGGCGTTCCAGATGCGTGGGCCGACAGCGCGCCATAGTCGGCGTCGCAGGTGTCACAATGAAACGGCGGGAGCGCCTGGTTGAGATCGATCGGCCCGAGCATCGGCTCGATCGACAGGAAGCGCACGCGCGCTGGCACCGCGAGGAGCTTCGGGATATCGCGGTCAGCTTCCTCCTGGTTGACGATCGTCGCGCCGAGCCAGACGTTGTCCGGGATGGGCGATAGCGGGCTGCCGATGAGCATTTCGCGCGCGTTGCCGGTTCTCTTCGTCAGAAGGAGCCAGTCGAGATTCGGGGTGGCCTTGATCAGCGCGAAAAGGTCGCGACGCCAGGAGGACGGCACGCGGTTATCGAATACATCGGCAAGCGATGAGCAGAAGACGCGCTGCCGGCGCCCGTGAGCGGCCATGAACTCGTCGTGTCGCGCGTTCCACCGCACCGGCAGCCGCCAGTTCTCGGGGGTCGTGCGGGCGCGCAGTGCTGACGCTCCCCACTTCACCTTGTGCATTCTCTTGTCCATCATCGCCTCGGCGTAGCAGTTATCGCAGCCGGGTGAAATCTTCGTGCAACCGATCCACGGGTTGAATGTGTGGTCGCACCACTCGATTTTGCTGTTCTCGCTCATGTTAGGATGTCCCGAAATTTCTGGAGGAGCAGTTCATGTCCAATGTGAATCCATTGAAGTCGGTTTCGATTGAAGACCTTGAACAAGCGCTGGCGAAGGCGATAAGCGATTTGACAGGGCACAAATACCAGGCGGCGATAACGCAGTTGGCTATTCAGCCGACCTCGGCAGTTGAAACGCTTGTCGGGAAGTACGCGACTGACGCAGCGATTACGATCAACTTGGTGCCAGAGCAGAAGAAGCAGGACGAAGGCCTTTTTTAACGTCGGACCAGCATCCGGGTCGCGCGCCGGTGGCGTCGGCCACTTCGAATGGGAGCACCCATTCGGGTGAGCGGAAGCGCGTAGCGCGGCATTTACTTCAGCGGTCCGCACGGCTACCTCCTCCGAGGACAGAGTCGATCGCGGCGAGCCGCGCCTCCAGCGCCGTGGCCGCTTCGCCGTAGGCATCTGCGAGATAGCACGCCGGGGAGCCCATGAAGTCCTTGCGATAAGCGTTCCGGCAGCGTTTCTCGGCGGCGCGCAGGTCTTCAGCACGTGAGCGCAGGCTGTTGACTACGAACGGGCGCCGCGATTCGCACGTCATCCAGGCTGGTGTTGCCTCGTCGTGCGCCTCGGGACTTTCCGAGATAGCGGGCGCAGGCCGGGCGAGCAGGGCGGTCGCGCGCTCGTGCCAGTCGTTTCCCAAAGCCGAGATCGCGTACTCGCTGGCGTGTGCGATCAACTTGCGCGCCTCGATGAGTTGGTCGTTCATGAGGTCCTCCTAGTCGCAGAGCAGGATCAAGCGCTGGTTGTTCGAGCACACGTCGGTCCGGCCGTCGACGATGCCGAACCAGCGGAGAAAGGCGCGGTCGCCGTAGACGGCCTTCCACATCTTTCCCGGATAGACCCCGGCGGGGATGGTGGTGGAGTACTCGAGCAGCTCGTCGTAGGTCAAGCGCGACATAACGGCGTGCTCGTCGTCAACGAGGATTTCTTGGGGCGACGGATGCCGCCAGTGCCGCCCCAGCGGATCGGTCATCGGAGGGATCACGCTTCACCCCCTTCGCTGTCCGGCAGGTCGATACTCTGTGCGCAGGCGGCATCGAGCAAATCCTGAGCGCGCTCTGCATTGCGCTGGCACTGACCACACGGGCTCCAGTGATCTGGCTTCTCCGGCTTCTGCGTAGCTACTTCACGGATGAACGCCGCTACGTCGCGCGTATCGGCCGGTGCGGGGGCCTGCGATGCGCGGGCCTCGTCGCGTTCGTTGAGGAGGTCGCTCACGATTTCGGTCGGCGATTCGTTCCAGCAGTAGCCCGGCACCATGCGCTCGATCGTCTGCATCAGCGCGTAGCCGATGTTCGCCATGTCCGCGACGGCGTGCTGCGCATCCGGCTCGAAATCGAGGTCGTTATCGATGAACGCGGGATCGCGCTCGGTCGTATTGATCGGATTTGCCGCGAGCAGGGCATCGTGTCGCGGCCCGAGCAGCGACACGTCATCGCCGCCGCAATGCCGGATGACCTGACGCCACGTATCGTCAAGGGAGCGGCGATGGACGTTGATGAGCGGCCGGTGCTTCACTTCCGCATCCCATCGCTCCGTGGCCCATTGGAGCAGCGCCGCCCGCTCGTCGGCCGTGGCCGGCGTCGCGGGAACGCCGGGGCGTCCGGCTTTCTGCCAATCACGCAGGGGCCGCAAGTAGCCGGCGCGGCTGGCGTGAATCTTCTCCAGCGCCGCATTCGGATCGGCTGCGTTCGCAGCATTCCAGCCCGCTTTGACGCCCGCGAGGTATTGGCTGTCCATCAGCGACTCGCGCACCTCGTCGGGCATCCCCGTGGAGGTCTCAGCCGTGGCCGGCGATACTGCTGCGCGCGGCACGGTGATCGCGAGGGCCTTCTCCAAGCGATGTTTGTGTGCGGTCAACGACTGCACGACTGGCACCTTGTCGAGGAAGTTTCCCGGGGCGCGTTCAAAAATCAATTCAAGCTGCCGTCTGATCGTATCGATCGTGCGCGTCACGGCTTCTTTCAACGCATCCCCATCAGCGGCGACAGCCTGAGCGGCGACGGTCGAGCCGTCGAGCAGCGACGCGCCTTCGTCGGGATAGTCGGTGATCCAGCAGTACATGCCCTTGCCGGAATGGCCATTCCCGTATTGGAACGACACCTCGCTTTCGAACTGGTCAGCCGTGCGATCCGGCGCGACGAGATCCAGCGCTTCGAGCAACTGCGCTCCGGTGAGGATCAATGCCGGCTCAAGCTTATCGATCGGCTCGGCCTCGGCGACCGGGGCGGAGCGAGTGGCGTACACGACAGCCGGCGCCCGGCCGCCGTCAGGCATCATGTACAGCTCGCAGTCCCGCGGCTTGCGTCCCGTCATCCAGCGAAGATTCCCACCATCCTCGGCCAAGGCGACGTGGACGAGCCGGATCGGCTCGACGGCTGGGGCGGCAGCAGTCGCGTCGAGCAGCGCATCGACACGGGCGAGCAGTTCGCTCTTCAAGATGATCGTATTCCAACCGGAGTTGTTGCCCCAAGGCGCCGGGACGTTCGGGTCGTATCGCTTGCGCGCGGCGATCTCGCGAAGCAGATCGAGCGCATCGGCTCGGAGAGTCGCGGGCGTGGTGGTGTTGGGATCGGTCATGATGGTGTCTCAGGTATCCGAAAAAGATGAGGCGCCGTTGCTGGCCGCCTCACGTAACCGCGCGGTCGAGGAAACCTACGCGGGAGGCTCTGTTCAGTAGTTCAGCGGGGCATGCGGCGCGGCTCGTGGCGCCCGCGCGGTGCCGACTTCCACCACGCGTCTTCGGGCGACCGTCGGTGCTCGACGTAGATCGTGCCGATCTGCCCTTTGTCACGGAGGAAGCCCCAGGGCTTCGAGCGCTTGGCGCGGTGAGCGAACAGCGTCCAGACGTTGTCTACGCCGCGGTCGAGCGGCAGCACGACGCGGTGGAAGCTGTCGCCGATCAGGAAGTTGAACCAGCGCACGCGCGCGCAATTTCCGCGTGTGACCTCCCAATACCAGCCGGCCAGGATCACGGAGAAGGCCCAGGGCCACGGATGGTCGTGCAGGCCTCGATCCGGGTCGCTGGCGACGAACCGGTGCAGGTAGAAGCGCACGCCGAACACCGTCGCCAGGTAGTACCTTTCGAGGTACGGTTTATTGCCGTCGGCGATGATCCGGCAGGGCAGTCGGCTGCTGATGGCGTAGAGAACGCGTCTCATGGTTGGCTCCTGGCTAGACGTTGGCGGGGAGGGGCGTGACGGACAGAGCGATCGCGATGTCGCGGACCCAGATCGGCGTCGATGACAGGCGAAAGGTCTCGCCGGATTCGGCGAGCAGCAGCGTTGTGCCCATGACCTCGCCGATTGCCTCGGCGGCATCCGGCGGCACCGCGTTGCCGATGCGTTCGCGCCAGGCTTGGTCGGACAGGCCGTCGAGCTGCAGGTATTCCTCCGGCTCGACGAGCGACTGCAGGACGGCGAGATCCAGAGTCGTGAACGGGCGATGCCAGGTGCCGTCGAGCGCGCGGATGATGGCGACGATCTTCTCGTTCTGCGCCGGCAATCTCGGATCGGCAACGGACCATCGGCCGTTGTCGTGGCCGGCGGCGGCCGAAACGGCGCCGCTGGGCTCGCTCCAACCGACCACGCCGTAATGTCCGCCGGTCAGGTAGGCATCGCCGCGTTCGCGGCGCATGCCCGGGCGCGGGTCGGCGACAGCGAAAGCGCCCTGGCCGCTGTCGCTGCGCGCGATCACTGTGCCGGCCGGCTCGTCGAAGTGCGTCACCGCGTATTTGCTGAACAGCGGCCCGGGCGCTGGGCGTGGATCGGCGACACCGCCACCACCAGACGCTTTGAAATCGCCCGTCACGGTGCCCGAGTGGGAATCCCACGGGGTGACGCGATACGCGTTCGCGTGGTACTCGCTGGCGGCGCGGGGATCCTGCACGCACTGGCCGGTACCGTGCGCGCTGGTGACCGCGCCAGCGGCATCGGACCACGGGATGATGCGGAATTCGTTGTTGTGCTTCGCCGGGCCAGCGTGGCGCGGATCAGCGACGCTGTAATAGCCTTGGCCCGGGGTCTGCTGGCCGGCGATCGTGCCGCTGTGATCGTCCCAGGGGAGCACGCCGTATGCGTGTCCGTCGTTCCACTTCGCGCTCTGGGTGAACCTCGGATCGGCGACGCTGAAGGAGCCGTTCGTCGGCAGCGACTCGCCGGCGACGGTGCCTGCCGGCTCGCTCCAGTCGACCACCCCGAGGTGGCCACCGCGACGCTCCGGCACAATCAGGTAGTCGCGCAGCTGGCCGTTCTCGACGGCGAGCTTATTGAGGCTGCGCCAGTCGCTGCCGGCCTCGACGAAGGCCAAGCGCACCCAGGTCTTCCACTGCAACGACGGGATGCGGTGCATGGGGCCGGCCGCCGGATCACCGGGCAGCGGCATGCGGCCGAGCAGCGTGCCGACTCCCTGCAGGCGATTCTGCTCCGGCTCGTACAAGAACGCTGGCACCTTCGCGACGTGCCGCGCGACTTTCAGATAGCGTTTCCGGCTTTGTGCCATGCCGCGCTTCGCGATCTTGCCGCAGTCGTGCGTCGTGTCGGCAGTGACATACCCGTAGTGCTGAAACAGTTGGTCGATCTGGCTGAGCAGGTGGCCGGCGCGCGTCGCGAGCCGCGGCACGTTCTCGAACACGATCAGCTCGACCGGATCGTCTTTCCAGGCTTCGCACATGAGCCACACGCAGCGCAGCGTCAGCTCGTTGAGCGCCTGGTACTTCGGCGTTCGACTGAGCGTCTCCGACAGTAGCCCGGAGGCACCCTTACACGGCGACGAGATGAACACGCAGTGCGGATGCTCGTGGCCGGCAGCGGCGCGCACGTCGGCGGCCGTCGCTTCCTTCCAGCCGGCCGGCGGCGGCGCGCCGTGGAACGCCGTGTACTGCTCGCGCGTGAACAGGTCCATCACGGTGCAGTCGGTACCGACCAAGCGCCGGAAATCGCGAGCCGCGGCGGGATCGTTGTCGATACCGCCGATGCAACGCCACGAGGCCGTCATCGCGCCGACGCGCGACATCGCCTTCGTGAAGCCCTTGGCGCCGCCGCCGAGGCCGGCGCAGAAACTGAAGTTGTTGTAGACCCTATGCATGTCGGCCCTCGGCGGTCAGTCGGACGAATCCACGACTTCGGAGAAGCCGCAGGCCTGGCACGTGTAACGGTGCAGGCAGTTGCCGACGGTCTCGGACTTCATCTGGTGCTCGCAACCGAACCGGAACACCTTCACCGTGCCGGCCCAGTAGTCGTTGATCAGGGCGTAGCCGTTCTGGTCGTGCATGAAGAACAGCTTGGCGTCACCGATCGTCGTGCGGATCCAGCCCACGGCCTTCGGCGTGTACATGAAGAACTTCGACTTCGCGAATTCCTCCCAGGTGATCTCGACCCAACCGCTCGGGAGCATGTCGCAGCCGTAATGCCGAGTCGGGTCCGGCTCGGTTCCGACAGGACCACCCCAGTACGTTTTCTCGATGTGGCCGCGATAGGCAGCGTCCGCGCCTTCGATCTTGTTGAGCAGCATGGTCAAGCCTCCTTGGACTTCGGTAACGTGGCGTCGAGGTGCCGGATGCGGGCCACCACGCGCTCGGGGAGTTGCATCGCGTGGCTGACGTGCATCACCGCGAACGCGGGACGGAGCAGGTTGCGATCGGCGTCGGCCAGGTCGGCGTGCTCAAGGCGCAGCAGGGCGCGCCACACGGGTTCTTGGGTCGCGGTCATTGCGGGCGTCCCTCGTTGATGATCTCGACGACGCGGTCGCACATGGCGACATCGAACCAGCCGACGTGGCACTCGCCGACGGCTATCCCGAGACGCCCTGCGAGCCACGAGTACGCAGCGGATCTGGTCATGACGCGCGTTTGCCAGAGGGGCTGAAACGCTGCCTTCGCGCGCTTGCGCGCCGCACGCGTCGGACCGTCGGCGAGCGTGCCGAGCGGGATGCCGGTTTGCGGATGCATGCCGACATAGGCCCCGCATTTACGGCACAGGAAGGCCCACGGCCATTCCCCGTATTCGCGGCCATAGATTTCGCTGTTCCGGACGATGTGCACGGAGCCGCCGCAGAAGCGGCAGACGGTGGGCGCCGGCAGCGGGTTGAGAACGCGGCGGACGGCGCGCCGCGAGGGGTTCCACGGGGTCTTGTCGCCCGTGGCCCGGTCGAAGGCTTCGGCGAGCTGGGTCATTTGCCCACCCATTCGACGCCACGGACGACGCGGCCCACCGGAGCGCAGACGTGGACCTCGGTCTCGCGCTCGCTTCGCACCAGGGCGTTCGCGCGCTTGCGGGCCTTCTCGATCGAGGTGTGGCGCTTGCTGTCGCAGTTGCGGCCGACGGTAAAGAACACCGGGCCCTTAGAACCGGGAGGCCCGAGCGTCAGATCGTCGATCTTTCGCTCGAGCTGGGCGTTGTTCTGCTTGAGGCGCTCGACGGTCGCGATCGCGGCTTGGAGGCTGGTGAGGGCGGTCTCGGCTTCTTGCCGCAGCCGCGCGCTGGTGCTGCGCTCCGCCTCGAGCTCGGCGAGCAGCTCCTGAACGACGACGGGATCGGCCGGCGGTTGCTCGCCGGCGATCGGAATTGCGGCGGCAGGCGCGGCAGGCGGGAACGGGACAGAGTTCTTCGCGGCGAGTTCGGCCGGCGACGGGCCGGTAGCGCGCGGGGTGCCGGCGAGCCAATACAGGTATTCGTTGCCGCCGCCGGTTCGCTTCTGCCGCTCGACGACGCCGTCGGCGTGCATCTTGTTCAGTTCCTTCGCGACGTCGAAGTGGGGTTGCGCGATCCGCGCGGCGATCGTCTTGGCCGTGGAGTCCATCACCGTGCCCAAGTACTTCACGATTTCGTCCCTCATGGTCATGCTCCTGAAGGGGATAGGGGGCTCTGCCGCCGGCTCTGTCGGAGAACCGCGCCTGGCGCCAATTCCGGTCGGCCGGCGGCTTCGCCCGTTCGGTTACTCGGCGCTGGCGCCGTCGGCGATCTGCTGTGCGGCGTCGGCAAAGGCGTCCGTCTGCTTGCCTCGGCGCGGCTTGCGACCGGTCTTCGCGGCGGCCGGCTTTTCAAGCTTCTCAGCGTCGGTCGGCGGCGCGGTGTCGTCCTCATCCGGGTCGCTGTCGATCGTTCCGGTGATCTCGCTCTGCAGGAGAGCGCACATCCGCGCGACTTGCGCCTCGTCGGGGTTGCACTGGACGCGCACATTGAAGAGCGTCGTGCCGCCTTCCTTCGGGTGGAACTTGATCTCGTTGATCTTCGCTTCCAGCATGACGATGTCGTCGGACGGTTTGTTTCCGTGGTGGACGCGGAACAGACCCTCCTCGTACTTCTCGGCCCACTTAAGCGGCGTGACCAGGTGCTCGAAGCGCAGGTTCGGCAAATCGGTGACGCGCTCGACGCCTTCGAGCGCCTCGGTGTTGCCCGTCGGACTCTTCCAGTAGAAGGCCTCGACCAGCCGCCCGTCGAGCTTGTCCAGCGCGCGGTTCGACTGGTTGAATTCCAGATGAATGTCCATCGCGAGGCAGTGCTCCTCGCCGTGCAGCTCCTGGCGCACGTTGATGCTGGTGACCTTCATCTTGATCTTGGTGAAACGGAATTCCGGCATGTCGATGACTCCTTCGGTGATGGCGGCGAGCGGGGGTTAGAACGCAGCGGCAAGCCGCTCGCTCGCCGCTTTCAGGTCCATGGCGAGGAGCCATTCGACGATCTTCGATTCGTGCTGGCGGTAGTGCAGGGCGAGCACGCCGACAATCTCGTCGTCGCTCGGGCGCGACGGCTGGGTACGCATGGAGCCGCCGGTGCCGCGCCGAGGGCCGGCAGACGCTGCTGCAGGAACCGACGTGGTCTGCGGTGCCGGTTGCCGGGTCGCCTGGGCGGCTGCGGGAGCCGGCTCGTCAACCGCGGGGGCGGCGTTCGCCTTCGCTGCTGCGGCCGCCGCTGCCTCATCGGCTGCTGCCCGCTCAGCGGCGCGCTTGCGTTCGGCTTCCTCGGCCTGCTGCTTCTTGTGCTGCTCGATGCGGGCGTCGACGGCGAGGTGGAAGTCCTCAGCCGGCTTCTGGATGAGCTGCTGCAGGTCGCGGAACAGGAAGGTGTGCTCGGCGGCCTGCTTGCGGTACCAGTCGAGCTTGGCGCGCAGGTCGCGCGCGGCCGCGTCGGCGGCGATCTTGCCGTTGGCCACGGCGGTGTCGATCGCTTCGTGCAGGCTGGCCAGCGTGCGCTTGTTCTTCGCGGCGGTGACGAAATCCGGTACGGCGACGACGAGCGTCACGTCGGCCAGCTCGTCGTTCAGCGACTTGATGTGGGCGGCGTAGGCGCTTTTGCCACCGAGGATGATCTCGTCCTTGATCTCGCCCTTGCGCTTCGTCACGAGCTTGTCGAGCGCCAAGCGCTTTTCGCGCAGCTGCGCGCTGATGTGGTCGAGCGTGCGCATCAGCTCGTCGATACTCGCCGTCTGGCCGATGGCCGCGTTCTTCGCCATCTCCAGTTCCTTCTCGGCTTTCTCGCAGAACGAAACCGTCGACGCGGCGTTGGCAAAGTCCTCGTCGGTCTTGAGGTCGGTCTTGATGTTGGCGATGAACGATTCGGCCGCCGCCTTGAAGCGGGGCAGGTTGCTCGACACCACTTCGCCGCGAATCTGCACGGCCAGCGTCGGCAGGCTGAGAATCGCTTCGCCCTTCGGGGCTTCGCGGATATCGCGCGGTTGGTACGTGGCGAGATCCTTCGCGAACTGTTCCCAGCCGGCGTTGATGCGCGCGACCCATTCCGGATCGGGTGCCACCCACAGGTGGACCATCTTCTCTTCGGTGCCATTGGAGCAGGTGAACAGCAGGCGGGACGCACCGGTGACGTGCATGTTCTGCTGCACCTGCGGCTGGTGCTCGTCGGGAAGCACGCCGGCGCGCAGCGATTTCGCCAGATCCTCATTCCATTGCTTGTGTTCCCACGCGGTGCTGTGGTCCATCGTCAGGCCGTCGCAGGATGCCGACGGCACGCCGAACGAGCAGGTCACGGGATACAGGTCTTCGCCGATTACTTCCTCGGCGAATGGGCGCGCGAGCGCTTCGACTTCGTGGCCGCGATCGAGGATGTGCTCCTGCACCCAGTCGCTGAATTCCTTCGGCGTGCCTGTGTGCTTCATGTGCAGCAGCTCGTTGCGCTTGACCTTCGGCGAGATGCCGAGCATGGCGGCCGCCTCGCTGGCGCCGAAGTGTTCGAGGCGGAAAGCCTCCCATTCGGGAGTACCTTGGATGAGGTCGTGGATGATGCGTTCAGTCATTTTCATGGCTCCAAGAGTCGATGGTGTTCTTCTGGGCTTCAGTGAGCGGGGCGCCACGGGATTCGATGAAGGCGATCATCTTGGCCGGGGTCTTACGCTTCGACGTGACGACCTTTCTCCATTCGGCTTTGTTGGCGTCGAACTTCGCCTGGTCGTAGAAGGCAGGGCGAGCGGGCTGGTTCTGGCCTGCGGCGCGCGCGCTCCGGGCGCCGTTTTGCTGGGCCTCGCCGGCCGGCTGCTGGCCGGCGCCAGGATCGCCGTCGGGATCTGCGCCGCCTGCGCCGTCGTCGTCCTCGCCCTTCGTGGACATGCCAGTCGCGGCGAGCAGCGTGTAGCGCTGCAGATAAGTGATCGTGCTGGCCGCCTGCTGGATGGCGTTCTTCTTGCCGCTCGCGTCTGGTGCGCCGGACATCGTGACCTTCTTGAAATGTCCCTGAACGTGCGTCACGACGCAGTCGACGGTAATGAGGCCGTTACTCTGGTGGATGTCCCAGTCGAACGACAGGCCATACTTCGCCATGGCCGGCCCGACGACGTCGGTGATGTCCGACAGCTCGGCGTGCTTGTAGCGCGTCCATTCGCCGTCCCGAGTCTGGAACTCGACCTGCTTGCGCTTGAAGATATCGAGCGGTTCCTTCTTGAAGGCGGCCATCGCCTCAACGAACGCGAGCCGTGCGTCGCGCGCTTCGTTTCGATCCAGCAGATCCATCAGCTTCTCGATCTGCTCGAGGCTCGCCCCGCGTTCGACCGACAGGCGGAGGAGATCCCGCGCCGTGATGGTCGAAGCGGCGCGAACTGGCGCGGGCGGCGACGACTGGACGTTGGCCAGGGGCTGCTCGGGGCGTGGGGCGGTGATGTCGGCGTCGATGACGTCGGCCATGGTGGCGGTCTGCATGAAATGCTCCGGGGCGGTTACACCTGGCGCACGCTGGCCAGTTGCCAGCGCAGCAGGTCGGAGTTGGTGTGGTCGATCTCGCGTGCGACGTAGAGGACGGCGAAGGCGATCAGGATCGCCGCTGCCATCGTCAGGCGAGGGTGCTTGGAGTGGAGTCGGTCGAGCCAGCGCATCACAGGTCCTTGTTGCAGTCGTGTTCTTCGTTGCTGAACAAGTGCGCGTCGGAAAACTCGGTAGGGCCTTCGCCGTCTTCGTAGGCGTCGCGGCGATCCACGAACGCCCGGTGCTGCCCGGTGCGCTGCTCTTGCTTGATCGCTTTGCACGACTTCGAGCAAAAGCGGCCCCAGCCGCGCTTTACGTCAGCAGCGCGCGCTTGAAACGACCTGCCGCACCGGTTGCATTTGCGATCGACCATCTTCGGCATCGGGACGCGTTTTTTCCGTTTGTCGGTGGTCATGTCAGGCGACCTTGCAGTAGGTGTAGACGCGCGCGATCCCGCGCGGCACAAAGCCGGAGCTGATGGGCACGCGCGGCGAGCGCGTGAGGCGCTGAACCATCCAGGCGCGCCGCTGCTCGCGGTTGAGGTGCGCGCCGTAGCGGCGCAGGGAGGGGCGAAGGGACATCGGGCTCATGCCGGCGTCCTGTCCGTCGGGGCGTTGTCGATCGCGAGCAGCGTCTGGATCAGCCGATTGATGTCGGTGACCTTGAGATTGGCCTCGGCGAGGATCTGGGTCTTCTCGCGCTCGAGGTTCTCGACGATGCCCGGGCGCGGGTCGAAGTCGTCGGGCACGTCGACCTCGATCGAGTGCTCCCGGACTTTGGCGGCGTGGTTGTCGTACTTCGTCACGTCGTATTCCGAGAACTCGAAATTCAACGAACCGTCACGCGCCGGCCGCGCGAAGATGAAGCCATTGATGGTTACTTTCATGTCGCACCTCGGTGAATCGCCTGTGTGGGCGCCGACTGCGATGACCTGGCCGGCGTCGTGTTCTGACTCCTGATGGGAGCCCGCTGTCTAGCCCGCTCACCGCGCTCACGAGCTAGACCTCGTGTCGTCTGTTGCGGCAGTGGGCTCCCATCAAGGTGCCGGGTACTCGCGTCCGGCGACTCGCCAGCCACGCGCCACATGACGCGCCACTGCTAGTCAGGTGCCCCGCGCTCGCCGCGGGGTGAAGCAGGGTGTTTCCAACCGACTGGAGGCTCAGCCGACCTGCAGCGCTATGGGCCTAACCGCATGTCGCGCAGCTCTCGCGCTTGATGCGGCCGCCGCAAACTTCTGCGGCGTGCGGCCCTCCGGGGGTTGCGTTACGCCGGCGCGGTCGCCGGCATCTTCTCGATCTGCACGTACGGGTACTTCTTGTCGTACGGCTTGATGTTCTGGCTGAAGTACGTGCCGATCGACTCGGCCGACGCGAACTCGGCGAACAAGGCGGCCGGCACGTTCGCGTAGTGGTAGAGCGACGTCGGGCCGTTCGTTTTGTAGCTGCGGAAGCGGATCGCCAGCGTGTTCGTTGCGGCGTCATGGCCGATCGCGAAGATCTGCGACGATTCGACTTCCTTCACGGCGATGGGGGCCGTGGACACTGCTGCGGTTGCCGTGGCTTGCATGTCTACCTCTCGTGGTGATTTCGAAGCGGGCTTGCTGAAGGCCCGGAGTTCGACCCGCGGCGCATTCGCCGCGACGCCCAGCGGTTAATGCGTGGCGGCGGCGCGCTGACGGCGTGCGTCGAGGCGCCCCGCGAGGTAATGCAGCTCCGGCTCGGCGTACGGCGCGGGCCGGTCGAACATCTCGTCGTGCCAGCCCCGGTGGTAGAGCGCGATCTCGCGCGCCAGGGTGAGCTCGCCGGCCGCCGCGTAGCTGATGCCGCGCGCCAGTTGATCCATCGCCTTGCGCTCGCCGTGCTCGCGGGCGACGGCGTACTCTTGCTTCAGGTCCGACATGAGGTCCGTGTGCATCGCTATCCCCAGATCCGAAAAGTGGGAGGCGCCTTACCGGCCGCCTCGCCGAAAAACTCCAGGCCATTTCCGAGGGCCGTGCCTGGAGCTGAGAGCCTTCGTGCCGAGCGGCACGCGAATCAGTTGTGGTCTTTGTTGTCGTCCTGCTTGCCCTTGATGCCACCAATCAGGCCGAGTACAACGAAGCCGACGATCGTCCCGACGATGACCAAGCCGGCAATGAACCAGTCCGAGGTCATCACGGGCTCAGGCGAAAACCAGCTTGTTGATCGCGGCCATGTCGGCCACCGTCTGCTTCGAGCGCGCGATCGCGCGCGCCGCTTCGCGCTCCGCAGCAACGTGCGCTGCGTCGAGCAGCTCGCGCGCTTCGAGCGGCGTGACCTTCTCGACGCCGTTGTGGGGAACGAACTTGTAGAGCTGCGTGCCCGCAGCGTTGACGAGGATGTAGGCGTCCGGCGCGTGGTCGCCGGGCGTCGGCACGACCGCCTTCACGGTCAGCGACAGGAAACCGACCTTCACGGTCGAGCCTGCTTCCCACGATTGCTTGCTGTTCTTGATCACGTCTGACTCCTCGATTTCTAAAGCGAATCGGAAGACAGGCGATCTCGACACTTGGGGTTTGAGGGAGGGCGCGAACGGTTCTGCTATGCTCGGCGCGCTGGCGTATTGCATCGCCAGCACGGCGTCTGGCAAGACGCCGAAGGTGACGCCAGTGTCGGAGCCGGTATCAAATCCGGTGTACCGACCCGCGCCGAGCCGACCGACAGCAACTTGTCGGGCGGGTGGTCATCCTAGGCAGCCACTCGCACGCGCCAGCTAGGGCGCGCTACAAGTACTCAACGGGCTTAACGCCTGTGGCCACAGGCTTTCTCCGGTGCGCAACACATGGTGAAAGTAACTGTGAAGGTGGACGTTAAGGTCGATCTGGCCAAGTGCCTCTGGTACCTGTTCCTGATCGTCTGGACCGTCGTGACCTAGGATTTGCGGCCCGGTTCGCGCCGGGCCGCGCCTCCTAACAGAGCAGGCGAACTGAGCCAGCAACTCGCCAGCACCGCCACGCCCTCTCTCGAATCCCCAAGTTGTCAAAGATCGCCGGCTTCCGCCGTGCAGCGTGTTGTGTGCTGCGATGGACCGAATATTAGAAGTTCTTCTTTTTCAAAGCAAGAGAACTTCTAATATTTTCGAGGAAAATTTGTAACAGCCGATCGACAGCACAAGGCGCAGCGTTGGCCTGAAATAGACGGTTCGGTATGCTTCCTGGACAACGAAACTCGACGGGGTGGCCGGATGGCGCTGGTGAAATGTGGGGAGTGCGGAGCAGAGATAAGCGACAAGGCGGACGCGTGCGTGCGCTGCGGCGCTCCGATCAAGAAAAATCTCTCGAAGCGGGCCGCCTGGATCACGGCTGGAGTTGTCGTCGTGTGCGGCGTGGCTGCTTACCTTGCGGTGACCGCGCCGAAGCAGGAGGGCGGAGCACCGCCGGCAGCGGCGGAGAGGTCAGGCACGAAGGAAAGCGCTTCGGACTGCGCCAAGACCGATCTGCAGTGCCTTGGCGACAAGGGCATAGTCGGCGCCAGCGTGTACTGTAAAAATCCAGTCACCAAACTTGCTAAGTACGACGTCAAGTGGACTGACCGAACCTTCGAGCTGAAATTCAGCCGATTCCGTTGGGCCGATCAGGCCGCCGGAGTGATCACGTATGTGGGCGACAAGGCCTTATTCCAGAACGGATTCGGCGCTTACACCCCAGTCATATACGAGTGTGATCTGGCGGCCGACAACAAAACCGTGCTCGATGTGCGGGTGAAAGAAGGGCGTCTGCCCTGACGAACGGGGCTGGAGGACGAGCGGCTCACGCAAGCCTTTTACCGATGTTGCGGTGCTGAATCCGGTTGAACCGGGTTTCGAAACGCGGCAAACTACTGTTCACATATACAGTTGTTTGCCGAGCAACAGGAGGTGTCATGCGACGGGTCAGCGATGGGCGTGGGAGTTTGCGCTGCAAGCCGGGGGACCTGGCTCGTATTACCTCTGCCTGGAACCGCCTGTTGGTCGGGGAACTTGTGATTGTGAACCACGCGTTGCCGGACGGCCGCTGGATGACCCACCTGGTGGGGGATCCCGCTTTCACGGTGCGCTCTACAGGACCGGGATACGTGGTTACTCGGCGCCTCAAGGCGAAGGATTCCTCGCTGGAACCCCTTACCGATGAGGAGAAACAGGTGGCGATCGCGGCTATGATCGCTCGAGTTCGCCTGCCTCATCGCGAGGCGGAAACAGCCGAAGCACCAGCCGAAACACTTCGTCCGATTCGCCCGCCTGTTCTGCACGAAGAATAGCTTCAATCGCATCCCGTGCTGCAGGACGGACGTCGGCCAGGATTTCCTTCAGACCGGCCGGCATGATCTGACTCATGAGCCGCGGGCTGATTGCCTGAGGATCGGCGTTGATGTGCTTACAGATCGTCAGGAGAGCCCGGACGTTGAGCGGGATGACGCCGCGGAAATACTGCGAGATCAGGCTCTGACCACCAAGTCCTGTCACTTGGCCCAACCAGTTCTGTGACGCTCCCGGATTGTCTTGCTTGTGCCGCTCCCAAGCCTGGGCCAAGCGGCGGCACTCTTCGATTTCTTCGGATGTGAGAGGTCGTTTCTTTACGGTAGCCATGCGGCAATCATAAAAAGGGCTACTAATATCCGCTGGCCGACAGCATTAGAACTTCTCTTGACCATGAAAAGAAGAAGTTCTAATATTCGGCCATGAACAACATCCGCCACCTTCGCAAGAGTCTCAGCCTCTCCCAGGCCGAAATGGCCGAGCAGATTGGCGTGACTCAATCCGCCCTGTCCCAGTACGAACGGCAGCTTTGCGATCCGGTTATCGAAACCGCGCGGCGAATGATCGTGTACGCCGGCTCGCTGGGCGCGACCTGGACGCTGGACCAGATCTACTCCGATCCGCCCTTGGCCGAGCCGGCCCAGGCCGAAGGGGGATGAGATGAAGCATTGGTTTGCGCGGCGTGTTGCCGACTTCATCGACTTGCGGCTGCACTGGTCTGTGCGGTTTGCCGCCGAGTACGAGGGGAAGGCGCCGTGTCCGTGCGCAGCATGCGTGAGGCTTCGCAAATTGCGGCTGGACAGCCATGGGCATGACCTGTTGTGCGACGTCCATCGGCATATCTGGGGCTTCGATATGCCGCATCCCTGCAACTGCAGTGCCCGTTTCAAGTTTGAGCGTAGGTGGTGGAAATACTGCTTCGCAAGTGTTCGGGGATCGATCTTGGGCGAAAGGAACTTGGCTTCCCAGCGGGGATACCGAATCCCGTGGCTGGCAGGCACTTCCATAGTTCTTCGTGCGCTGCTCGGTGCCCACCGTCGATTTGATAGCAGATCACCACACCGTCTCCGCCGCGCGCCCCGTAAAGGTGAGGCTCGACGAGGCGGGTATGGCCGAAGCGATCGTGAAACCGGAGCAGGTGCCGATTGGCAATCGCATCGCAGATGAATTGAAAGGTCATGCGAACCCCGTCGGAAAAGGGTTGAGGAGGTGAGATACCTCGATTCTGGCACGACGGCGGTTCGCACCCAGTGGTCTCCACCTGCAAACCCCCGTGCAGTGTGGTTTCGCCCAGCCTCCGGGCTGGGCTTTTTTACGCCTGATCCGGTTGCACGCGTGTTGTGCGGCCGGCCGCAGTGAGGGGTGAGAAGAGAGTTCGTGTCCATGACCGAACTCTATTTTTTCCGCCGGACGGTGTCTTTCCGAACGCGTCCGAATTTTTCGGGGAACCTCGGAAATGCAGCTCGACATCCCGTTTTACGAAGGACCGGAAGACGCGCTCAAGGCCGCCGTACAAGCCTTGGGCGGTGCGAAGAAGATCGGTCCGATGCTTTGGCCGGACAAGTCCACCGACACGGCCGCACGCCTGTTGCTCGATTGCCTCAATCCCGCGCGCTCGGAAAAGCTCGACCTGTCCCAGACGATGATGGTCTTCCGGCTGGCACGCGACGCGGGCTACTTCGCCCCGTTCCAATGGTTCGCGCTGGAGATCGGCTTCGAGGCGAAGCCGGCGAACAAAGCCGAGGAAGTGAACCGTATCACCACGGTCATCGAGCGAGCGACATCGACGCTGTCGAACGCGCTGCGGATGCTCGACCGCATGCAAGGCCCCCAGGGGTAGCCGGTCGCCATGAAACGCCGGCCCGCACCACTCCCCGAGTCGACGACCGACCGCGAGCTCGCGGCGCGCAGCGAGCGGCTCGCGCGCACGCGGTCCGCGTATCCGATCGACCACCCGCAGCTCGCCGATATATCGGAGCTGCTCCACCGAATTTGCGACGCTGAATCGCTGCCTGTCGCGCGCTGGTATGCCGGCGACGCGCTGGCGCTGCTGCGCGCCTTCAGCATGGAAGTCAGGAATCAAAGTCATGAGTGAACCGACCAAGCCCGACGAGAAAAAGGCGCGGTTCCGGAAAATCCAGGTGCGCATGTGGGGCGACGAGAAATTCCGCGAGCTGACACCGATTCCGCCGTGCGGCGCGGGCCTCTGGGTCTACCTGCTGACCGGGCCTCACACCGGCCCGATCCCCGGCATTTTTCGGAGCGGCCGCGCGGCGATGGCTGAAGAGCTGGACTGGGATCAGGAAGCCTTCGACGAAGCCTTCCGGGAAGTCTTTCAGCAAGGCATGGCGAAAGCCGACTGGAAAGCCAAGGTCGTGTGGATCCCGAAGGCCATCGCCTGCAACCTGCCCGAGTCGCCGAACGTGGTGAAGTCGTGGGGCTCGGAGTGGGAGTTGATCCCCGAATGCGACTTGAAACGCGAGGCATACGAATCGCTGAGAGCCAATATCTGCGGGCGTGGAGAGGCTTTCGCCAAGGCTTTCCATGAGACTTTCGACAAGCCATCGCCTAAGCCTTCCGGAAAGCCTTCCCCGAAGGCTATCGGGAATCAGGAGCAGGAGCAGGAGCAGGAGAAAAAGACGGGGGCTAACGCCCCTGTGCCCAGCGCCGCTGACGCGACGCCGGCCACCCCGGTCGCTGCCGAGCCAGCCGGACCGGCCGGTGCTGCCGAACCTGATGGCCCCAACAGGGATCTGCTCGGCGATGGCGACAGCGACGCTGACGCTGGCGGCAAGGGGGCACGTCGCAAGCCGGCGGAACTGCCGTGCCCCGTCGAGCGGATCGTCGAGGCGTATCACGAGCTGATGCCGCTGAATCCCAGGGTGCGGCTGCTCAACGCCAAGCGGCGCCGGGCGATCGCCGCGCGCTGGCGCGAGGCCGCCACGCTCACCTGCAAGCCGTTCGGCTACTCGACCGTCGAGGCGGGCATGCAGGCCTGGTGCCGGTTCTTCCGCGTTTGCGCCGATTCGGACTTCCTGACCGGGAAAGCCAAGCCCAGGCCCGGGCAGCCGCCGTTCCTCGCCGACATCGATTTCCTGATCTCGCCCGACGGCTTCACGAAGTGCCTCGAGGACAAATACCACCGGGAGGCCTCGTGAGCCTGGTCATCGCACCGATATCGTTCGACGAGGCAAACGCCTTCGTCGCCACCCATCACCGACACCACCGGCCGGTGATCGGCCACAAGTTCAGCATCGCCGTCGTCGATCCGCTGTCGCTCGATTCGATTGCCGCGCAGGAGCCTTGCGTCTGCGGCCTGGTGATCGTTGGGCGCCCTGTTGCGCGCGGGAACGACGACGGGCTGACGCTCGAGGTGACGCGCTGCTGCACCGACGGCACGCGCAATGCATGCTCGGCGCTCTACGGCGCGGCCTGGCGCGCGGCCCGCGCGCTTGGCTACCGCCGCCTCATCACGTACACGCTGCCGGCCGAAGGCGGCGCCAGTTTGCGGGGCGCCGGCTGGCGGCTCGTTGGCGCCCGCGGCGGCGGTAATTGGAACACGCCCGCACGGCCGCGTATCGATACGGCTGCGCACCTGCGCGGGCAGAAGCTGCTGTGGGAGGCATCGTGACCGATCGCCAGACCCTGCACGTGGTGTCGCTGTCGGGCGGCAAGGACAGCACCGCGACGCTGCTCGTCGCGCTCGAGCTGCACGGCAGCGCGAACGTGCGCGCCGTGTTCGCGGACACCGGCAACGAGCACGAGGCCACCTACGCCTACGCGCTTGATTACCTGCCCGGCGCGCTCGGCATCACCGTCGACGTGGTGCGGGCCGATTTTGCGGACGAGTTCGCGACGAAGCGCGCGAACCTGGCGCGGCTCGCCGCCGGCGAGCCCGAGTCGGCGGTCTACGGCAAGCGCGAGTTCATGTACGCCTGGACGCCCGAGGCGGCTGCGCGCGCATTGGAGCTGTTGCATCCGACGGGTAATCCATTCCTGGACCTCTGCCTTGTACGCGGCGGGTTCCCGTCGCGCAAGCGGCAGTTCTGCACCGAGTACCTGAAGCGCAACCCGCTCACCGAATACGCGATCGGGTTGATCGATGACGGCTATTTCGTCGAATCGTGGCAAGGCGTGCGCGCCGACGAGAGCGAGGCACGCAGGTGGCTGCCGCACTACGAATGGCGCGGTGGTCACTACGCCGTGCTCCGTCCGATCCTGCGCTGGAACGTCGCCAACGTGTTCGAGGCGCACGCGGCCGCCGGCATCGAGCCGAACCCGCTGTATCGCGAGGGCATGTCGCGCGTCGGCTGCATGCCCTGCATCAACGCGCAGAAAGCGGAGATCCGGGAGATCGCGCGCCGCTTCCCCGAGCACGTTGAGCGCGTCGCAGCGTGGGAGCGCCTCGTTTCGGAGGTATGCCGGCCTCTCAGCCCGGTTTCGTTCTTTCACATGGGCACCACGGGGCACATGGGGCAGGCCACGACGGTGCTTCAGGTTGTCGAATGGTCGAAGACCACGCGCGGCGGCCGGCAATACGACTTACTCGCGGACGCGGAGCCGGCCACGGCCTGCTCGTCTGCCTACGGTTTGTGTGAGTGATCCAACTGAGAAGGAGAGGTAAATGGCAAAGAATTCGATCGATGCATACGGCGCGAAGGGGAAGGGCAACCTGCTCGACTTCGATCCAGATGACCTGACGCTCGTCGTGGACGAGGCCCACCCGCTGTACGACTCGCGCGTGCACCTTCCGCTCGACGAGGCCATGGTGCGCAACATCGACTTCCAGGGCGTCCTCCAGCCCATCGAGGTGACGAAGAACCCGGAGACCGGGGAAATCGAGGTCGTGACCGGCCGGCAGCGGGTCAAAAACTGCCGTGAGGCGAACCGCCGGCGCCGGGATCGTGGCGACCCGCCGCGGCTGATCCAAGGCTTCGTGCGTCGGCTTGGTCGCGAGGAGCGCGACAAGGTGCTTTCGGCAGCGACGGCCAGCGAGAACGCGATCCGCCAGCAGGAGACGCCGATTTCTCGCGCCGAAAAAATGGCACGCCAGCTGGCCTACCGCTCGGAAGATGATGTGGCGACGATCTTCGGCTGCACCGTGCAGACCGTGCGAGCCTCCCTCAGCCTGCTCGAATGCTGCGCCGACGTGCAGAAGGCCATCGAGGCCGAGCAGATCAACCTGACGCACGCGAAGGCACTGGCCAAGTTGTCACCCGCCGAGCAGCGCGAGAAGGTGAGGGCGCTTATCGCGGCTGGTTCTGGCGTCAAGGGCCGCGCCAAGGCGGCCGCGCAGCGGGCCGTGATCGACGGCGGCGCGCCCCGGATGCGCTCACGCGCGACGATCGAGGCGAAGCTGGCGGGGGAGCCTGCGGACAGCGAGTGCGCTGCCACGCTGCGTTGGGTTCTGGGCCAGGATTGACCGCCATGAACGCTGTCGAAAACTATTTCGGCGACGGGGCGATCGATGTGCCGCACAGCATCGAGGCCGAGCAATCGGTCCTCGGTGCGCTGATGATCGACAACGACTCGATCGACCGCATTGGCGCCCTGCAACAGGAACACTTCTTCCGCTACGAGCACCGGATCATCTTCGAGGGCGCCACCAAGCTGATTGCCGTCGGCCGTTCCGCTGACGCCGTGACGGTCTACGAATGGCTGCAAGCGCATGGCCATGTCGAGAAGACCGGCGGCCTGCCTTACCTCAACTCGATTGTTCAGAGCACGCCCGGCTCCGCCAACATGGCGCGCTATGCCGAGATCGTTGTGGAGCGCGCGAAGCTGCGGTACATCATGGCGGCCGCAGACAAAGTGAGCGCCGAGGTTCAAAACCGGAACGGTCGGACGGCTGACGAGCTGACAGCCTTTGCGCAATCGCAGTTCGAGCCACTTTCGGAAGGGCGCACAGACGGGCCGAAATTCATCGGCACCTTCCTGAGCCCCGTGGTCACGCAGATGGATCAGGAGCATCACGGGAACGCGCCGCTCGCTACGGCGACGGGTTACCGTGAGCTCGACTTCAAGCTGGGCGGCGGCGTGCGCGGTGGTGATCTGATCGTCGTCGCTGCGCGGCCTTCGATGGGTAAGACCGCGATGGCGCAGGGCATTGCCGAATACGTTGCGCAGACCCAGGGCACCGCGCTGATCTTCTCATTGGAGATGCCTGGCACGCAGCTTACGCAGCGCGCGATCGCGCGGCAGGGAAGCATCCAACTGCGGAGCGTCCGTAACGGCTCTCACATGACGGACGCCGACTGGCCGAAGCTGACCAACGTCGTCAGCTATCTGTCCGAGCTGCCACTGATGATCGACGAGACGCCCGGCCTGACGATGGCCGAGATCGCGAGCCGCGCGCGCTCCGTCAAGCGGAAGCACGGCCTAAAGTTGATCGTCGTGGATTACCTGCAGCTCATGACTGGCGGCACGGACGAGCGGCACGACCTTCGGATCGCCAGCTATTCCGGCGGCCTGAAGATGCTCGCGAAGCAGCTCGACGTGCCCGTCATCGCGCTGTCCCAACTGAACCGGCAGCTCGAGCAGCGGCCGAATAAGCGCCCGATCATGGCCGACCTGCGCGACTCCGGCGCAATCGAGCAGGACGCCGACACGATCATCTTCCTGTACCGGGACGAGGTCTATCACGAGGACTCGCCAGAAGCCGGTACCGCCGAGGCAATCATCGCGAAGCAACGCAACGGCGCACTCGGCACGGCCTATCTCGCATTCATCCATGAGCAGGCGAAGTTCGGCGACCTCGCCATGGGCTACTACCCGCAACCGCGCTCGGCGCCTGTTAAATCGCGAGGCTTCAATGACGACTGACATCACCACCGAGTTCGACGTCGCGGAGGCGCCGCCGGCGCTGGGCGGTCTGAACCTGCTGGCGCTCGACCTCGGCACGCAGTGCGGCTGGGCGCTTTCGAAAGGCGGCGTCCTGACCTACGGGACGAAGAACTTCTCCGCGAAGCGGACCGACGGGCCCGGGCAACGGTGGCTGAAGTTCCGCGCCATGCTCGGCAATCACTTTGCCGCGGCCGGCGAGATCCACGCGATCTACTACGAGCACGTCATGGCCCACGGCACGAAGGATCATCCGAACACGATCGCCGCACACGTGTACGGCGGGTTCCTCGCGCACCTGGAGGCGTGGTGCGATGTCCAGCGCGTTCGCCTGGTCGCGGTGTCGGTCGGGACCGTGAAGAAGGCCTGGACCGGCAACGGCAAGGCGAGCAAGGAGGCCATGATCGACGAGGCTCGTCGGCGCGGTTTCCGGGTGGGGGCCGAGGAAGACGACACGGCCGACGCGCTGGCCATCATGCACCTCGGCATGTCGATGGAGGGCATCCAATGAGCTGCCATGACGCGTCGTGGAACCGCATCCGAGTGGTGCTTCTGGGCAGCGACGGCATGTCCGTGCGCGATATCAGCGTGGCGAGCGGCATTCCGCTGACGACTGTTCATGACGCGCTGACCCGTCATTGCGACGAGGTGCGCGTCGTCCAGAGCCGAAAGACCAAAGGGCCGCAAGCCTCGGTCTGGGCCCTGTACACCGCCGGCGTCCCTGAACTCTCTCCCGCCGCGCCGCGAGATCCGCACTGGCGAATGCTGGTGTCAAGCCCGTTTGCCGTCGCCGCAGGCGCCGTTGCTCCATTGCAGACCGTCATCGGACGTGTTTATCGGCAGGACATGGATGCGGGTGGAGGCGCGGACGCCTGATGGAGCGACTGTTCATCGACGGCCCGCTGCCCGATACCCATCCGGGCGCATCCGTGCCGGCGCATTGGACTGAGGGGTATGCGGTGCTCCTCGCCTTCGGCCGACGTGCGCACTGGTTTCGCCGTGAGGCGGCGCGCCCGGTGTCGATCGACGGCGTGCCGCAGCTCATCACCCCGGTGGCCACCGCCTGCGGGCACACGCGGTTCGAAGTCGGGAATGCGGCGCTGCACGAGCGCGGCGAATTTGCTGTTTGCCAACGGTGCGCGGCCGCGCGCGGGGAGGGGACGTGACGGCGCGCCTGATTGGATTCCCGAAAGTGCTCACCTTCCGGTCGGAGGATCTGCGGCGCCTGGTGGTGACGCTCCCCTGCATGAACTGCGGCGTCGAGCGGTACACGCAGGCCGCGCACATGAACCTTGGCAAGGGCGGCGCGCTGAAGGCGAGCGACGCGGCGATCGCAGCCTTGTGCTGCGACCGTCCGGGCATCCGCGGTTGCCACGCGATGCTCGACCAGGGCGGCGTGATGACGAAATCCGAACGGCGGCTATTCGAGATCGAGATGGTGGCACTGACCTACATCGCGCTGATGGAGCGCGGCCTCCTGGAGGTGGGCAAGCAATGAGCGAGCGAGTGTTTCGGGCGTTCTCCCTGCGGACGCCGATGGTCTGGAAAGCGATCGTGGAGGTGGTTCGCGCGCACGCCAAGGCGTACATCGATCGCGGCACGCCGCTGGTGGTGATCATCACCAGCCCCGAGCACGACGCGCTGGACAGCCAGCGCGCGTACTGGCACAGCGTGGTGCTCCCGCAGATCGCCGAGCACATAGCCGACGAGGACGGCTGCCTGCGCGATGTCACCTACTGGCACGAGTACCTGGTGCTCGAGTTCCTCGGCATGACCGAGACCGCGAGCGAGAGCGGCAAGATCCGCCGCCAGCGCCGGTCGACCGCCCGCGGGAAGATCACGATCGGCGAGTACTCGGACCTCATCACGCGCGCGCAAGCGTGGGCCGCCCAGCGAGGTGTCGAGTGGGATTGAAGACACGTCGGAAGGACGAGGGCGAGCGCTGGACGTTCCGGGACCCGGCCGAAGTCTGCGCGCGCCGGCAGGAGGCGGACCGTCGGGCCGCGACGCGGACGTGCGCCGGCTGCAAGCACCTGATCGGCTCGCCGCTTGGCGGTCCTGAGGTCGCCTGCGACGTCCGCGTCCGCCGGCCGGCGAAGTCGGTGGCCGACAGCCGCCGGTGCGCCCTGTATCACCTGCAGAAAGACCCCCCCGTAACTGAAACTGGATCGCAATGACCATGGACGCCGTCTTCCAATCGACCTCGCAAGCACTGCACGTCTCCTTCCTCGTGATGGCGCAGCCGGTCCGGGAGAAGAACACCTTCCGCCTGGCCCTGATCCAGATCATGGAGATGCAGCCGACACTTACCGCGCGCCAGCGCATCTGGCTCAACCAACTCATCGGCGATGTCGTCGAATCGACAGTGAACTTCGCCGGCCTTGGGATGGACGACGTCCGCGCGCAGTGCGCAGTTGTCGTAAGCGCAGTGCGCACGAAGCTGCCGGACATCGAGCGCTGGGCCGTGCTGGCACGCTATGGGCAACTGGGCGACGAGCGTACGCCTGAGGGCACGAAGAGGTTCTTCTTCCTGCGGGAGCGGGCGGAGGCGATCCGGAGTTTGTCTGGATGGCTGGCGCCGTCGTTCGATGGGATTTCGACGCTCGCGCTCGACTGCATGCTTGCGCGCCGGTATGCCAACCACGCGCGAGTTGAAATCAGTTTTCGTGATCTCGCGAAGTCATTCGGTGCGAACCACATGACTTACAAGCGAGCGTTCGACAAGATTGAAGCTCGAATTCGAGAAGTGGAGAATCGGGCCGCTGGTATTCTCACACCATATTTCGAAGCTACGGGGCTTATCGGGCAGCAACAGTCTCATGCATAATCCTGCTGCGGCGGATTATTTTTTTGAGGAGAATCGCGCAGATGGCCCAAGAGCAAGTTTCCCATGCAGAGCTGCTCCACAAATTCGATGTGGCGCAGGGTAGATACGATATTGAGGTCGAAGAGCTTCGCAAGATTATTGACCAACTAAAAGCTGGAATTGAGCTTAAGCTTAACGCCGGCGGAATGGTCATTTTGTGGGGAGAGGATGATCTCGCAGTTTACGGGAACGCATCTGATTCCGAAGCTTCGAGCATGCCGGTTAGGGAGGGTCCCTCTATCAAATGCAATGTTCAAATTGTTTTGGGCAAGGTGCGAGTGGATATTCCGATTCACGCAAGAGCAACGGGTAGCGGGCTTTTCCTCTCGCTCGGCCTGAATAGGTTTTGGGATGGCAAAACCACCCCTGGCGACCATGCGACTGTTCAAGCAGTGATTGACGAACTGAAAAGCTCTGCCGACCAATGGCGCCGCAGGAAAGCAGACGAATTCACCGTCACGCTGTAATGGTTTGACCGCGCTGTTACAGAGACGTATACTTGTTGTCATTCTGCACGCGTTGTGTCCAAAGCCCCGCCGACTATGTCGAGCGGGGCTTTTTCGTTTCCGGGACGGCGCGGGCCGAACCCTCCGAACCGTCCCAAGGAACGTCTGATGAATGCTCGCTACCGCATGATCGCGGCCGCCGTCGTGGTGGCCGCCGCGTCGCTCGGCGCCGGCGCCGCTCGCGCCGAAATGGTCCAGTTCAAGAGCGGCCAGGTGCTGACCGCCCAGCAACTGAACCAGAACTTCGGCGACGCCGCCCAGCGTCTGGACGACCAGGCCGCCGAGCTGAAGGTGATGAAGTTCGTCGCCGGTGGCCTGGCCGCGCTGTCGATCGTCAGCCTGCTGGTGGCCACCGGCCGCCGTCGCCGCCGTGGCTGATCCCGTGCCGCACGGCTTCGCCCTACAAGGCCGGGATCTCGACTACTCGGACCTGACTGCGGTCGGCCGGGTGACGATCGAGATGGGGAAGGACGGCGTCGAGATCACGGTCGACGGCTTCGAGTTCAAGAACGCGTCCAGCTGCCGGCAGCACGCCTGCAAGGCGCTGGCGTGGGCTCGCGACGTCCTGGCGGCCGACGTGGCCGCGAATCGCGCCGTGCCCGGCGGCCGTATCGTCTCCATCACCGGCATGACGCAGGCCAAGCTCGAGGAGGAGCGAAGCCAAGATTGAGGTGAATCGATGCACACACGAGCGCTTTCCCTGAAAAGGGCGCTGGCCAAGCGATTGCCCTGCTTGCTCGCCTCAACTGGCGCGGTGATCTTCGTCTGCGGGCTGGTATGGGGATTTGTCAGCTTTCTCGCAAGACACCCATAGCTCGGACACTGGCCCTGCGATACGGGCCCCCTCATGTGTGACCCTTCGGCGGGAGTTTCCAGGCGCTGCCTGGATGCGTGGATCGCGGCGGGGCCACACATGAGGGTGACAGCCACAACCGACCATCGCATTTCGCCCGGCCCGCGGAGGGTGACAACGGGTGCGCCGCACTGCAAGTCGGCCGAAAGGTTGTGCCGCCGCTTCTTAGGCTAGGACGCGAAATAACGTCAGTGCTGTTTGCGGATTCCCTCGACTCGTTCATCTCAGGCTGTAAGACTGCAACGCCAATGCCTGTCAACGCCGTACGGCGATTTTCAGGAGTATCACCATGTCCACTGTAATGCGATGCAAGCTGCAACTTCACGACATCACCACGGTGCGCTATGCCGGTCAGGACACCTCGAAGCGAGCAGGTGCGACCGTCCGATTCGGCGCGGTTTGGGAAGGATCGACCGAGAAGCAGGCAGCGAGCGAAAACGCGATCTTCGGCGAAGCGACGCCGATGGCCGAGTTCAAGGCGACGATTCAGAACGGCGTCGTGGTTGACGCGCTCGTTCCCGGCAAGAAGTACTACGTCACCTTCACCGAAGCGCCGGACTAATCGAACCGGGTCTCCTCTCGCCGGGCCCGCGCTCGACGATTCGCCCGCACCGGGAAACCGGTTGCGGGCTTTTTCTTTTCGCGTGCTTGAACGGTATATGCGAGGCGTGGTGGTTAGACGGTGTCTAGCCCGCACCAGGCATGGCCGTTGGGAGCGGCCTGAGTGACGAGGACCCCGTTCTTGGCGTGTACCTTGTTTGCGATAGCGGTGGCTTTTTCTTGGACCTGGACGGCGGTCAAGGTGCCATTGAAGAGGTATTCCGCTGGGGGCAATTGATAGGTGCCGTTCTTGCCGACGATCTCGCGTTCGAATCCGCCTTTCTCCATCTCTTCATGGAGTGTGACGTACGTCGCGTGATGCTTGTTCGGGATGTCGTGCAAAACGACTCGGACTGTGAAATACGGCATGGCTGGTCTCTCAGTGTGGTTAAGGGCGGCATCCTGTCGAATGCCGACTACGAAGATAGCGGCTCCGCTCATCGAATCAATAATGGGTAAACCCTTGGAAGTCAGGGAGTAAGAGATGGCAGTAAAGAGCGTCGACTGGCTCGCGATAGAGGGTGCGTACCTAGCCGGCGTGGATTCGGTGCGCACCATCGCGAGTGCGCACGGTATCTCGGAAGCCATGATCCGCAAGAAGGCCAAGCAGCTTGGCTGGAGCCGTGATCCGGGCGGCACGAAGCGCGCCATGGTCAATGCGCACATGGCTGGCGGTACGCAGGGGAGTTCGCAGGAGGGTGCGCAGATCGCGCACGAGCAGATCGCCACCGCAGCGACTGCCGACATCCAGGACATGGAGCGCGGGCTGGCCGTGCACCGCGCCTGCCTGGTACGGCTTGAAGTCGCGGTCAAGAATGTGGCCGACCCGAAGATCATCAAGACGATCACCGAGGCGGCATCCCTCGCCATCAGCGGCATCCGAAAGATTCGGGGCCTCGACACCCCGAACCCAGCAGATGCAGCCGACCTCGACGCCGCCATCGAAGCCGAACTGGCGTACCTGGAGCGCAGCCGACAAGCTGGCACTGCTCCAGACGCTGAAGGCGCGTAACCGGCTGAGCTGGAAGCCGCTGCCCGGGCCGCAGTCGCAGGCCTACGCCTGCCGGGCGGACGTGATCCTGTACGGCGGCGCGGCTGGAGGCGGGAAGACCGACCTGGCGCTCGGCAAGGCGCTGACCCAGCACCAGCGGGCGCTGATCCTGCGCCGCGAGTACCCCCAACTGTCGGGGATGATCGATCGGTCGCGTGAGATCTACAGCGAGTACGGCGCCTTCAACCAGAAGGGCGTCTGGCGGTGCGAGTTCGCCGGAAAGAAGCGCCTGATCGAGTTCGGCTCCGTCCAGTACGAGGACGACAAGCTGAAGTACCAGGGGCGGCCGCATGACCTGAAGGTATTCGACGAGGCGGCCAACTTCCTCGAGTCGCAGGTGGAGTTCATCGCCGGCTGGAACCGGAGCGAGGATCCGAACCAGCTCTGCCAGGTGCTGCTCTGCTCGAACCCGCCGACCGATGCAACCGGCGACTGGCTGATCCGCTGGTTCGCGCCATGGCTCGACCCGATGCACCCGAATCCGGCCGCGCCCGGCGAGCTGCGCTACTTCGCCTCGGTCGCGGGCCGGCAGATCGAGTGCGCTGACGGGCGCCCGTTCATCATCGCCGAGCAGGAGAACGGCGACCAGGTGCTGGTCTACGAGTTCGACCCGACGACGGTCGACGCGGTGGACATCATCCGGCCGCTGACGCGCACCTTCATCCCGGCGCGCGTGACGGACAACCCCTTCTACGCGCAGTCCGGCTACGTGGCGAAGCTGCAGGCGCTGCCCGAGCCGCTGCGCTCGAAGATGCTGTACGGCGACTTCGCCGCCGGTCGCGAGGATGATCCGTGGCAGGTGATCCCGAGCGAGTGGGTGCGGCTGGCGCAGGAACGGTGGCGCGCCAGGTCCCGGCCGCGCATCCCGATGACCGCCCTCGGCGTCGACGTCGCGCGCGGTGGCCAGGACCAGTCGATCTACACGCCGCGGTACGGCAACTGGTTCGACGAGCAGGTGTGCCAGCCGGGCCTCGCGACGCCGGACGGCTTCGTCGTCGCGCAGCAGGTGTTCAACCTGCGCGAGCCGAGCACGCTGGTCAACCTGGACGTGGTCGGCGTCGGCGCCAGCCCGTTCGACATCATCCACCAGGTGATCGGCGACAAGATCTGGGGCATCTCCGGCGCGGCCCGCACGGATGAGCTGGACATGAGCGGCCAGTTCGGCTTCGTGAACCTGCGCGCCTTGCTCTGGTGGCGCATGCGCGAGGCGCTCGACCCGATCAACGGCGAGGACCTGGCAATTCCGCCGGATCCCGCCTTGGCGGCCGACCTGTGCGCGCCCCGGTACCGGAAGGCACCGCGCGGCATCCTGGTCGAGTCGAAGGAAGAAATCAAGAAGCGCATTGGCCGCTCGCCCGACAGGGGCGACAGCGCGGTGTATGCGCTTCCCGAGCGCAGCGGTGGATTCGCGTTCGGCTCTCTCTAACGGAACCCTCATGGATCACACGAAGCTGCATCAGCGACCGCCGCCGTCGCGCTGGACGCGCATGAAGCGGGCGATCGCCGGCGCGGTGCGGGCGATCCGCGCCGGGCGCGTGGGGCGCCCGAAGCACGAGCCGCAGCGGCGGACCTCGGCATTCGCGCGCCTGCGGCAGACCGGCTCATGGGGCTTGCGCGATGCCCGGCCGCTGATCAAGCCGGTGCCGGCGAACCTCCGGTACTTCTCGAAGACCCCGTACGCCTCGCGCGCGATCCAGATCTACACGCGCTCGATCACCTCGCTGGAATGGGCGGTCAAGGTGAAGAAGGACGTCGCCGAGAACAGCGAGATCAAGCGCCAGCTCGAGGTGACGTCCGCCTGCCTGTTCAGCCCGAACAACCAGGACACGTTCACGACGCTGCTGCAGGCGGTGATCGAGGACCTATGCGTGTGCGGCGCCGGCGCGATCGAGCCCGAGCTGGGCGGCGACAAGCTGCGTCCGCTCTGGATGTGGCCGGTCGACGCGCTCTCGATCCAGATCTACGCCGACTGGGACGGGGACGAGGCGAAGCCCCGGTACTGCCAGACCTACGGCTACGGGAATGTCGGCGTGGCGCAGGGCGTCAACCTGCTGAACCGGGAGCTGGTGTACATCCGGGACCGGGTGACGACCGATTCGCCGTTCTCCTTCGGCATGCTGGAGATCGCCTTCGAGTCGATCAATCGGCTGCTGGGCGTGGCGGAGTACGCCGGCGACATCGCGGCCAACGCCCACCCGGAGAACCTGATCTTCCTGCAGGAGGCCTCGCAGGAAACCATCGAAGCCTTCCGCGGCTACTGGCGGAACGAAATCGAAGGGCAGGGCCAGGTGCCGATCATCGGCGGCAAGGACGCGAAGGTACTGAATCTCCGTGGCGCAAGCGACGAGGCGTTGTACCTGAAGTACCAGGAGTTCGTCATCCGCGAGATCGCGGTGGCCTTCGGCATCAGCGCCCAGAACCTCGGGGTGGAGCAGAACATCAACCGGAACAACGGTGAGGTGGCCGAAGACCGCGACTGGGATCTGTCCATCAAGCCGATGGCGCGCGCGATCGCCTCGTACCTCAATCGCGAGGTGATCTGGGGGCTGCTCGGCCACACGCAGATCGAGCTGACGCCCGGCGGCCTCGACCGCGAGGACGAGAAGGCCACGGCCGACATCTACACGCTCGAATACAAGGGCAACGCGATCACCCCGAACGAGTACCGCGCCCGCCGCAACATGCCGCCGCTGAAGAGCAAGTTCGGCGACATGGTCTTTGCCGACGCCCAGATCGCCATCGAGGCGGCGCGGGGCGCCAAGCAGGTCAATCCTGAGCTGACCAACATCGAGTAGCAGGCCGAACGCCTGCACCCCGCCGCAAGGCAACCCCTCGGGCGTTCGCCCTCACAGGAGCATTCATGGGCCTTCCCATCCATACCGTCGAAGTCTTGCCCGGCAGCAATCCCCCGGCGCAGCCGGATCGCGTCGCCGTGGCGCTGCTCACGGCTGTCGCCACCGCGGCCGGCTCGGGCGCAGGTGCGGCTGTGACCACCGCAATCACCGGTCTGGCGCTGCCGGCCACGTACAGCGTGCAGGTCACGCCGAACCAGGACGCCGTCGCCTACGTGACGAGCAAGAGCCAGACTGGCTTCAGCGTGGTGCTGAACCCGCGCCTGGCGGCGAACACCCTGGCCGCCGGCACCGTCGACATCACCATCTTCGCGTAACCCCCACGCGCCTCGTGCGCGCCCCTTCGTTTCATCTTCCACGCACAGGAGAACGCCATGGGCGTCCGTACTTCCATCCTCGCCATCACGCCGCTCACGGCGGAAACCTCGACGGCCGCTGCCAACGGCCAGGATCTGCCCGGCATGCTGAATTTCGCCGCCGAGAAGGTCGCCGACGCGATTCAGGTGCTCAACGCGATCGCCGACTTCCTGCCGGCCGGCTCGAACCTGACCGCGATCAACGCGCAGATCACCGCGCTGACCTGATCCACCACGTCGACACGCGCGCCTGACCGGGCGCGCCAATAGGAGCTTCCATGGCGAAAGCTAATTCCGATGCCGCGAAGGGCGCGGCCGCCGAGGCGAAACAGCCCGAGAAGGCGTCGAGCCTGTACCAGGCGCTGGAGAAGGTCGCGGAAAAGGCGCTGACGGACGGCGATCACGCGGCGTACCAGGTGCTCCACCCGGTGGTGGTGGCGCTGGCCGGCGCGAAGTTTGCAGCCGGCCAGGCTGCTCGCACGCCCGCAGCTCAGGATGCGCTCGAGCTGCTGGAACGCGTCAAGTCGCTGTAACGGAGCCGATGATGTCGCTGTCGAAAGAAGAACGGGACAAGCTCCCCGCCGACCAGTTCGCGGTGCCGGGCAAGCGCAAGTTGCCGATCCATGATGCGCCGCATACGCGGCTCGCATGGGACATGGTCGACCGCACGCAAGGCCTGAGCGATACCGAGCGCCGTGAGGCGCGAGACAACATCCGGCGGCGCGCGAAGGAACTCGGCATCGACACCACCGGCTGGCACGCGGTCCGCGCTGCTGCGCTGGCCGCTGCTACAGCGATGACGCTCTGGGGCATGTCGCTGAATGTTCCCGAGGTCACCGACCACCCGAACCGCATGCCGTTCTCCGGCGTGCTCACGTTCGTCAACCAGCCGTCCGATCTGCCTCCGGGTGGATCTGGCGGCAAGCGCACCTACCTGCCGAAGGATGTTGCCGAGAAGGCTCTCGGGAGCCTGCTCGGCATGGCTGTCGATTTCTCCGACGACCTAAGCGCCCACGACGTCACCCAGAAGATCGGGGTCATCACGAGCGCTGAGATCGTCGGCGACGAGGTGCGGATCGAAGGCTTTTTCTACGCCGCGGACTTTCCGCAGGAATGCGCCCGCATTCAGGAAGAGAAAGAGGACCTGGGCTTCAGCTACGAAGTCCGGGCTCAAACTCGCCCGATGGGTGACCTGCTTCAGATCGTGAGCTGCGTGTTCACCGGGGCCGCCGTCCTCTACAAGGACAAGGCCGCCTATCAGTCAACGTCTCTGGCCGCTCAGGCCGAACAGGATATCGAGATGAACAAGGAAGAAATGGAAGCGCTGCTCGCCGGCGCGCTGGGTCCGATCACGAAGCAGATCACCGACGTGACCGCGCAGGTCGCCGCGCTGAAGGCTTCGACGGAAACCGCCGTGCACGCGAACGCCGCGATGCGCGAGCGCGTCGCGCCGCACGCGACGGCGCTGCGCAACTGCGCGGCCGCGATGGAAGCGGCCGGCATCGGCCTGCACAGCGCGCGCGGGCACGTGAAGGTGCTGCACCACATGGCGGCGAGCATGGAAGCCGAGGCGGCCGGCGGCCACCTGCCGCACATCTACCGCGACCACGACTGGGGCTTCTCCGCCTCGAGCGATCCGGCCGAACTCGCGGCCGCTGCGGCGGCTGCAGCCGCGCGCGCGAAGCCGGCCGACGCGTCGGGCCTCACCGCCGAGAACCCGGTGATCAAGGGCATCACCGACACGCTCGCCGCGCTGGGCACGCAACTGACCGATCTCAAGGCCGCGGCGTTCAAGGGCGCCGAGGCACCGCAGCGCCGCACGATCTCGTCGGAGACGATCGCGCTGCTGGCCAAGGGCGGTCTCACGCTCACGGACGAGCAGAAGAAGGAGGGCATCACCGAAGAGCAGATCGACGCGACGCTGAAGGCGGCCGGGGTGACGAGCATCACCGCCCGCATCGCCGCGAAGCAGAAGATCGCCGCCGACGGCTTGCTGCGCAAGTAAGCGCGGCTCGTTCGCCCTCAATCCAGCCCCTACAGCTACAGGAAAAGTCATGAGCAAACTCATCGCACGTTCGGCGGACACGTCCACCGACGACGCGCTGCTCGCACTGGGCAACGTGCTCGGCGCCAGCGGCAACACCGTGCAAGCACTGTCGGCCGCGGCCGACTACAGCGGCCCCGGCGCTCTCGAAGTGCCGGTGTTCGAACGCGAGATCGTCGACCTGATCCGTCGCGAATCGCCGATGCTGGCCATCACGGAGCACAACCCGGCGACGGGCCACCCGCACCGCTACTTCGAGCAGATCGCGATCGCCACCGCGAGCTCGAACGATCCGCGCAACCTCGCGGCCACCCCGACGGGCCCGACGCGCGTCGAGCGTGCGGCGTTCATCAAGGCGACCGTCGCCCAGTCGAACCTCTCGCTGTTCGACCGCGACGTGACCGAGCAGCAGGGCCAGTTCGCGACGCTGCAGGCGAAGGACGTCGAGGACATCCTCACGGCGATCATCGTCTGGCGCGCCAACATGTACTGGGCCGGCACGGACACGTCGCTGCTGATGCCGACCACGCTGCAATGGGTCGGCGGCCTGGAGCAGATCACGCAGCAGGCCACGATCCCGTACGGCTCCTCGATCATCGACGGCCTGAAGACGATGGTCGCCACGATGATGGCGAACAAGATCTTCAAGCCGAAGCCGACGGCGATCGGGCTGAACCCGCTGCTGATCGACAAGATCGAGAAGGAAGCGAAAGCGTCCCACATCGAGCTGCGCACGAAGGAGATCGTCGCGGGCGTGACCGTGAAGTACCTGGCCACGCAGGCGGGCGAGCTGCCGCTGATCCCGGATCCGTACATGCCGACCGACACGACCGGCAAGTATGGCTTCGCGAATCCGCCGAATGGCCTGAGCAACTACTACGCGGCGATCCTGACGATGCCGATGGTCGAGGTGGTGTACATCGGCAAGGGCACCAACGGCCAGCCGCGCATCTTCCAGCTCGGCCTGACCGGCAACCTGGCCGGCCAGTTCGTCGGCGTGCAGTTCGACGCGCTGCTGTTCAAGGGCTACAGCTACGCCCACGCGGTGGTGGCGGTCGTCAGCAACTGACCGGCCCAGCAGTAGCAGCGGTCGAATCGGGCGCCTGTGCGAGCAGGCGCCCGTTTTCTTTTCTCTCCCCTGAAGGGCGACATGAACCTCTACCTCACCACCGGCAAGCGTGATCACCTCGTGATCTGCCAGCCCGGCAAGGAATTCCCGACGTCGGATTTCCTCGCCGAAAACGGGAATCCGATCACCTTCACGGTCCAGTTCATCGACGGGAAGGCGAAGGACGTGCCGACCAACGTTGGCAACTACCTGATCGACAAGGGCGTCGCGCAGCGCTCGCCGATCATGACGGACCTCGCGATGGCGAAGCGGCTCGAGGTGCACGACGAGCGCGTCCGCACCCACATCATGCTGGCCTCGCAATGACGCAACGATCCGATATCTCTGGCGTCGGTGGCGAACTCGGGCCCGCGCTGCAGTGCTTGCAGAGCGCTGCGCAGCTCGGCCTCACCGGCAACGTGCCGCCCAACGGCAGTCTGGCAGGTCCCGCCCTGGTGTCGAACGGCTGGAAGCTGTTCTCGGTCGGTCTGAAGAGCACGCAGGCCGGCCAGATCAGCGTCCAGCGCTTCCTCGACCTCGCGGGCACCATACCTCAAGGGGCGGCGGTGACGGCTGCGCTGACCGCCAACACCGCAGCGTCTGCGACCGTCGGCACGGACGGCCTCCCGTTCGCCAGCGTGCAGGTCACGGTGACGAACTCCAGCGGCTCGGCCGCGACGCTCTCCGCAGTCCAAGGGCTCTTCCAGGCTTCCTGACATGCCGTCTTCCTACCTCTCGGATGCCGATTACACGACCTACGGCCTTCCCGCGTCGACGACGGCCAACCAGGTGACGCAGGCCTCGACCATCATCGATCTGTACCTGAAGCGCCCGGACGGCCTCGTGTGGATGCCCGACGGCACTGGCGCGCCGGGGTGGATGGCGGCGATGTCGCCGACGATCACCTACCAGGCGGCCGGCCCGATCCCGGCGGGGCAGAACGTGCAAGTCGAGATAACGGGTGGCGTGGCCGCGCTGCAGGTGGGTGACGTGGTGATTCTGGACCGCGAGAACAGTCAACTGGCCGAGCCGGTGGCGATCGTCTCCTTCGGCGACGGGCTGCAGTCGATCGCCGGCGTGAAGCCGCCCGTGACCGTGATCCTCCAGAACGTGGTGTTCGACCACCCGGGCCCGTGCACGCTCGATGCCGGCATGGTCGTGAAGCAGCACAAGTACCTGCCGGAGGGCCGGCCGCTCACGAACTTGGCTTTCACCCCAATCGCCCGACTGCTGGCCGGCCAAGGACGGTACGCCTACGGGCGGCGCGGTGCATCCTCGCGATACCAGGTGGACGAGTTCAACCTCATAGCGTCGCTGTCGCACTTCGGCGGCCCGCCGGTGTGGGAGTTCTTCCCGATGGTGAACACCGGCGTGGACTTCGAGACGGGGCAGGTCTGGGTGCCGGCCGGCGTGATGCTGGCGTACTACAGCGAGGTCAACCTCTGGTACGTCGCCGGCTTCCCGGCGTCCGGCCTGCCGCCGGCGGTGAAGATGGCGTGCGCCAACATCATCCAGGCGAAGGCGAATTCGATGCAGCTCGGCGCGACGAAGAAGTACCAGGCTGGCGACACTTCGCTCGAGCGGTTCGCGGCGACGCTGATCGATGACGACACGAAGGCGATGCTGGCTCCCTACATGGCGAAGGCCTGGTCATGAGCTTCATGTACCCGAGAACCATCTCGATCAGCCGGCAGGCGGTCTCGACGGCCGGCGGCCTGAAGCCCTACAGTGGCGCCGATCCGGTGGCTGAGCAGGTGCTGTTCAGCGGCCTGCCGGCGTCGATCCAGCAGACCAGCACCAGCGCGAAGCCGGACGCCAACCTGCCGGCGGACGCCCGTAGCCGATCGATCTGGCGCGTGTTCATGCCGCTGTCCGCCGGCGTGCCGGCCGGCGCGGTGCTGCGCGGCGACATCGTCACGGACGACGCCGGCCAGCGCTACCAGGTCTGGGCGCCGTACGTGAATTCGCTGGGACCGAACCTGCTCGTGGAGCGGCTGGAGGCGTAAATGGCAGACGTGCAGGACGTGCTCGACACCGTGGCCGCGCAGGTCGCCGGGTTCGTGTACCCGAACGGCACCGGGCAACCCTCGGTGTCAGGGAAGGCCATCAACGTCTTCCCGGGCTGGCCGATGCCGAACCAGATCGACGTCGACATGCCGACGGGGGTGGCCGACGTCAGCGTGTATGCGACGCCGACCGAGCGCAACACGACGCGGTACCAGCCCAAGCAGAAGGTCATGTCGATCGCGGCCGCGACAGTGACCCTCACGGCAGCCGGCGGCACGCTGACCGTCGGGGGCGTGATGCCGTCTCCCTTCACGCCGCACAACGTTGCCGCGCTGATCAACGGCCAGGCGTTCATCTATCCGGTGCAGCCGACTGATTCGCTGACCTCGGTCGCGACCGGGCTCGCCAACCTGATCGCCTCCCAGTACCCGGGAACGACGAACAGCGGCCCGGTGATCACGCTGGCCGCCGGCGTTGAGGCCGCGGTGGCGCGCGTGGGCACGACCGGCACCGTCACCACCGAGTGGGAGCGGCAGGCGCAGTTGTTCCAGATCACGGTGTGGGCGCCGGACCCGGCGACGCGCAAGGCGATCGGCGCCGCCATCAAAGAAGCGCTCGCGCCGATCACGTTCATCACCATGCCTGACGGCTACGGCGCGCGGATTCGCTATGTCCGCAACGTGCTGTCCGACGTCGCTGAGAAGGTGCACGTCTACCGGCGCGATCTGTACTACGAGATCGAGTACGCGACGACGGCAACGGAGCAGGTGGCGACGGTGGTGGCCACGAAAGTCGAGGTCGAAACCCAGGCCGGCACGCCGGTCTTCACACGCACTTATTAGGAGCCAGCATGGCAAAGAATGATCAGACGGAAGGCGAGGCTGTTGAGTCCGCCGAAGGACAACCCGACGTCAACAACAAGAAGCCCCTCGCGGATCGTCCGCTCGTCGTCGTGCACGCGTTCGGCGACTACCGTCGCGGCGACGCAATCACCGATCCCCGCGAGGTGGCCGCCGTGCTCGCCAGCGAGAACGCCAACCACTGTCGCAAGGTAATCCCGCAGTAATCCACCTCACACCGCCAAACTGGCCGCCTTTCGGCGGCTTTTTGCATTTGGGAGCCGCTAGATGGGCACGATGATTTACCAGTATGGCCAGCTCAACACCGCTGGCGCGATGGCGCCGGGCGCCTACGTCCAGATCGTCAAGCCGCCGCCGGTGGTTGCCGGCGTCGCGACGAACGGTTACGGCCTGGTCGGCGTGGCCTCGTGGGGCCCCGTGAACAGCCCGGTGGTGACCGGCTCGCCGCAAGCGAACCAGTCGAACTGGGGCGCCGTCACGAACCGGCAGCGGGATCTCGCGACGGCGATCGCCATCGCGTTCGCGATCGGCCAGTACAACAACGTCGCGGTGCGTGTCACGGACGGCACCGACACCGCGGCGACGGGCACGCTGAAGGATGCGTCCAACGCGGTGGGAGCGACCCTGACGGGCTACTACACGGGCTCGCTCGGCAACAGCCTGGTGGCGACCCCCTCGACCGGGACCAAGCCGAACAGCTACAAGGTGACGCTGGCGCTGCCCGGCTTCCAGCCGGAGATCTTCGACAACATCACGCAGGGCGTCAGCGGCGCGACCGTCACGCCCGGCACCGGCTTCACGTCGGTGCCGAACCTGGCGATCTCGGCGCCGCAGGCGGCTGGCGGCGTGCAGGCCGCTGGCAACGCATCGCTGAAGGTTGTGTCGGCGAACGTGTCGGGCGGCGGCGCGAATGGTGGGAGCGGGTTCGTCACCGGCGATACGGTGACGCTGGCAAACGGCGTGGTGCTCGGCGTGACGGCCTCGTCCGGCGCCATCACGGCCCTGTCCGTGACGAACGGCGGCACGCTGACGGGCGGCTCGGTGCCGACCAATCCGTCCGCGCCGCAGTCGACGTCTGGAGCCGGCACCGGCGCGCTGATCAACCTCGTCTGGGGCCTCGGTCCCGTGTCGATCACGAACCCGGGCAACGGCTACACGAGCGCCACGGCGACCCTCTCAGGCGGCGGCGCGGGGACGGGCGGCGCAGTCACGCTCGCCACCAGCATCTGGTTGAACCTGGTCAACGCGATCAACCAGGGCCAGTCGGGGGTGCGCGGGCCGTCGCAGCTGGTGGTGGCCACCATCGGCACGTCGGCGGCCGCGCCGGCGCTGACCGCGGTGACGCTAAGCGGTGGCACGGACGGCGCGGCTGGCGTGACGGACGCGACGCTCGTGGGCACCAACACGACGCCGCCGACCGGCATGTACGCGCTGCAGAGCGCCGGCGTGCAGACCATGAACCTCGTGGACCACTCGACCTCGAGCCAGTGGAGCACGATGGCGGCCTTCGCCCAGCAGTTCGGGTTGTTCGGTGCGGCGCAAGGCCAACCGGGGCAGTCCATCGCGACGGTCTCGACCAACCTGAACACCGCCGGCGTCGACACCTACGGCCTGAAGTGCCTGGTCGGCGACTGGGTGTACTGGCAGGACACGTTGAACAACGTGCAGCGGCTGGTCGGCCCGGCGACGATCTGGGGGCCGATGCGCGCGAACCTGGCGCCGAACCAGTCGACGCTGAACAAGCCGGTTCTCGGCATCGTGGGCACGCAGCGCTCGGTGCAGGAGGTCCCGTACTCCGGTCCGGAAACCCTCTCGGCGGTGCAGGCCCGGCTCGACTTCCTGGCCAACCCGGCGCCGGGCGGCAACTACTTCGCCTTCCAGACGGACCGCAACGTGTCGAGCGACGCCGCGACGAACAGCGAGGCGTACACCACGATGACGAACTTCCTGGCGCTGACGCTGGCGGCGAATTACGGATTCGTGGTGGGCAACCCGCAGACGGACAACCTGCGCACGGAGGTGAGGGATTCGATCACCTCGTTCCTGACGAACCTGTGGCTGGTAAGCCAGTACATCGGCGACGTGAACAACCCGCAGGCGGTGCCGTTCAAGGTCACGCTGGATGCGTCGAACAACCCGGATGCGCAGGTCGCGATCGGCCTGATGCAGTGCCTGGTGGTGGTCAAGTTCCAGTCGATCGTTCGGGAGTTCCTGATCTCGCTACAAGGCGGCTCGACGGTGCAGGTGACCGTCAGCAACGGCTCCTGAGTTCGACCGGCCGGCGAATGCCGCTGGCCGGTCGTCGTTCGGTCCATTTCTTCTGTCCGGCCACGCGCCGGCTTTTTCACATCAGGAGCCGCAAATGGCTGGCACCAACGATTTTTCCGTAGGGCGCGACGGGGCGCAACTCACGATCATCGATTCCAACTTCGGGACGGTGACCATCAACGGCATCACGAAGTTCGAGGCCAAGCCGGCCGTCGTGAAGCTCAAGAGCGTGCAGATCCGCGGCCGGATTCTGCATAAAACCGTCCCTGACGGCCATGCGCTCTCGTTCGAGATCGACCGCCAAGATCCCTCGTACGAGCAGTACTTCGCCGACGCGGAGGCTGCGTACTATGCCGGGCTGCCGGCCGCGGCGATTTTTCTGACTCACACGATCAACAATCCGGACGGGACCGTCTCCCAGTACCAGTACCTCGATATGGCGCTCGCGCCGGATGACGACGGCAGCTGGGAAGGGCAGGCGAAGGTCACCCAGAAATTCAGCGCCGAGGCCGGGCGCAAGATCCGACTCGCATAAGGAAGCCACATGAACCAGAAAGTGATCGTTCGCCCGCAGGGCGCCGCCGGAGAAGCGCCCGCAGCACCGCTGACGCCGTCCCAGACCGTGATCTCGCAGGGCGCGAGCGAAGTGACCGTCGTCGACACCGCGGGGCGCGCGATCGTCCTGCGCAAGCCCGGCCCGCTCGCTCGGCTGCGATTCATCGACGCGATGGGCGAGTCATCGGCCAACAAGCTGTGGGCCGGCACGGTGTGGCCGCTGATGTTCGTCGTGTCGATCGACGGCGTCCCGGTGCCGCCGCCGGCCCAGAAGGCGCAAATCGAGGCGCTGTATCAGCGGCTCGACGAGCACGGGTACGAGGCGCTCTCGGAGGGCGTCAGCGCGCACTTCAGCGCTGAGCAGTCCAGCGTCGACGAGGATCTCGCAAAAAAATCGTAGGTGACCCCGAGACGCGCCGGTGCCTCTGGCTGGTGCGTCACGGCGTGCCGTTCGACGTCGCCTTCGGCATGGACGACACGACGCGATTCGCGTGGTCGGTGATCTTCTCGGAGCAGGAAACCGGGAAGACCTACAACTTTTCGACAGGGCAGTTCGAGGGGGGCGCATGAAACGGTTCAACAGCTTCGGCGCGTTTGCCGCCCACCTCGAGCGTCTCGCGCTGGCCGGCCCGGAGGTGGTCCACTTCATCGCGGACCGCGCGGCAGAAGACATCGAGAAGAACGCCAAGGGGATGCTCGGCGAGTACCAGTCCGCCGTTGGCCAGTTTCCCGCGTGGGAAGAACTGGCCGAATCCACCCAGGCAGAGCGGGCGCGGCTGGGCTATTCGGAGAACGACCCGGGCTTTCGTTCGGGTGAGGCGCAGGCGTCGATCGGACGGCACGTGGAGCACGGGCACGCTGTCGTCGGGTCGAGCGACCAGAACCTGGTCTGGTTCGATCTGGGGACGTCCAAGCAGCCCCCGCGCCCGGTGTTCGGGCCGGCCGCCATTCACGCGACGCCGCGGATCATGGCGATGGCGGCCTGGACGACCTTCGCATGGGTGTCCGGCCGCGGCTGGCGGCGCGGTCGCCTTACCAGCGGCGGTTGAAGTAGGCGAACAGGAACAGGATGCTGCAGATCGTCAGGTACACGCCGATCCGCGGCACGAACAGCAGGGCCGTCGGCCCGAAGATCGCCACGAACCGGTTGATCGGCGGCCGGTGCGCCCACCAGGCGCGGAACCCGTGCGGGTGGCCGCTCAAGCTGCGGAGCCGCGGCTTGGGGTATTGGACCCACGAAATGTGATCGGCCAGCCATTCGTGGATGCGGTACGAAATTCGCATGTTCCCTCCCAGAAGCCATTGATTTTATAGCGAAATGATCAACGTCTACGACATCGGCACGACCCTGAAGCTGGTTGACCGGGTGTCGCCCGAGCTGCTCAAGCTCTCGCGCGAGTTCTCGAAGGTCGACGCGATGGCGCTCCAGCTCGGGAAGCGCTTGCAGAAGATCGGCGCGGAAGCCGGCGGGGTCCGCAACGTGGCAGCCGCGTCGAAGGCGCTCGATTCCAGCCTGAAGGCGGTCGGCAACCAGGCAGCGCTGGCCGAGCGGAACCTGCGCGGCATCAAGGGCGCCATCCCGACCGGGAAGATCGGCATCGAGGCGGAGTTGACCGCAGCGAACGTGCAGGCGAAGACGCTGGCCACCACGCTCGCCGGCATGCGCGGTGGCCGCTGGTTGCCGGGCCCGGGCGGCGGAGGCGGTGGAGGTGGCGGCGCGGGACGTGGGGGCCACGGCGGCCGGATTCACGGCGGCAACCTGCATTTCGGCTCGCACGGTATTGGCATCGGCGGCGTGGGCATGGGCCTGATGAGCGACGCCCTGGTGCCGCTGGGCGCGGCCATGGTCGCCGGCTATGTGGGCAAGCAATTCTACGAGTCCGCCAAGAATCTCCAGACCGAGCACGCCCGATTCAAGCTGTTCGGCATGGACGACGCCCAGAACAAGAGCGCGTTCGATTTCGCCCACAACCTGCACGCCTATGCAACGTCCGAGAACGAGGCGATGCATTACATGAACGAGGCGCAGGCGGTCTTCCGCGAGTCGGGCGAAACCGGCGAGAAGGCCCTGGCCGGCGCCAAGATGGCGGCGCCGTTCCTCGCGAAGATGATGGCGGCCAGCTCGATCCTGTCCGAGGAGTCGCAGGCGAAGTTGAAGCACGAGTCGCTCGCGATGTTGCGGGCGGTCGAGCTACAGGGCGGCGCGCGCGACTCGCAGCGCTTCGCGGAGCTGGCCGACTTCGGGTTCCGGATGACCCAGACCTCGGGCGGCCAGGTGAACTGGGAGCAACTTCGGCAGATGTACCGCACTGGCGGCGTGGCAGTACAGCGCATGGGCATGGACGCGATCGCCGAGCTGGAGCCGATTATCGGCGAGTTCAAGGGTGGCTCATTCGCAACGGCGATGCGGACTGCGTACAACCGCATGAACGGCATTATCAAGCTTCCCAATCAGGCAGTGCATGAACTGATTAAAGCCGGGATCTGGGACAAGTCGAAAGTCGAGTTGAACGGGAACGGAGGAATAAAACGATTCCTTGGAAATCCTCTTCAGCACTCGGACGAGTATGCCAACAACGCGGCTGAATATTATTTCAAATACGTTCGGCCTTACTACGACAAGCAGGGCTACAAAGATACCGATCGCGATCGTATGAACGCTATGTTCTTCGGGAGCACTGGCGGGAATCTGTTTTCGAAGATCGATCAGCAGGAACCCGTGATTCGATCTGCCCTGGAGGCGTTCCAGAAGACCAAAGGACTAGATCCGGCGCTAGATCTAGCGAAAGGCACGGCGACTGGCGCTGAGAAAGACTTCGAAGCCGCGTGGACGGACTTCAAGACGCAGTTTGGAAACTCCATGCTGCCCCAGGTGACCGAAATTCTCAGGACCGGTACGGAGGTGCTCCGCGCCATTGCCGCATTTGCAAATAGCGACGCGGGTAAGGCAATTCAGTCCATGGGTTCGATGATCACGGGGGCTGCTGCGTGGCCGTGGCACCTCATTGGCAGCATGTTCGGCGGAGACAAGCAAGCGACTCCGGACCCGACTGTCCCGAAGAAGGACGCCTCCACTGGCAACGTCCACACGACGATCAACCTGGACGGTCGCAAGATCGCTCAGGCCGTGACGCCGTACATGGCCGGCGCGCTCGGGTCCGGAATGTATGGCTTGGGCGTCGATCCGACGGTGGCGGTCCCGATGCCTGGTATCAAGGGCGGTTGATATGGCTACGACTCTCATCCTCGGCGACTTTGAGTTTCAAGATTTCGAGGTCCCGGAAGTTATCGGGTTCGGTGGAGACCAACGCCTCTCGATCAAGAAAATGCTGGGCGGCGTGCGCGATGTGCAGGCGCTCGGGACGGACCCGCGGCCGATCGAGTGGGCCGGGCAGTTCTTCCCGACCCAGGACGGCCAGACGGCGCTCGACAGGGCTCTGACGCTCAAGCAGATGATGGACGCGGCGCAGCCGCTCTACCTGTCGTGGGACGAGATCTACCTGCAGGTGTTCATCCGCAGCTTCGACCCGGATTATCGGTTCGCGCGCATCCCGTACCGGATCTCGTGCGAGGTGGTCGCCGATCTGACGGCGCCGGTCTACGAGGCCGGTGAGCCCGATGCGGACGACCTCATCGACGGCGATCTGGATTCCGCCAACTCGCTGACGGAAGGCATCGGCGACAGCACGCTGAGCGGCCTGATGGACACGGTATCGAGCGCAGTGGGCTCGGTTTCGACGTTCGTTGGTGCGGCGCAGAGCACGGTCGCGTCGGTGCTCCAGCCACTGAATGCTGCGGCCCAGCGCGTGTCGTCGCTGATCGCGTCGACCGACTCGGTTCTGGCCAGCGTGGGCGTGCCGGCCGGCGTGCTGCCGTCGGTACCGCTCCTGTCCAATATCTCGGTCTTCACGTCGCAGCTCGGGGCGTGCGGCCAGCAGACCCAACTGCTGCAGCTCAGCGGCCTGCTCGGGCGCATTAAGACGAATCTGGGCCTGGTGAACTCGAGCGTGCGCACGACGACCGTGCCGGGAGGAAACCTGTTCGATATCGCGTCGAAGGAGTACGGCGACCCTACGGCGTGGACGCTCATCGCGAATGCCAACAACCTGACCGACCCGACGCTGGCGGGCATCTCGACGCTGATCATCCCGCCTTACGTGGCCAGCGCGAGCGGCGGCGTCCTTTCTTCCTGATCCATGACTTCATTCCTCCAACCGACCGCACGCTCGCCGCGCGGGGCGGTGAAGTTGAACGGCGAACTGATCAAGGGGTGGATCGAGCTGGAGGTCGACAACAACGCGTACTACGCGGCGGACACGTTTCGCTGCACATTCGCCGGCGCGCAGCTGCCGCCGGGCCGCAATGTCGCTTGGTTCTCCGAACAGCAGGACATGTACGTGGAGCTGTTCATCGGGTTTCCTGCCGATCCGCTGAATTTCAGCCCGTCGGACCTCAAGAGCTTCATCTACGGCCAGGTCGACCACGTCGTGATCGATCCGGCCGCCTACACCGTCAGTGTCGATGGGCGTGATCTGTCGCGGGTGTTCATCGACAACAAGACGACGCAGAAGTGGCCGAACAAGACGTCGAGCGAGATCGCTACTGCTCTCGCGAAGTCGCACGGCCTGACGCCGGTGGTGACCGCGACCACGACGCAGGTCGGGAAGTACTACGAGATCGACCACGTCAACATGGCGGACGAGCGATCGGAGTGGGACATTCTCAACTACTTGGCCAACATCGAAGGATTCAAGGTGTGGGTGCGCGGGCAGTCGCTGTACTTCCAGGCGCCGCTCGATCCTGCGAAGACGACGCCTTACCCGATCGTCTACGTGCCGCCGGGCACGACAGCCGGCGCGAAGGCGAACTTCGAGGCCGCACGGTTCACGCGCGCGCTGACGATATCGCGCGGCATCCAGGTGAAGATCCGCAGTTGGAACAAGAGCTACGCGAAGGGGTTCACGGTCGCCTATCCGTCGAACGTGAAGACGATTCGCGTTGGATCGTCGGCAGTTGGCGCCGGCGCGCAGATCTATTCGCGGACCGTGCCGAACCTGACGCAGGACCAGGCGCTGCAGTATGCGCAGAAGTGGTACCAGCAGATCGTTGCGCACGAGATGAAGCTGGAAGGTGTCGCGCTGCCCGGTGACAACGACCTCGACATCCCGTCGATGCTGTCGCTCACCGGCACCGGGACGAAGTTCGACCAGGCGTATTACACCGACAACATCCGGCGCACGCTCAGTTTCGAGGGCGGCTACGACATGATCATCGGTGCGAAGAACCACTCCCCAGACTCCGAGGTGACCCTATGAGCTATCCGGCTCTGGCAAACGCGATTCGGCAACAGGCCCTTGGCACTCATGGTTTGGCCTCACTGCCTCAACTGGCGACGATCAGCAGCTATGACCCGAATCGGCACGCTGTGAAGGTGGTCATTCAGCCCGTCGATCCCACGGTAGGCGAGGCGGAGTCGAACTGGATGCCGCTCGGCGCGATCGGCATCGGCAGCGGCTGGGGCGTCGCCGTCGGGCCGAAGCTCGGCGACCAGGTGCTGGTGGTGTACGAGGGTGGCGATTTCTCGTCTGGCACGGTTGTGGCGCGCGTCTTCTCGATTGCACAGCCGGCACCCGCGGTACCGTCTGGCGAGATCTGGGCAGTGCACGAGAAAGGGCAGTTCCTGAAGCTGACCAACGACGGAAAGCTCACCGCGAACGATGCGGCAGGCTCGACGGTGGTGATGAATGGCGATGGCACTGGAACCGTGGCGTTCGCGGGCGGCCTGAAGGTCAACGCGGACACGATCATCAATGGCACGTTGACCGTGACCGAGACGATCACCGGCGAGGCCGGTATCACGATCACGGGTGAGAACCCGACCGGGGCGGCATCGACCATCACCGGCGATTTCAAGATCGTCGGCGACATCGATTCGACCGGCTCGATCACGAACAACGGGAAGCACGTGGACAGCACGCACGTGCATTCGAATGGCAACGGCGGCGCGAATACAGGGACTCCGGTGAGCTGATGGTCGATCTCTACCACTACTACGGCACGGACCTCTCCGCGTCGCCGTCCGGCGATCTCGTGGTCGCCGATGGCCCGACGACGGGCGTGCAGCGGGTCTATCGACGTCTGCTGACGAATCCAGCCCTCTCAGATGCGGCCGGAAATCCGATCGCCTCGGCCGACTACACGTGGCAGCCGCAGTACGGTGCCGGCGTGCCGAGGAAGATTGGCTCGCCTGGCAACGTCCCGGTGACGACGGCGCTGATCAAAGGGCAGATGCTGCTCGAGGCGGCTGTCGCTCGACAGCCTCAACCGCAGATCAGCCTGACGCAGACGCAGAACGTCGTCAGCACGTCGATCTCCTATACCGACGCGAACACGGCGCAGACGCAACTGGTGTCGTTCGATATCTCACAAGAGCCCTAAATGGCAAATCTGTCTACCCAGTCGTTCGCGACGATCGTTCAGAACTTCGCCACCGCGGTTCAGGGGGCGGCGTCGCAGCTCATCGACTTCACCGTTGGCTCGGTGCTGCTCGCCATTGCGGAGGCCACCGGCGGTGTTGCGCTCTGGCTGCAAGGGCTGGTGCTCCAGGTGTTGGCGCTGACGCGGGCCTCGACGTCGACAGGCGCTGACCTGGATAGCTGGTTCGCGCAATTCGGCTTCGCGCGGTTGCCGGCGGACGCTGCAACGACGCAGGAGACGTTTTCTCGCTTCACGCCGACGAGTCAGGCGCTCGTGGAGGTTGGAGGTATCGTCCAGACCGCCGACGGCACGGTCCAGTTCGCTGTCGTGGCCGATACGACCAATCCGGCATACAGCGCGGCTCAAGGCGGCTACGTGATTCCGGCCGGCCAGGCGAGCGTGTCGGTGACGGTGCAATGCACGGTTGCAGGCACGATCGGGAACGTCTCCGCCGGGGCACTGAACACGCTGGGCACCGCGATTCCCGGCGTCGATTTCGTCTCAAACTCGTTGGCCGTCCAGAACGGCGTCGACGCCGAATCCGACGCTGCAGCGCGCGCTCGGTTCGTCTTGTGGGTGGCTGCGATCGGGGGCGCCACGCTGGCCGCAGTGAAGGCGGCTGCCAACAGCGTCGCGCTGAACGTCAAGAGCACGATCCTCGAGAACCAGCAGTACAACGGCCAGCCGCAGAACGGCTACTTCACGGTCATCACGGACGACGGGACGGGAGATCCGCCGAGCAGCACGCTGGATGCTGTCGGTGCAGCGGTTGAAGTGGCGCGGCCGCTCTGTTCGACGTACAGCGTGCACGGTCCGCAGGATGTGACCGCCAACGTGACCATGGCTATCACCACAACCGGCGTGACGCACGCCACCGCGGTCGAGCAGGTGACTGCTGCGCTCTCGTCCTACATCGAAGGCCTGGGCGACGGCGTCTCGCTTCCGTACACCATCCTCGCCTCGATTGCTTACGGCGTCGCTGGCGTCACGAATGTGACCGGGGTGCTGCTGAACGGCGGCACGAGCGACATCACGGTCACCAACACCCAGCGCGTCATGCCTGGAACCATCACGGTGAACTGAATGGCAACGGGAGATTCGACAGATATCTTGTCGCGGCTGAAGTCTTACATGCCGCGCGGGTGGTTCGGCGACTGGGCGGAAGCACCGATCATCAGCGCGGTGCTGTCGGGAGTCGCCGCAGTGCTCTCGACCATCTACTTGCTCGTGCAATTCGCATGGGCGCAAACCAGGCTCCAGGCGTCGACTGGCGGTTGGATCGACCTGTGGGCGGCAGACTTCTTCGGCGACAGCCTGCTACGCAAGGCGGGAGAAACGGACGCCTCCTACATCGCACGGATCAAGCTGACGTTGTTCCAACGGCGAGCAACGCGGCCGGCTATGGATGCGGTGCTCACGCAATTAACAGGGCGGCACCCGGTCATTTTTGAGCCCGCGCGGCCGCTCGACACGGGTTGCTGCGGTGCGAACACCGGTCCGAACAGCTTCTGTGGCGTGGCCCGGATGGGGTCCATTGCGGCTCCGTTCACTGCCCTGATCACGGTCTACCGACCTCAGGTGACGGGCGGCTCATTGGGGGCCGCCTACGCGAATGCGCCCACGTGGTCCGCGCTCTCGGCACCGACGTCGCACGGCTACACTGGCTCCCTTACCCAGGAAGTCACCCAGGCGACGGATGCAGACATTTTCGCCGCCGTGAATGCGACTCGGCCGGCGGCCACGAAGATTGGCGTGTGCATCACGAACTTCGGTGTGCCCACGCCGGTGCTCGGCGCGAATTTCGTACTGGATCAATCAACACTCGACTGATGCGGCAAGGGCCGCATTCACCTCCACCAAGCCCGCCTCGTGCGGGCTTTTTCATTTTCAGGCCATCACATGCGTCGCATCGAAACGTATATCGGGCAGCAAGTCTACGAGTGGACATTCTCCGCTCAGGCGCAGCAAACCATGGTGGGGCTGGCGAAGCTCAGCTCGGCGGTGCTCGGCACCAACACCGTCGTGCAGGGGCTTGCGTGCACCCCGACATCGCCGGCCGGCATGACTGTCCAAATCGGGAAGGGCGAGATCTACCAACTCGAGAACCTGGAAGCGACCACGTGCGGCACGTTGCCGGCCGACACGACCGATCAGATCCTCAAACAGGGCATTCAGCTCGAAACGTACATCAGCTCGGCGTTTGCGCCGCCCGGTACGAGCGGGCAGTCGATCAGCTACCTGATCGAGGCGCAGTATCAGGACAGCGATATCAGCCTTGATCCGACCACCGGGAACGCTCCGGTGGTGCTGCAGTTCTACAACGCCGCGAACCCGGCGACCCCGTGGTCAGGGCCCGGTAATACGGGTGCGACGAGCAACACATTCCGCGATGGAGTGGTCGCATTTCAGGTGAAGGCCGGGATCCCTGCGACGAGCGGGACCCAGGCGACGCCGTCGCCGGACACCGGCTGGGTGGGCCTTTGGGTGATCACTGTCGCGTTCGGCCAAACCTCGATCACGTCGGCGAACATCGCCCAGTACTCGGGCGCGCCGATTCTGCCGAGCGGCCTTCTTCAATCGGTTCAGACCGGCAACCTCAACTTCGGCACCGACGTTGGCGCGGTCAACACGCTGCAGGCGAATTTCCCCGTTCCGTCTACGACTCTCACCGACAACCAGGCCTTCTGGGTGAAGGTGGCGAACACGAATACCGGGGCGGCGACCTTCACCCCCAACCCGGGCGTAATCGCGGCTGCGCCCATCGTCGGCGTTTCCCAGAGTGCTCTCACGGGCGGCGAGCTCGCCGCGGGCGGTCGTGCGCTGCTGCTCTGGCGTGCCGACATTTCCTCGTACGTGCTGATCACCTGTACTGGCAGTGTGCAGTTGGGAGCACCGCGCTTCCAGATTTTTACATCGAGCGGCAACTTCACCGTGCCGCCCGGGGTGACGACGATCTATCGAACTGGCTGTGCCGGTGGGGGAGGTGGCGCCGGATCGCCGAACATCCCCGCCAACAACATCGTCGCCGGTTCTGCTGGTGGTGGTGCCGGTCGATCGTGGATCCGAAACCCAATGTCGGTGACACCTGGCCAGGTCGTTCCGATCGTGATCGGAGCTGGCGGCGTAGCCGGCGCCGTCGGGGGCACCGGTGGCAACGGGAGCAACACCTCGGTGGGATCTGACGTGCTGCCCGCGGGTGCAGGTGGCCAAGTGGGGAGCAGCGGCGCGCCGACGCAGGCATGGCCCGGCCAACCCGGCGGCAACGGATTCCCGAACGGCGAATACGGCCAAGACACGTCCCAGTACGGACCTGGCGCGACGGGTGGCCGCGGTGGCGGCGGCCCGTTCGGCGCGAGCGGAGCGCCCGGCCGCGGCGCGATTGGCGGCGTCGCCAACCTGATCGCCCCGTCCGCTTCCTATGGCTACGGCGTCGGCGGCTCCGGCGCGGGTGGGTCGTATGGCCCGACCACTACGACGGGGACCACTAACGGCTCCGTCGGTACGCCCGGCATGCCCGGTTTCATGCTCATTGAATGGTGATCACGATGGCTCGATACGCATATTTCGACGCGCAGGTGAAGGCGGTGTTGGGCTGGATCGACACCGAGGCCTACGGCTACGCAGAGGATCCGCTCAAGGCTTTCCCGGAGTCCCAGATGCTGCCCATCACCGACGACGCTGACTGGCACCCGAACGACGGGCAGCGCTGGTATGTCGTGAACGGCAGCTTGACCAATGTGGCGCCGACGTCGTCGAACTGACCGGGGAAGAGGACCATGAATCGCATTTTCAAAACGCTGCTGCTCGCGGTCTCGCTGGTAGCCGTCTGTGCGCCCCATCTCGCGATGGGGCAGTTTGTTCCTGGCCAGGTGCTGACCGCGGAGCAGTTGAACACGGCATTCAGCCGCGTTGCCGCAAACGCATTGCCGGTGGCGGGTGGAACCCTCACGGGGCCGCTCAACGGCACCACGGCGTCGTTTGCGACGGGCAACTTCTCGACCGGCAATTTCGCGACGTTGACCAGTACGGGGAGCGTTTCGTTCTCGACGCCTCTTTCGTTTGCCTCGGGCGGCACCGGCGCGACCACGGCGCTGGGCGCGACCGGCAATCTGCAGTTCCAGGCATCGCTGTCCGGCGCCGGCGGCCGCTCGGTCGCAAGCAAGCTGAGCGACGTGGTGAGCATCCTCGACTTCCCGGGCTGCGACAAAACCGGTGTAGCCGATAGCACGGCCTGCATCCAGGCCGCGCTGAACTCGGGAGCGAAGACCGTCTATATCCCGGCGGGCCAGTATCGCGAGAGCGGCCTGGTCTTGCCGCAGACCGTCGGATTCACGCTCTACGGAGACGGCCCGAACAGTGTCCTGATCCAGACGGGCGGCTCGATCAGCTATCCGGCGATCGCGGGCGCCTTCACGTTCGACTCGCACTCGACGATCCGTGATCTGAAGTTCGACGGCACCGCCGGCACCGCGAACACGCTCGACACCACGTTCGCGCAGACGCTCGACCTGCTGAACCTGGCCTTCAACAATGTCCCGGCCGGCTATTCGTCGATCAAGATCGACGGCAACCCGACGACGTCGGTCTACATGCACGACGTGCGGCTGAAGAACATCCGCATCTACTCGACGACTGCCGGCAAGGCCGGGATCGAGTTGGGGGCGTTCGCATCCGACTCGACGATCGACGGCTTCATCATGAACGGCGGGTTCGTCGTGAACTACTGCATCTACGCCAACCCCGGCGCGCAGACCACGATGATCCAGAACTCGCATCCCTACAACGCGTCGATCAACGTCGTGCGCCTGGCAGGGAACAACAACGACTTCGGGTTCTTTGGCAACACGATCGACAACGCGCTCGGCGACGTCTTGTACATCAAGAACTCCGCATACACGCGTATCGCATCGACGTGGATCGAGTCGATCAACAGCCTTCAGCGCGGCCTCGTGCTGGATGGCTCGTCGAACAATACCGCCATGGGGCTCGGCTGCCAGACATACGGGGTGACGAACGCAACATCGTGCGTCGCCGAGATCAACGGCGCTGCCGGAAACCAGATCTTCGGCGCGCAGCTCGACAGCGCATCGAACTACTCCGCGCCGTTCAATCTCACCGGATCGGGAAGCTTCTACCAGTCCGTGAACAGCGGCAACTCGTTGAGCTCGATGAGTGCTGCGGCCGGCTCGTCGCCAGCGCTGGCCGCCATCGGCTCGGACGCCACGATTCCCGTGACGCTCAGTCCCAAGGGCGGCGGCGCGGTGCAGATGAAGCTGAGCAACTCGGCCACGGCGAGCTTCTATTCCGACACCGCATCCGAGCTCGCGGTCGAGGCATACAACACGGCGTCAGCCGGGACGAAGTTCAACATCAATCTCACCAAATACGGCGGCCGCCTGCTCGTCGGCGGCACGGACGACGGCACTAACAAGCTGCAGGTTGGAGGCTCGGCCGCCGTCTACGGGAACCTGGCCGCGACCGGCACCGGCGCGATGCCGTTGTATTCGACCTCCGGCGCGGCCGCCAACGCGCCGCACATGGTGAAGGGGACGGCGACACTCGCCTCGGGCGCGGCCACGGTCACGCTCTCGGGCGCAGCTGCCTATACCTCGTCGACCAGCTATGCATGCACGGCCACCGACACGACCGCTACCAACGCGGTGCGCATCTCACAAACCTCCGGCACCTCGTTCGCTTTGAGCGGCACCGGAACCGACGTCGTGCAGTTCGTTTGCACTGGAACCTGAGCGCGCTGCACTTCCTTTCCCGGGGATCAAATGCCTGAACAAAGATCGACCAACGCTGGCGTCGAGGAGCGACTGCGCAGCGGAGACCGCCGCTTCTCGAAGTTGGAAGCACGAATGAACCAGATGGAGGCGCAGGTCAGGAGTCACCTCGAGCGCCAGGACGCACACCTTCGGCAGCAGGACGAACACCTCCGGATACAAGACGGAAAGCTCGACACCGTCGTGGCCAATACGCAGTCCATGGTCGAGACGTGGCAGGGCGGTCAGAAGGTGATGCGTGCGCTCTGCCGGATTGCCGATGCATGGCGATTTCTGATGCGCAACGTGGTCGGGCAACTGGCCGCGTTCACGCTGGTCGCCATCGTCATTTATCGCTACCTGCATCACGAGCCGGTGCCCGACTGGGCGCATGCGGCCTTCACGTTCCTCTTGGGGTGACCATGACACCGAATGACTTCATCAACGCGATCTCGCCGGCGGCGTGCCAACTGGCGACGTCCACCAAGATCCCGGCGAGCTTCGTTGTTGCGCAGGCCGCGCTCGAGTCCGGGTGGGCTTCCTCGCAGCTCGCCCAGCGCTACTTCAACCTGTTTGGGGTGAAGGCAGACGGCTCGTGGAAGGGGCCGACGGTCATGCTGCCCACGACCGAGTACGTGGCGGGGAAGCCGACCACCGTGACAGCCAGGTGGCGCGTCTATTCCGACTGGCTCGCGAGCCTCAACGATCACGCACAGTTCCTGATCGTCAATCCCCGCTACGCCGCCGCATTCGCGTACACCAGCGGCACGACGTTCGCGACCGCAGTCGCGGCGGCTGGCTACGCCACCGACCCGAACTATGCGGCGAAGATCATCGCCATCATCAAGTCGCACAACCTGAGCGCGCTCGACGGCTAACGTCGCGTGTAATTCACCACCCGGCCGCCGCGAGCGGCCTTTTTTTATGCCGGAGGTTCGGATGTACATGCTGCTGGTTTTTGTTGGTGCAGTGCTGCTGTATGGGGCGTGGGGCGCGCTCGTCCTGATGGGTAAGGCGGATGCGCCAGGCTACGTCGCGGCCTTGGCCGCGGGCCTCACCTTCCTGGGTAAGCACGTTTCCCAGGGACGGGGGGCAGGCGACAGCGGCGCATCCTCGCCCGGGGCGCCCCCGACTTCGGACGCCGTCGATATCAAGCCCTCGCCCGGGATATCGGTCGCTGTCGCGGTACCGCAGAGCGGCGCATCGGATCAGGCCTCGGCGTCGGCGCCCACTGGCCGGCCGCCGGTGCCCACCCTGCAGTAACGCCTCATCTGACGTCCACGCACCCACGCTTTTCCCACCCGCCGCGCTCGCGGCATTCCCGAAGGTACTAACCATGAAGAAGCTCATGCTGCTCGCGGCAGGCGCAGTGCTGGCCGTCGCATCCCTGGCCGGTTGCTCGACCGCCTCCCAGCAATCCGTTGCCGGCGCGCTGGCGACGCTCCAGACCGCTGTGAAGAACGGCTGCACGGTGGTGCAGCCGACGCTCGTGGCAGTGGCCGCGATCGACCCGGCCGTCTCGGCCGCGGCGGCCGCGAACGGGCTGTTCTGCACGGCCGCAACGTCGATTACGGTGACCTCCGCCCAGGCCCTGATCGGCACCGGCATCCCGGCGATCGAGACGGCCGTGCTCGCGTCGAAGCTGATCCCGGACAACCAGAAGCCGATCGCGATCGCGGCACTCGGGGTGCTGCAACTGTCGGTTACGCAGGCCCTGTCGGTCTACGGCCAGGCGTCGGCGACGACTGCGGCCGCTACGGCGCCCCCCGCGTCGGCCAGCGAAGCAGTGCCGGCTAGCTCGGCGGCCGCGCAATGAAGCAGATCCGAGTTGCCTTGAGCGGCTCGGGCTTCCGCCTGTCGGCGCACCTCGGTGCGCTGCAGGCGGTTGCCGATGCCGGGTATGAGGTCGTCGAGCTCGCCGGCACGTCGGGCGGCTCGATCGTCGCTGCGCTCTACGCCAGCGGCATGTCGCTGGCCGACATGCACACACTCTGCATGTCGGTCGACTGGTCACCGATGATGCGGTTCTCGGCCTGGTCTGTAATCCGGGTCAACGCGCTCTGCAGCGGCGACGAGATGCTGGCGTTCCTCATGCAGCAGACGGGAGGGCGGACGTTCGACCAGATCGACGTCGGATTGAAGATCGTTGCGGCCGATCTTCTGACGGAGCGCGAATTCCAGCTGTCGCGCGCCACGACGCCGGCAGTGCCGATCGCGCTCGCGGCCCGGGCGAGCGCGTCGATTCCGTTCGTCTTTCCGCCCGTGGCCGCCGCTGGCGCGCTGCTCGTCGACGGCGGCACGGCCGACAACATCCCCGTGAGCGATCTGACCGTGGATGAGGTGCCGCGTCTGGGCGTGTTCCTGAGGTCCGATGACGCCCCGCTCGCGCCAGGCCGTTACGGGCTGCGCACGATCGCGTCGCGGGTGATCGACCTCATGCTGGCGTCCAACGAGGCGGCCAGGATGGCGGCGGACGAGCAGAGCGGGGCGATGATCGTCAGCGTGCCGACCGGCTACGCGAGCTCGTTCGACCGAGATATGGCGCCCGCCGTCCGGCAGCGGCTCTTCGACGACGGGTACAGGGAAACCAGCAGGAGCCTCGCGGCGATGCCGTGAGGGAGTTGTAAGACAGGGCGACCGGCATCGGTGTTGCAGCACCGATGTGGCCACCCATCACTGAACGCGCCAGTGACAGGCCAAGGCCCTGCCACCCCCGGGGGGCGGGCCGATTGTAGCAATAATCGGAGGTTTGTCACGGATGGCTTTACCTATCATTCCCTGGATCGGCGGAAAGCGCCGTCTCGCGGATCAGCTCATACCGCGGTTTCCGCGTCACGAGTGCTATGTAGAGGTGTTTGCTGGCGGGGCCGCGTTGTACTTCATGCGGCCGCCCGCGAACGTTGAGATCATCAACGACGTCAACGGCGAGTTGGTGAACCTGTACCGGGTGGTCAAGGTCCACCCCGAGGAGTTCGTCCGGCAGTTCAGGTGGGCGCTGAGCAGTCGGGCGATGTTCGAGTGGCAGCAGAAGACGCCACCCGAGACGCTGACGGATATCCAGCGAGCGGCCAGGTTCTTCTACTTGCAGCAGCTGTGCTTCGGCGGCAAGGTGGAAGGGCAGACGTTCGGCACGTCCACAACGTCGCCGCCTGGGCTTAACCTGTGGCGGATTGAGGAGACGCTGTCGTCTGCCCATCTCCGGCTGGCGGCGACCTGCATCGAGCAACTGGACTGGCGGGATTGCGTCGATCGGTACGATCGCGGCCACACGTTTTTCTACATGGACCCTCCGTATCTCGAGATGACGGGGTATGGCGTCCCGTTTCCCGTGAGCGAGTACGGGGCGGTCGCAGACCGCATGCGCGCCTTGAAGGGGAAGGCCATTCTCAGCGTGAACGACCATCCCGAGACCCGCCGGATCTTCGACGGCTTCCATGTCGAGACGGTCGACATCGAGTACACGGTGAGCGGGGGCGGCCGCTCGGTGCCTCGGCGGGAGTTGATCGTCTTCAGCTGGGATGTGTCGGCGGAGCCGGCGGGGCTGTTCTAGACCAAGGTGCCCGCCCGGCAGTGCGGGCATCACCAGTCGGCGGCCCTTGTCTCTTCCTGTAGAAGCAGTCTCAGTTGATACATTGCGACGAGATGGCCGCCGACTTCCTCGCGCCAGACAGCTTGGATGGACTGCCGCAACCGCTCGGCCTCATGAAATCGGCCCTGCGTTCGAATCAGCTCAAGGATGGTCCGGCGCACGACGTGATTGTCCGGATACAACTTCCACAGCTCTCGCAGTTCGGCGCGCGTGGGCTGCTGGAACTCGGGGAAGCGCTTACGCTCCAGCGGCGGCGGGTCTTCCGGCTCGGCAGGCACGACGTTCCGATCGACCTGCGTCCCTTCGATCCTGACTGCGTTGACGTCCGGAATGAGCTGGCAGATTTCGAGCGTGAATTCTTCTGCTGTCAGCGGGGTGTACGTGCGCTGGCGCGTTCCGCTGATCGGGCAGTCGAATTCCCAGATGTAGGCCCAGTTCGGTTTCTGCCTCGCGCCCACTTTCTACCTCTGATCCTGTATGAATGTACAGGTATTCAATTCGAGATAGGATGGACGCGTCAAGGCGAAAAAAGAGGGTCAACGATGTCTAGAACTTGCAGCGCACCTAACGAGCTATCAACCTCGTGAACTTTGTTGTTATAACTGTTGGCCTTGAAGTGCTATGGTGCACAGGATAACTTTCTATAATGCTGCGCTAAGTGGAGCGGTGCGTTTTTGGGGGGGCGATAATTTTAAGCAGGGTGGGTATTTTGTTTCTCTGACAATTAATCTGCAACTAAACCTCTAAGATGAAATCAAGACCGGTGTTGGTGCAGTGCAACGATGGGCCTCTCTTTCGGGGCGCGGGGGAAGGTAATTTTGTGTGCAGAGAGTGTGGAAATGTTCTGGTCGAGCGATATGAGCCTCGGCGGCTCATTGGTCTTGATATTGAGTGCTATAAATGTCACGCAATATCTACTACTCATAGTTGGAGTGACATCGAGCCATTGCCATTGGCTTTGATTTCAATGGGAGATTCAGGGCGATTTCGGTTAAATGGAACACTGGATCTTGGTGTTGGTGAAAATTCACTAACTTGTGATCAAGAAATAGAGAGGGTGCGTAGGAATTCCGGCGTTGTTCCTCAGCACGGAGGGTTTGAGTTAAGTGTCGAATGGATCGAAAAATTAAAGGCGGAATTAATATTCTGGACCGGAGGGGCGTTCCTAGGTGTGCTTGGCACTGCGGAGCGAGCAAGGAAGAATGGAAATAGATTTTTCATGCGGTGTCCACTCGCGTGGGCCGTTGATCGCCTCGTTCAGGGGGTAGAGAGGAAAAGCTTTGATTTCGGAGGGGACGATGCGATGGTGGTTAGGTACATCGCGCAGTGGCTTGAATTGTCCTCTAGTTGGAAGCATCATCCGCTTTTTAAGGATGTGATCGGGCCTGCTCTTTGTAACGAATATCATCACACTATAGCTATGCTCTTGTGTTGTTCATATTTGGAAAGAAATGGGAATAGTGTGGGCATCACTAAGGCAGAAAGTGCAGCGGGAAAATCTGCTGATTTGTATTTGAATTTAACTTCATCTCGGAGTGCGTCTATCGAGATAAAGGCGCCAAATGTATTTCATTGGCCAAATGCTGTTCCGGATCTTGGTCGAGTTGAGGAAAAGATCGAGGGGCAATTAAAAGAGGCGGCCAAGCAATTAACTGGTGACGCGGGAGGTGTGGTCGTGATTGGGGCAAACCATCTTGATCAACAGCTTACAAAGAAAATTCGTTCCTCGATCGAGTCGTTGGCGGCGAAAGGGCGTATTTCTTCGAGGATTACCCTTGTGTCCGCAGTGTGTGCGTATGGAACCGTCCAGGCGGGTGTTGACGGCGTGAATTTCTCGATGGGATGGAACGTAAGCGTCGTTAAAAATCCCAGATATTCTGGGGTATCACACTTTGCATAGGAAGTTTCCTTTCGACCGTTGGATCCCCTTTGTCGTCCGAGCTACGAAAGCTGGACGAAGCTCGTGCATGCCTCGCCAGCTACGAAGGGCTTCACTGTACGCGACCGATGTGGTAGCGACGAGGCGCCGGGACTGCTGCGTCAGGTCCTTGCCGCGATGCCTCAAGCGTGACCGCCGTTGGAACCATGCCACTTAGGTAGAGATCGTCAGAGGTGATCCTCCAATAAGTGCGCTATCATCCGTGCTCTTTCCGCATGACAGCGTGCTTATTTCTTGAGCACTGAGTTGGGGGCGGAATGCTTGGAAACGTTGCTGGGCGGGCGATTGCGGGAGATTTCGCGGCTGCATGGGGTGCAGGTGGTCGGAGGTTCAAATCCTCTCGCCCCGACCAGAATCAAGCCCGCACAATCAATGGGTTGTGCGGGCTTTTTCATTGCCGTCCTCGGCGCCGAAAACGGCCGTTTTGGAAGATTTCCAAAATCATGCTGCCGGCATCGCCCTCCTGACCGTGGGCACCGGCACGTCGCGCGACTTGATGTGGACCGCAACCCAAAGACCGGCAAGCCGCACGGAGAAGGTTTTGGCGCTGTTCGACGAGGCCGTCGGAGCCGTCCCTCTTACTAATGGACGGTTTCATAAAGACTGCTGAGTGCGCTGCAAGGTGTTCCAGCAGATCAAGTAGCAGCCGAGTTCGAGCAACGCGCCGTGAATATCGGCACGGTGCTCGAAACGAATGCGGAGGCGACGGAAGTGATGGAGTCAGGCATGCGTGCGTTCGACGACCCAGCGATACTTGCCAAGGCCGCTGCCATGTTCGGTACGAGGCTTGGCGATCACCGGCTCGATACCACGATCGCGCAACGCGCGTCGATGCCGCTCGGAGTCGTAACCACGATCGGCGTCCACCACACGCGGTCTTCTCAGGGGATGGCCGCGCACTGCATGTCACGCCCGAAGCGCAGCCCATCTCGGCGGGGCAGGTCGCGACAGGCAGTCCGGTCTTGAGAACGAACAGGATGCCGGTCAGCGTCGCATCGCAATGACGCGAAGCCTCGGGGCGTTCGCCGGCCGGGCAATTCCCGTAGTCGGCGTAGTGTTGCTGTCGAATGATGCAATCATCATCATGCGGAACACCGTGGTATCTTACAACCGGATCGTGAAGCCAGAGGATCGGGTGCTGTAATGGCAGATGCGACTTGGGATCGACTGGAAGCATTCGCCCGCGAAGAGCTAGGCAGGCCGATCTTCGGTGGTCCGTTGAAGTTGACGCCAGATAGCCGAATCGAGGAAGACCTCCGTTTGACGGGCCTCGATGCCGTCGAGTTCATCGACAAATGGGCCGAGACGTTCAGCATCGAGGCCCAAGGCTTTCCATACAATCGATATTTTGGCCCCGAGAGTCTCGATGTAATCAAGTCAGTTCTCGGGCTGTTCTCAAAGAAGCACCGAGCCCCGGAACTCGTCCCGCTGACCCTTGGGATGCTGGCCGAAGCAATGCGCCGTGGTCGTTGGAGCACCGCCGAGATTGAGGCGTGGGCAGACGGGAAGAATTAGTCGTGTCGGCAAGTCCATAGCGCCGCGCCGCCGCCTTCGGGCGGCTCTGCATTATCCGGGCCCGGGGAAATCTCGATTTCGGCGTTCGCCATCAGTTGGCGAGCGTAGGTCGCAGGCGTCAGCCCGCCCAGCGATCTCTTCGGCCGCTCTTCGTTGTACTCTCGTCGCCACGCCTCGATCAGCACCTTCGCATGAGACAGGCTCGTGAACCCGTGCTCGTTCAGGCATTCGTCGCGGAATCGACCGTTGAACGATTCGATGTAAGCATTCTGATTCGGCTTGCCAGGCTCAAGCAGAAACAGCTTCACACCTCGCCGATGCGCCCAGAACAATATCGCCCGTCCACAGAACTCCTTGCCGTTGTCGGTCCGAATCGCCTTCGGCAAACCGCGAAACAATGCCACGCGATCGAGAATGCGCGTCAATACGTGCCCGCCAATTGCCCGCTCCGGCCCAATAGCTACGGCTTCGTGCGTGGCATCGTCGACCACGGTCAGATTCTTGAGCACGCGGCCTTCAGCAGTGCGGTCGAACACAAAATCCATTGACCACACCTGATTGGCTGCCGACGGTCGGCCCAATGGCTGGCGTGGCGCAACCGGAACCTTCTTGCGCTTGCGGCGGCGCACCTGCAGCTTCTCTTGCGCGTACAACCGCTCCACGCGCTTGTGGTTCACGACCATGCCCGATTGCCGCAACTTCAGCTAAATCATGCCCGAGCCATAGCGACGGTGCCGCTGCGCTAGCGCGACGATCTGCGCCCGCAAGGCGAGATTGCGGTCCGGCGCGGGCGGATAGCGATAAGCGCTGGCGCTCATGCCGATCACCCGCAACGCACGTCGCTCGCTCAAGCCGCCGTAGATCATATGGCGCACCAGGTCTCGGTGTGACGGTGCGCTCACCACTTTTTTCGCAGCGCCTCCCGGGTGACTTCGTTCTCCAGCATCGATTCCGCGAGCAACTTCTTCAGCCGGTTGTTTTCGGCCTCCAATTCTTTCAGGCGCTTCGCGTCGGACACGCTCACGCCGCCGAACTTGCTGCGCCACAGGTAGTAGCTTGCCTCGGAAAAGCCATGCTGCCGACAAAGCTCCTTGATCGGCAAGCCGGCCTGCGCCTCGCGCAGGAAACCAATGATCTGCTCTTCGGTGAATCGTTTCTTCATGCCCAATCTCCGGACTGCGTGATTGGACGCTAACGCGTCGTGCTACTCAAGGGCGGGGGGACGTCGGGGCAGGTGAGCGTGGATCGGGGCGAGTGAATTTGCCGCTCCCGAGCGGGCCGGCACGATTGCGTGCGCTCTTTTTGCACTTGGCGGTGCGAGCCCGGTAAAATGCAATGTTGATCCACGGAAAAGTACCCGTGGCCACTCGCGGAAGGATTCCCTGAACATGTCTGATCTTCGTCTTACCAAGCGGTTCGCGGTTGTGCTGGCAGTCGGTACGTTCGTGGCAGGGTGCAGTTCGCCGTCGCCCACGAAAATCGATTACAAGAGCGATTCCAAGAACAAGGAGGTATCGCTCGCGGTCCCGCCGAACATGATGGACGAGACGGCCGATCAGCGGTCGCTGCCGCCGCAGGGCGGTGAAACGTCGCTGTCGAGTCTGCAGCAGACCCAGCGGGTCGCGCCGACCACCGATACGGTCGTGCCGCCTACGCAGGGCATGCACCTGCAGCGCGACGGCACCGAAAGCTGGCTCGTGATCGACCATCAGACGCCGGCCCAAGTCTGGCCGCAAGTGCGCCGTTTCTGGCAGGAACAGGGTTTCCTGCTCGTGGTCGACCAGCGCGACAAGGGCGTGATGGAAACCGACTGGAACGAAACGCGTCCGTCGATCAACCAGGGCTTGATTCGCGGCGTGATCTCGAAGGCGATGGGCAATTCCTACGTCACGGCTGAGCGCAACAAGTACCGCACGCGCCTCGATACCGCGCCGAACGGCGGCACCTACGTGTTCATCAGCCAGAAGGGGATGCGCGAGGCGCTCACCGGACCGAACAATGATTCGAGCAAGTGGGAAATGCGGCCGAACGATCCGGGGCTCGAAACCGAATACCTGAAGCGGCTGATGGTCGTGCTTGCCCAGAACGACTCGCGCAAGGTGGCCGGCGGCGACAAGGCCGCTACGGCGCCGGCGCCGGCCTCGGCAGTGAAGCCGGCCGGCGGCGACGCGGCGGCAGCCGCGGTGGCAGCGCAGAACGTCACCAGTGTAGGCTCGCAAGGCCCGCGCAGCTCCAACGAAACGGCCGACGTGCCATCCGAAGTCATGCTCGGCGAGCCGTATGATCGCTCGTGGCTGCGCGTGGGGCTCGCGCTCGATCGTGCGAATTTCACGGTTGACGATCGCGACCGCTCGAAGGGGCTCTACTACGTGCGCTACGTCGATCCGAAGGATCTGAGCTCGGCCGAGCAGGGGTTCTGGAGCCAGCTCTTCCACGGAAAGAAGGAAAAGACGGCGAAGCAATACCTCGTCAACGTGAAGGCGCTGACGCAGGATCAGACGCGCGTCGCGGTGGTCGATGCGAGCGGTAACATCGATATGTCCAGTCCCGCCCGCCAGATCATGGGGCTGCTCGCCGATCAGCTGCGCTGACCACGCACCCGCGCTCCGGTTGCCAAGCCCGCCCGACGGCGGGCTTTTTCATTGGTGTCGTGGAAACGAGCGTGCGTTACGTAACGTTACTTGGTAACGCGCCTGCCATATTCCGGTGCATCAGCTGTTGCGCGATCGTTAACTCTTGAAAATCAAAGACTTAATAAGAATTTTTGATCTGGCACGGAAGATGCTTTTAAATGCATCGATCGATGTGGCCGAATGCGGCGCGCGTGACACCGCCAATCTGGCATCGCCGATGCCGACACGACCGATCACCGCTTTGCGTGGCGCGGACGATTCCACGCCCGACCCGCCTGATGGCCCGTGACCGTGCACGGGCCCCGCTGGCCCCGTCGCCTATCCTCGTAGGGCGACGGTTTTGCCCGCGCTTCGAAGGAAGCGCGGGCAATTTTTTTGTGGACCGCCGACCTCGCGGCCGGCTCGTCCGGATTCGTGTACGCTGCGCGTTCCCGAATCAGGCCAGGAGCCGAACGATGTCAGAAGTCGCCGTGGTTGCCACGATCATTGCCAAGCCGGGCATGGAGGACGCGCTGTTCGAGCAGCTCGGTACCATCATCGGACCGACCCGCGTCGAGCAAGGAGCGCTGCAATACGACCTGCACCGCGATCGTGACGATCCGCGGCGCTTCGTGTTCTTCGAGCGTTGGGAAAGCGACGCGGCGCTGGCTGCCCACCGGCAGGCGGCCCACATGCTTGCCTATCGGCAGAATGCGGCCGGGTTGATCGAAAGCGTGGAAGTGCGCGTGATGCAACGGGTCGCGTGAGCGCGGCGGCGGCCGGTGCCCGGTGCGCGCAGCGTCCGGGCCGCCCCGCTGGGAGGTCAGTGCGCGGCGTTCGGCACGTCGAGGATCAGGATGATCGTCCAGTCGGCGTCGCCGTCATGGTGATATTGCCGCTCCACGACGATGAACGGCTGCTGCTTGCCTTGCGGGCCGAGGAACAGCACGTCGCCTTCCATCGGCAGGCATTCGATCGGGGGCAGGGCGAGAAACGCATCGTCGGAGCCGCGCGGCATCAATTGCTTGATCTTGCGCGTCGCCTCTTCGGTCCATTCGATGTCCAGTTGGATATTGCTCATTCTGTCCTCCGCACCACGGTGCGCACGGTTGGAAATGTCGGGTGCGCGACTTTAGCACAGCACGCGGTATCTGCCGAACCATGAAAAAAGCCGAACCCGGCTGCGCCGGATTCGGCCTGCGACGGCCATGCGGGCCGCGGACTGCGGGTGGCGCGCTTACTGGCTGGCCGCTTCCGGAGCCGCTGCCTTCTTCGCCTTGTGCGCCTTCTTCATCATGTGATGGTGATGGTGAGCCGGCTGTTGCGCTTCGGTGGCTTGTTGGGCCTCCTGCTGCTGCTGCAGAGCTTGAGCCCGTTGCTCGATTTCCGCAATCTTGGCCGGATCGGTGATCGTCGTGATCGTCGTGCTTTCTTGCGCGTAGGCCGCGCCGGTCAGAGCCGACATCGAAACCAGAATAGCCAGGGACATTTTCTTCATTGCTCTACCTCCGCTAAGTGGTGATGGACCCGAGTTTGCCGAAGAGTCCGGCACAGCAACCGAGTGAGCCGAGTGTAGCAAAAGTGACGGATCGATGCACATCCGGCTCGGGCCGTGGCGCCAGCGTCTTGCCCGCGCGACAGCGGCGGCGCCGACATCGTCGCGCCATCTGCGTGTGAGCGTGGCTGCACGGCTGGCTGCGGGCTGCCTACGCGCCGCCTGCGGGCTTGTCGCGGCGGCGCGCCGCGTCGCTTCAGAACCAGCCAAGCCGGCGATATGCGTAAAATTGAATAATCCCGGCGATTTCGTGCAGGGCGCGTGACGCCGTGACGAAGTTCGTCCAGCGCGGCCTCCAGCCGCAGATCGCCCGATCCCGATTCGCGAATACCGGCTGGGGCGTCACGCCGAATCTCGCAAAATCGAGCAGGGCGCGGCGCATCTGGTACGAAGAGGTCACGAGAATCGTCTCATCGTAATGTTTGGCGAGTAGGATAGGAGCCGTGTACTGCGCGTTTTCATAGGTGGTGCGGCTGCGCCGCTCGAGTGTCAGGTCGCGCGGGGGCACGCCGCGCGCGAGCAGCAGCGGGGCATACAAGTCGGCTTCGGTGGTGCCATGCCGGTGCGGGTCGCCGCCCGTCACGATTACCGTGCAGCGGGCCCCGCTTCGTTGGCAGGCCGAATGGAGTTCGGCCGCGCGGGCGATGCGGGCGAGCCCGTTCTCGGGCGGCACGAGCAGACCGTCGTGGCGCTTGATGCCGGCGCCGAGCACGATGATCGCGGTGCGTCCCGCAAAGACCGGCGGCTCGGCGGGCGCCACGCCGGATTCGGCGAGCGCGACGAGCGGGGCGGTCAGCCAGCCGGTGGCGATCCCCGCCAGCAGCGCCAGGCCAAGCGTGATGAGGGTGGCACGCCGGGTGCGCCAGAAGGCGGCGGCTGCGAAGAGCAGCACAAATGAATTGAACAGAATCAATTTGAATGGGGTAAGGTAACTTTTTGCTCGGTTGTGTCAGATCCGGGCCGAATCGCTGCGAAATGTAGCGTAACGGGGACGGATGAGAAAGGCGCAGGGGGATTACAGGCGGTGCCCACCTGTCCTTGCATGGCGGTGCCGGCTGGCGGGACCGCCTGCAGATCGCTGTACTTTGAGAAAGAGTCCAGATGGCCACGTATTCCAACGAAGCAGTGCTCGATGCCCTGCGGCGGGTGCAGTACCGGCAGGTCCCGTGGGCACGGCGCCCGAACGTCTTCGAATACCTTCGCAACCTTGGACTGATGGACACGGTGCGCCAAAAGACCGTGGCACCGGCTCCGGGCTTTCATGCCCCGGTCGATATCGCGGTGCTCACGGAGTCGGGGCGCGCCGAGTTCGCTCGGCTCGAACGTGCCGAGCGTCTGCCGACCTGGATCGATCGCCGCGCCGATGACTACGCGCTCAGCGAGGCCGGCGCCGTGTCGGTCCTCGAAAGCCGTCTGTAGATTCGGTTGCGCTGAAAAAAACGCCCGTATCGGGGGATACGGGCGATACCGGGTACATTTGGCTGTTGCCAGGACCGCTCACATGGCTTTGGTGTGACTGGCCGCTCGGCGCGCAGTTCCCGGCCACTAAGAATTTTGCGGTCGGCGGCGGCCAACGTACCCACTCAGCGGTGCGGCGCAAATCCTGACGACAGCGGCGGAGCGGGCGGCGCGGCGTTGCGACCGCGGACGTTGCTTGCGATATCGCCGCGCAAGTCGCCGCGCGGCACGACATTCGGCGGGGCGGCTGGCGGCGCCGGTTGTGGCTGGACGTGCCCGGCCTGGCCGTGATGGGCGAATGGAGGCCCGCCGCGCCGGTCCGCCCGCGCAGGCTGGACGAGCGCCAATGCCAGCATCAGGCTCGTTGTCGCGAGCCGCATGTTGCTCCGCATGGTTCGGGCTCCCTCGGGCCGTCGATGCGGCCCCGTTCATTTAATCCGAACGATAAGGGCGGGAGCGCGAGCGCACTGTAAGCAATGGTTAGGAGATGTTTCGCGGTCGCGGCCGGGCCGAGGCTGGCCGCGCACCGCGTGCCGGAGGACGGCGCGTTGCCGTCGCGGCGGTTGCGGTCGCTGGCACCGCTCGCAACCAGCCGCGCCTCACGCCATCTTGACCGGCGCGCGCCAGGATTCCGGATTGGTCCAGAAGGCGCCGCGCAGGCGATCGCGGCTCGGCGGTGCGGGCGGCTTCACGGCGCTGGCGCCGATTCGGCCGCGCAACGAGATCTGGCGGCCGCTCGTGCCGAGACGCTTGACGACTTCGGCGAGCGTGCCGTCGGCCTGCCATTCGTCGAAGCGCCGACGGCACGTCGGCGGCGACGGATAGCGGCCGGGAAGTTTCGACCAGCCTTCGCCCGTCGACAACACCCACAGAACGGCGTTCACGACCGAACGTGCTTCCACGCGGGGACGACCACGGCGCTCACTGCGAGCCGGTTCCGCGCAGAACAGTCCTTCGACCAGCGCCCATTCGTTATCCTTCAAATCGTCGAACAGCATCATGTCCTCACCTCAGCGAAGCTAACTCCGGTGCGCTGCCCCGCGCCGCGCACTCTTCAAGCACCCGATCCGCATCGGGTGCCGGGTGGGGGTGCCGGTTCGCTCCGTTGTCCGGAGTGTCCCGCGACCCTGTACACGACTTGATGCACGAAGCGTGCCACGTTGACGGCCATCCCCGTGAAAGCCGCTTCGCACCGGGCCGACAGCCGAGTCAGCTAGGGGCGTATAAGACGCCAAAATGCCCCTGCGGCAAATCGGGACAATCACCAATCTTGTGCAATCTGGCCCGTGCGGCGTGCGTGAGCGCGGTTGCTGCACCGCACCGATTCATCGCGAATGCGACGGGAAGGCAAGCCCTACAATCTCGCATCGAAGCATGAGATTGATGAGGGCATTCAATGAATATCACCCTGCGCCAGCTGAGGGTGTTCATCGCGGTTGCGCGTCTGCGCAGCTTCAGCCGGGCCGGTGACGAGATCGGCCTTACGCAGTCTGCGGTCAGCCGCTGCGTGCGTGAGCTCGAGGGCGAGATCGGCCTGAAGCTGATCGACCGCACCACGCGCGACGTGCAACTGACCGATGCGGGGACGAATCTGGTCGCCAGCGTCTCGCGGCTGCTCGGCGACCTGGACGACGCGCTGCGCGAAATCCGCGAGATCGGCGAGCAGCGGCGCGGGCGCGTGCTGGTCGCCGCCAGCCCGACCGTCGCCTGCCGGCTGATGCCGCGCGTGGTCGCGGCGGCCGAGCGGCAGTTTCCCTTTGTCACGCTTGGGCTGCGCGACGACGTGCAGAGCGACGTGCTGCGCAAGGTGAAGTCGGGCGAGGTCGATTTCGGCGTGGTGATCGGCCCGCTCGCGGCAACCGAGCTGGTCTGCGAGCCGCTGATGACCGACTCGTTCTGCCTGATCGCGCGCGCCGATCACGCGCTCGCCGCGCACGCCAGCGTGCCGTGGAGCGCGCTCGAAGGCGAGCGCCTGGTGCTGCTCGATTACGCGTCGGGTAGCCGGCCGCTGATCGACGCGGCGCTGGCGCTGCATCGGATCGGTGCATCGGTCGTGCAGGAACTCGGCCATTCGGCGACCGTGTTCGGGCTGGTCGAGGCGGGCGTGGGCGTCAGCGTGCTGCCCTGGCTGTCCCTGCCGCTGCCGGCCGGCTCGTCGCTGGTGGCGCGGCCGCTGACGCCGCGCGCGGAACGCACGGTCGAGCTGATCCGACGCCGCGACCGCTCGCTGTCGCCGGCGGCCGAGGCGGTCTGGGGGCTCATGCATGGCATGCCGGCGCGCGCCGAGGATCTCGACTGATACGGCGGCGCGGCGCTCGGGGCCGGACCGGCCGCTCGGTATCGGTTGCGCGGCGCTGTGTCGTCGTCCGGGCCGCTACACTGACGGGTATGGACCAACCGGGAGAGTCGCGTGGATCTTGTCGGCAACGAGGTGAGACGGGCGCCCGCTCCGTGGGGGCCGCGCACATGCGTCGAATCGCTGAGGCCGTCATTGATTCGCGAGGTCGCGAACGCCGGCGCTGGCGTGGACGGCGTGCTGCCGTTCTGGTTCGGCGAATCGGATCGCGTCACGCCGGCCTTCATTCGCGAGGCGGCCGGCGCGGCGCTCGCGGACGGCAACACGTTCTATACGCACAATCTCGGGACGGCCGTGCTGCGCGAGACGCTGGCCGCCTATGTCGCAGCGCGCCACGGCGCGACCCGCGCCGCCCAGATCGCGGTCACGAGCGCCGGCGTCAGCGCGCTGATGCTGGCAGCGCAACTGCTCGTCGGCGGCGGGGACCGCGTGGTCGCGCTCACGCCGCTTTGGCCCAACCTCGTCGAAATCCCAAAGATACTCGGCGCCCACGTCGAATGTGTGGCGCTCGACCATGGCGAGGCGGGCTGGCGGCTCGATCTCGATCGGCTGCTGGCGGCGCTCACGCCCGACACGCGGATGCTGCTCGTCAACTCCCCGAACAATCCGACCGGCTGGACGATGTCGCGGGCCGAGCAGACCGCGGTACTCGAGCATTGCCGGCGGCACGGCATCTGGATCGTCGCGGACGAGGTCTACGAACGGCTCGCGTTCGCCGCTGGCGGCGCGTCGTCGTTTCTCGATCTGGCCTCGCGCGACGAGCGTGTGATCGTGGTCAACTCGTTCTCGAAGGCCTGGGCGATGACGGGCTGGCGGCTGGGCTGGCTGGTTGCGCCGGAGCGCGTCATGGATGGGCTTTCGAAGCTCATCGAATACAACACGTCGTGTGCGCCGGGCTTCGTGCAGGCGGCCGGCGTGGCCGCGGTGCGCGACGGCGAGCCGTTCGTGGCCGAGTTCGTCGGCGCGTTGCGCTCGGCCCGCGACCACCTGGTGGCGGCGCTCAACACCTTGCCGGAGGTGTCCGTCGCGGCGCCGGACGGGGCGATGTACCTGTTCCTGCGGCTGCCGGGTGTGCACGACAGCCTCGCGTTCTGCAAGCGGCTGGTGCGTGAGGCGGGGGTCGGCCTCGCGCCGGGGCGCGCCTTCGGCGACGAGGGCGGGGATTTCGTCCGCTGGTGTTATGCCTGCAGCACCGAGCGGCTCGATGCCGGTGTGCAACGTTTGCAAGCATTCCTGCGCCGAACCGGCGCCTGATGCCGGTAGCCGCGCCAGCCGGGCTGCCCGCGATATACGACCGAAGCGATCCGGCGGCTTTACGCCTCGTTCGAATTTGCGTAATATGGCGCTCAGTCACGCGAATCCATCAAGGTTTCGCGCTGTTCCGTCCGGTCAGGGTCAGGCTTAGAGCAGGTTGCGCCACCCCCGGTTCGTGCTCCCATCAATATGACCGATCAGAATCGGGCGAGCGCGTCTTCTGTTCCTTTTCGTCTGTTTCGTATTTTGATCCGGTTCGTTTGACCAGAGGGTCTGGCCTAGCTGCATGAATACCCAAGAGGCGAAGATCGTCCTCGAGACTGCTTTGATCTGTGCGCAGGAACCGCTCAAGTTAGGCGATCTGCGCAAGCTCTTTGCCGATGGCGTGTCGGCGGACACGGTCCGCACGTTGCTCGAAGAATTGAAAGAGGCGTGGTCCGGCCGCGGTGTCGAACTCGTCGCGCTGGCCACGGGCTGGCGCTTTCAGAGCAAGCCGGCGATGCGCGTTTATCTGGATCGATTGCATCCTGAAAAACCGCCGAAATATTCGCGCGCGGTACTCGAAACGCTGGCGATCATTGCGTATCGCCAGCCGGTCACGCGTGGCGATATCGAGGAAATCCGCGGTGTGACGGTGAATACCCAGGTCGTCAAGCAACTCGAGGATCGCGGCTGGATCGAGGTGATCGGCCATCGCGACGTGCCGGGGCGCCCGGCGCTCTATGCGACCACGAAGCAGTTTCTCGACGATCTCGGGCTGAAGGCGCTCGACGATCTGCCCGCGCTCGAAGAGCCCGCCGCGCACCTGGAGGCGAGCCTGCTGGCGCAGGCATCGATGGAATTCGCCGATGGCGTGTCCGACGCCGATCCTGCCGTGCCTGCGGAGTTCCCGGAACACGGGGCGGCGCCGGCCGGCGCCCCGCTGCAGCATGCGGACGCGGCGTCGGCCGGTGCGGAGACGGCCGGCCGGGAAGGCCCACGGGCCGGTGCCGCAGAGCAGGCGAATGCCGCAGTGCCGGCCGAGGCGCGGATCGGGCAGCCGGCGAGCGAAGCAGACACGGCTCAAGAGGCCGACGGCCGGTTTTCCGGCCACGCCGACCCGCTCGGTGACGCGTCGGAACCCGCGTTGCCCGCTGCGGTCGAGAAGGAAACACCGGGCCGCGCGCCCGATGCCGACGAGGCGGCGCGCGATCGCGCGGCGGGAGCGAGCCGCGCGACGGTGCAGGCTGGGCAGCAGGAGGCCGATTCGGCCGATGCAGACCCAGCACACGGCGACCACGCGCATGGCGAATCCGCCGAATCCCTGGGCGACGCGACGTCCGGCGAGCAATCGCCGGATCGGGATGCGCCCACGCAGCGCCGCGCTTGACGCGGCCAGATGAGATTGCCGCGCCCGCGAGGGGCGCGAGACCTGACATTTCGAGGTTGTTTTGACAGATACCCACGACACTGATTCGTCCGAATCCGCGCAGGCCATGCAGGCGTCGCGCGCCGGCGGTGCCCCCGAGCAGTCCGCGCAGGATGCGGGCGGCGAGGAGCGCCCGCGCCGCGGCCTGCGCCGCGGCCCGCGCAGCCTGATCGCACGCCGCCGCGCGGCGGCCAAATCGAAGACGGCCGAGCCGGCGGCGGACGGCGCGCAAGCCGTGCCTGCCGAGGCGGTCGATGCCGAGGCGCCCGCCGCGGCGCCGGCACCGCGCGCCGCGCGCAGCAAGGACGGCGCGCCGAAGGCGCCGCGCAAGCCCGCCGCGAAGCGCGAAGGTGGTGCCGCGCGCGGCGGCGCGCAGGCCAAGCGCGGCGCAGCGGCAGCCGCCGCGCCGTCGGCCGAGAGCGGCGGCGCGGGACAGGACGACATCTTCTCCTACGTGACGTCGCCGGCTTTCGACGCGGACAACGCGGCAGCCGGCGGCGGCGTGCGCGCACCGATGCTGCGCCGCGGCCGCCAGCCGCAGAAGCGCGTGCTCGCCCCCGAAGACGACGCGCCGAAGCTGCACAAGGTGCTCGCCGAGGCCGGCATGGGCTCGCGGCGCGAGATGGAGGAACTGATCGTGGCCGGCCGCGTGTCGGTAAACGGCGAGCCGGCGCATATCGGCCAGCGGATCCTGCCGACCGATCAGGTCCGAATCAACGGCAAGCCGGTCAAGCGCAAGCTGCCGAACAAGCCGCCGCGCGTGCTGCTCTACCACAAGCCGACCGGCGAAATCGTCAGCCATGCCGATCCGGAGGGCCGCGCCTCGGTGTTCGACCGCCTGCCGCCGATGAAGACGGCGAAATGGCTGGCGGTCGGCCGGCTCGATTTCAACACCGAAGGTCTGCTGATGCTGACCACCTCGGGTGATCTCGCGAACCGCTTCATGCACCCGCGCTACAGCGTCGAGCGCGAATATGCGGTGCGGGTGGTCGGCGAGCTCAGCGAAGCCTCGCGCCAGAAGCTGCTGCACGGCGTGGAACTCGACGACGGCCCGGCCAATTTCCTGCGTATCCGCGACGGCGGCGGCGAAGGCACCAACCATTGGTATCACGTGGCGCTCGCCGAAGGCCGGAATCGCGAGGTGCGGCGCATGTTCGAGGCGGTCGGGCTGATGGTGAGCCGCCTGATTCGCACGCGCCACGGCTCGATCTCGTTGCCGCGCGGCCTGAAGCGGGGCCGCTGGGAGGAACTCGACGAGGCGCAGGTACGCAAGCTGATGGCGACCGTCGGCCTCAAGGTCGCCGCCGACGAGAAGGGCGGCAAGCGCGGGGCCGGCGCGGCCGAGCGCAAGCAGCCGGACCCGATGCAGACCTCGATGGGCTTTCTCAATCGCGAGCCGGTGCTGACCACCCACGGCCAGCTCGACCAGCCGCGTCGCGGCGGCCGTCGCGGCGCCCAGGGCGGCGGTTTCGGTGCCGGCCTCGGCGGCGGTTTTGCCGGGGGCGGCGCGTCGGCCGGCGGCTACGGCGGCAATGCGAACGGCAACCGTCGTGGCGCTGGCGGCGACGTCGACGGAAATCGTCTGTCCTATGGCGCCAACGGCAACAAGCGCGGCGGCGGCAAGAGTCCACGCAGCGGCGGTGGTAATGCGAATGGCAACCGTGCCGACGGCGGCGGCAACGCGCGCGGCGGCGCACGCCCGCAGCAGCCGCGCAGCAATCGCTCGCGCGGTCGCTGACTTGTCGGCGCGGCGCTGCGGCGGCGAACGCGCGGCGAAGCCAGGCGAAATCGGCGCTTCCGGCCGATTTCGCGGGGGCGATACTTTGCGTTTGAGTTAAAAAACGCTATAATCGCTGAGTCGCTGGTCGTACAGGTTTTTTGTGCGGCTCAGGTGCGACCACCGGAGTGAGAAGATGGGCGTTTCGCCCATTTTTTTTTGCTGAAACGGTTGGGCATCTCGGGTAGCGCGCTTCCTGCGCCAGCAAAGGCGCGCGTCTGCGGGTGAATCGCGAACGGCGGGCGCGAACATCCGAGAGGACACAGTGCAACTGACGGAACTGATAGAAACCACGGTCACCGGGCTCGGCTACGAGCTGGTCGATCTCGAGCGCACCGGGCGCGGCATGCTCTGCGTCTACATCGATCAGCCAGCGGGCATCTCGATCGACGACTGCGAAAAAGTCACGCGTCAGCTGCAGCACGTATTGACGGTCGAAAACATCGATTACGAACGGCTCGAGGTGTCGTCCCCGGGCCTCGACCGACCGCTGAAGAAGCTGGCCGACTTCGAACGGTTCGCCGGGAGCGAAATCTCCGTCACCCTGAAAAAGCCGCTGGAAGGCCGCAAGACCTACCGGGGCATCCTGCATGCGCCGAACGGCGAAACGATCGGTTTGGAATTCGAGATGAAGAAGGGCGAAGCGGCCATGCTGGATTTCACGCTGGCCGATATCGACAAAGCCCGTCTGATTCCGCAAGTTGACTTTAGGAGCCGCAAACAATGAGTCGCGAAGTGTTGATGCTGGTGGATGCGCTGGCGCGCGAGAAGAACGTCGACAAGGATGTCGTGCTGGGTGCGCTCGAAGCGGCACTCGCGTCGGCCTCCAAGAAGCTGTTCGACGAAGGCGCCGAAATCCGCGTCCAGATCGATCGCGAGAGCGGCGAACACGAGACGTTCCGGCGCTGGCTCGTGGTGCCGGACGAAGCGGGGCTCCAGGAGCCGGATCGCGAGATCCTGTTGTTCGAGGCGCGCGAGCAGCAGCCCGGGGTCGACGTCGGCGACTACATCGAGGAATCGGTGCCGTCGATCGAGTTCGGCCGGATCGGCGCGCAGGCGGCCAAGCAGGTGATTCTGCAGAAGGTGCGCGACGCCGAGCGCGAGCAGATCCTGAACGACTACCTCGAACGCGGCGAGAAGATCATGACCGGCACGGTCAAGCGTCTCGACAAGGGCAACTTCATCGTCGAGTCGGGCCGCGTCGAGGCGCTGCTGCGCCGCGATCAGCTGATCCCGAAGGAAAACCTGCGCGTGAGCGATCGCGTCCGCGCCTATATCGCGAAGGTCGATCGTACCGCGCGCGGCCCGCAGATCGAGCTGTCGCGCACGGCACCGGAATTCCTGATGAAGCTGTTCGAAATGGAAGTGCCGGAGATCGAGCAGGGCCTGCTGGAAATCAAGGCGGCGGCCCGCGACCCGGGCGTTCGGGCGAAGATCGGCGTGGTCGCCTACGACAAGCGGATCGATCCGATCGGCACCTGCGTGGGCATCCGCGGTTCGCGCGTGCAGGCGGTGCGCAATGAGCTCGGTGGCGAAAACATCGACATCGTGCTATGGTCGGAAGATCCCGCCCAGTTCGTGATCGGCGCGCTCGCGCCGGCTGCCGTGCAGTCGATCGTCGTCGATGAGGAAAAGCACTCGATGGACGTCGTCGTGGACGAGAGCGAACTGGCCGTCGCGATCGGCCGGAGCGGTCAGAACGTGCGCCTCGCGAGCGAGCTGACCGGCTGGCAGATCAACATCATGACGCCGGACGAATCCGCGCTGAAGCAGAACGAAGAGCGCGATCGTCTGCGCGGTCTGTTCATGGCGCGCCTCGATGTCGACGAAGAAGTGGCTGACATCCTGATCGACGAAGGCTTCACGAGCCTCGAGGAAATCGCTTACGTACCGCTGAACGAAATGCTCGAGATCGAGGCGTTCGACGAGGAAACCGTTCACGAGCTGCGTAACCGCGCGCGCGATGCGTTGTTGACGATGGCGATCGCCAACGAAGAAAAGGTGGAAAATGCTGCGCTCGACCTGAAGAGCCTGGAAGGCATGACGTCGGAGCTGTTGGCGAAGCTGGCGGAAAACGGCGTGCAGACGCGCGACGATCTCGCCGAGCTGGCCGTCGACGAATTGGTCGAGATGACCGGAGTGGAAGAAGAAGCCGCGAAAGCGCTGATCATGAAAGCACGTGAACACTGGTTCCAGTGAGAAATGACCATGGCGCACTGATATTTGGCGGCCGGAAGGCCGCATGACCCGATGCTAACCGCAAGGAATCGGTCCTTGCATTAAGAGGAATGAATGGCGAGTAACAACGTAGCCCAATTTGCCGCGGAACTGAAAATGCCTGCTGGTGTGCTGCTCGAACAGCTGCAGGCAGCGGGCGTCCAGAAAGCGAGTGAAGACGATGCGCTGTCGGAAACCGACAAGGCGCGTCTGCTCGATCATTTGCGTAAATCGCACGGTGCGTCCGACGCCGACAAGCGCAAGATCACGCTGACCCGCCGGCACACGTCGGAAATCAAACAATCCGACGCAACGGGTAAGGCTCGCACCATTCAGGTCGAGGTGCGCAAGAAGCGGACGTTCGTCAAGCGCGACGACGTCGCCGAGAACGGCGCCGACGCCTCGCAGGACCAGGCAGACGACGCGGCGGCCGACGCCGAGCTGAAGCGCCGCGAAGAAGAGGCACGCCGCGAGGCCGAACTGCTCGAGCGGCAGGCGCAGGAGCTGCGCGAGCGCCAGGAGCGCCTCGAACGCGAGGAAGCCGAGCGCCGTGCGCGCGAAGAAGCGGCCGAGTCGGAACGCCGTCGCGCCGAGGAAGAGGCAGCCGCGAAGCGCGCGGCGGCTGCGGCTCAGGCCCAGCAGGCGGCGCAGGCCGCGGCGGCTGCCGAGCAGGCGGCCGCGCGCGACCAGCAGACGCAGGCACCGCAGGAGCCGGCCATGCAGCAGGCGCAGTCGAATCAGGACGAGGAGCGCGCGGCCGCCGAACGGGCTGCCCAGCGCGAAGCGGCGAAGAAGGCCGAGGACGCGGCGCGCGAAGCCGCCGACAAGGCGCGCGCCGAGCAGGAAGAAATCCGCAAGCGCCGCGAAAAGGCCGAGGCCGAAGCGCGCGCGATCCGCGAGATGATGGCCACGCCGCGCAAGGCGCAGGTCAAGGCGCCGGAGCCGCCCAAGCCCGCCGAGCCACCGAAGGCGGCCGAGGCGAAGGGCACGCTGCACAAGCCGGCGAAGCCGGCCGGCGAAGCCGGCGCGCGCCCGGCGAATCCGGCCGCGAAGAAGCCCGCGGCCGCGGCACCGGCCAGCACGAGCGCGGCTCCCGGCGCGGCTGACCGCAACAAGAAGCCGGGCGCGGGCAAGGGCGGCTGGCAGGACGACGCCTCGAAGCGCCGCGGGATCAAGACACGCGGCGATTCGAGCGGCGGCGTCGACCGTGGCTGGCGCGGCGGCCCGAAGGGGCGCGGCCGTCACCAGGACAGCGCGTCGTCGTTCCAGGCGCCGACCGAGCCGATCATCCGCGAAGTTCACGTGCCGGAAACCATTTCGGTCGCCGATCTCGCGCACAAGATGTCGGTGAAGGCTTCGGAAGTCATCAAGGTGATGATGAAGCTTGGCCAGATGGTCACGATCAACCAGGTGCTCGATCAGGAAACGGCGATGATCATCGTCGAGGAACTGGGGCACCGCGCGCTGGCGGCGAAGCTCGACGATCCGGAAGCGCTGCTGGTCGAGGGCGAAGTCGGCGTCGACGCCGAGCAACTGCCGCGTCCGCCTGTCGTCACCGTGATGGGCCACGTCGACCACGGCAAGACCTCGCTGCTCGACTACATCCGGCGCGCGAAGGTGGCGGCCGGCGAAGCGGGCGGCATTACGCAGCACATCGGCGCCTATCACGTCGAGACGCCGCGCGGCGTCGTCACGTTCCTCGACACGCCGGGTCACGAAGCGTTTACCGCGATGCGTGCGCGTGGCGCGAAGGCCACCGACATCGTGATTCTGGTGGTCGCGGCCGATGACGGCGTGATGCCGCAGACGAAGGAAGCCATCTCGCACGCGAAGGCGGGCGGGGTGCCGATCGTCGTCGCGATCAACAAGATCGACAAGCCGGATGCGAACCCGGACCGCGTCAAGCAGGAACTCGTGGCCGAAAGCGTGGTGCCGGAAGAGTACGGCGGCGATTCGCCGTTCGTGGAAGTGTCGGCGAAGACCGGTGCCGGGATCGACGATCTGCTCGAAAACGTGCTGTTGCAAGCCGAAGTGCTGGAGCTGAAGGCGCCGGTCGAGGCGCCCGCCAAGGGCATCGTGATCGAAGCGAAGCTGGACAAGGGCAAGGGTCCGGTCGCAACGGTGCTGGTGCAGTCGGGTACGCTCTCGCGCGGCGACGTGGTGCTGGCCGGTACCGCCTACGGCCGCGTGCGTGCGATGCTCGACGAGAACGGCAAGCCGACCAAGACGGCCGGCCCGTCGATCCCGGTCGAGATCCAGGGTCTGTCCGAAGTGCCGGGCGCCGGCGAGGAAGTGATCGTGCTGCCGGACGAGCGCAAGGCGCGCGAAATCGCGCTGTTTCGCCAGGGCAAGTTCCGCGACGTCAAGCTCGCGAAGCAGCAGGCCGCGAAGCTGGAAAGCATGCTCGAACAGATGGGCGAAGGGGAAGTGCAGAACCTGCCGCTCATCATCAAGGCCGACGTGCAGGGCTCGCAGGAAGCGCTGGTGCAGTCGCTGCTCAAGCTGTCGACCGACGAAGTGCGCGTGCAGATCGTCCACAGTGCGGTTGGCGGCATCAGCGAAAGCGACGTCAACCTCGCGACGGCATCGAAGGCGGTCATCATCGGCTTCAACACGCGTGCGGACGCCCAGGCACGCAAGCTGGCCGAGACCAACGGCATCGACATCCGCTACTACAACATCATCTACGACGCGGTGGATGAGGTGAAGGCGGCGATGTCCGGCATGCTCGCGCCGGAAAAGCGCGAGGTCATCACCGGCATGGTCGAGGTGCGTCAGGTCTTCAAGGTGCCGAAGATCGGCTCGGTGGCGGGCTGTATGGTCACGGACGGCGTGGTCAAGCGCTCCTCGTCGGTGCGCGTGCTGCGCAACAACGTGGTCATCTTCACGGGCGAGCTCGATTCGCTCAAGCGCTTCAAGGACGACGTGAAGGAAGTGCGCCAGGGCTTCGAGTGCGGTATGTCGCTCAAGAACTTCAACGACATCGTCGAAGGCGACCAGTTCGAAGTGTTCGAGGTCACGGAAGTCGCACGTACGCTGTAATGCCGGCGTGAAGGCTATCATGGGCGGGACAGGCGTGAAGCCTGTCCCGCCCATTTTCATGGCGTCGGCTGCGAAGCCGCCGGTCGTCCAATGAACGGAAAGACGGATTCACCATGACGAAAAAACGCAGTTCTCCCAATCGCAACGTCCAGATCGCCGACCAGATCCAGCGCGATCTGTCCGAACTCATCATGCGCGAAGTGAAGGATCCCCGCATCGGGATCGTCACGATCCAGAGCGTCGAGCTGACGCCCGACTACGCGCATGCGAAAGTCTATTTCACGGCGCTGACGGGCGACCCCGTGCAGACCCAGGAAGCGCTCAACCACGCGTCGGGCCACCTGCACAACCTGCTGTTCAAGCGCCTGCACATCCACACGGTGCCGACGCTGCATTTCCATTACGACAAGACGATCGAAAAAGCAGTCGAGATGTCGCGCCTGATCGAGCAGGCGAATTCGACGCGTGCGAAGGACGACTGATTCGCGCGCCGACTTCCGCCGATTGCCGATTTCGCCATGACGACTGCTCCCCAACGCTCCCAGCGCCCGCGCGTGCCGCGGCGCCTGCTCGACGGCGTGCTGCTGCTCGACAAGCCCGTCGGGCTGTCGAGCAATGACGCGCTGATTCGCGCCAAGCGCCTCTATCTCGCGAAGAAGGCCGGTCATACCGGCACGCTCGATCCGCTCGCCTCCGGCCTGTTGCCGCTCTGCTTCGGCGAGGCCACCAAGTTCTCGCAGGATCTGCTCGAGGCCGACAAGACCTACGAGGCAACCATGCGGCTCGGCATCCGCACCACCACCGGCGACGCCGAGGGCGAGGCGATCGAGACGCGCGAGGTGCGGGTCGGGTGCGCCGCCGTCGAGGCCGTGCTGCCACGTTTTCTCGGCGAGATCGTGCAGGTGCCGCCGATGTATTCGGCACTCAAGCGCGACGGCAAACCGCTCTACGAGTACGCCCGCGCCGGGCAGACCGTCGAACGCGAGGGCCGCAACGTGACGATCCACGCGCTCGAACTGCTCGCCTGCGAATTGCCCAACGTGACGTTTCGCGTGACCTGCAGCAAGGGAACCTACGTGCGCACGCTTGCCGAGGACATCGGCGAGGCGCTCGGCTGCGGTGCGCATCTGGTGGCGCTGCGGCGTACCGGCGTTGGCGCCCTGACGCTCGAGCACGCGGTCACGCTCGACGCGCTGTCGGACGCGCAAGCGGCCGAGCGCGATGGCTGGCTGCAACCCGTCGATGCGCTGCTCTCGACGTTTCCGCCGGTGCGGCTCGACGCCGAGGAGGCTAAGCGGTTCCGGCATGGTCAGCGGTTGCGGCTCGCCTCGGCGCCCGAGACCGGCGCCCATGACGAGGCCGGGGCGCGGGTGCGGGTGTACGACGCCGCCGGGCAACTGCTCGGCGTGGCACGCCTGCTCGATGGGGTGCTGGCACCGGAGCGGCTCGTCGTCAGCGGCGAGGCGGCGGGCTGACGGCCCGCTGCCTCGCGTTGCCGGGCGTCGTGCTGTTCAAAGGGCGGCGGCCCGCACCGCCTTGCCGAGGCGGGCCGCCGCCTCAATGCGCGGCCGATGCCGCCGCGCTCGAATCCGCGCCGCCCGCGCGTTCGGGCTTGGTGATCCAGATCAGGCCGATCAGTATCACGAAGATCAGGGCCGACACATAGAACAGGTCGTTGACGCCGAGTTGCGCGGCCTGTTGCGTGGCCATCTGGTTGATGAGCCCGTTGGCCTGCTGCTGGGAGAGCCCGAGGCTGCCCATCTGCGCGACTGCCTGGTTGTAGATCGGGTTGTAGACGTTGGCCGCCTCGACGATCTGCGCGTGGTGGAAGTTGTTGCGATGGTCCCACGCGGTCTGGAAGATCGAGGTGCCGATGCCGCCGAACATGATCCGCACGAAGTTCGACAGGCCCGAGGCGGCCGGAATCCGATGGCCGGGCAGGCCCGACAGCGTGATCGAGACGAGCGGGATGAAGAAGCCCGCCATCCCGATGCCCTGCACGAAGGTCGGCAGCATCAGCGACCACTGGTCGACGCCGGTGGTGTAGCGCGAGCGCATCCAGAAGCACAGCGCGAAGATCAGGAACGCGGCGGTGGCGATGTAGCGCGGATCGGTGCGCGGCAGGTACTTGCCCGTCAGCGGCGAAAGCAGGATCGCGAAGAAGCCGACCGGCGCCATCACGAGCCCGGCGTCGGTTGCCGTGTAGCCGATCTGCGTCTGCAGCCACAGCGGCAGCAGCACGAGGTTGCCGAAGTAGAGCCCGTAGCCGACCGACAGCGCGATCGTGCCGCCGCTGAAGTTGCGCATCGCGAACAGCGACAGATCGACCACCGGGTGCTCGGCCGTCAGCTCCCAGATCACGAAGAACGCGAACGCGATGACGGCGGTCAGCGCAAGCGCCACGATGGTGGTCGAGGAGAACCAGTCGAGATCCTTGCCCTTATCGAGCATGATCTGCAGCGAGCCGACCCAGATCACCAGCAGCGCGAGCCCGACGCCGTCGATCGGCGCCTTGCGTGTGGTCGATTCGCGGTCGCGGTAGATCATCCAGGTGACGATCGCGGCGGCGATGCCGACCGGAATGTTCACGTAGAAGATCCACGGCCACGAGTAGTTGTCGGAGATCCAGCCGCCGAGGATCGGCCCGGCCACGGGGGCGATCAGCGTGGTCATGGCCCACAGCGCGAGCGCCATCGGCGCGCGCGCGCGTGGATAGCTCGACAGCAGCAGCGATTGCGAGAGCGGAATCATCGGCCCGGCCACGGCGCCCTGGATCACGCGCGCGACCAGCAGGAACGGCAGCGTCGGCGCGAGCCCGCAGAGCCACGACGAGATCACGAACAGGATGATCGAGGCGAAGAACAGCCGGACCTGGCCGATCCGGTCGGTCAGCCAGCCGGTCAGCGGCACCGAGATCGCGTTGGCGACCGCGAACGAGGTGATGACCCAGGTGCCCTGGTCCGACGAGACGCCGAGATCGCCCGAGATGGTCGGGATCGCGACGTTGGCGATCGAGGTGTCGAGCACGTTCATGAACACCGCAAGCGACACGGCGACGGTGCCGAGCAGTAGCTGACCGCCCTCCAGCGGAGGGTGGATGACGGGTTGGGTGTTGGCCATGGGCGTTCCGTTCCGGGCTCACATCCGCTTCGGCGCGGCGCCGGCGCCGGGCTTGGTGGCGGCCGGCGTCGCGCCGCCGGCGTTCTGCGCGATGATCCGGGCGATCTCGGCGTCGGCCGCGTCGCCGTACTTCGCGAACACGTCGGTCTGGTAGACCGTGTTCGGCACCTTGCCGAGCTCGCCGCCGCTGTCGTCCTTGATGTCGACGTCGACCTGCATCGACAGGCCGATGCGCAGCGGATGCTGCTGCAATTGTTGCGGGTCGAGCGCGATGCGCACCGGCAGGCGCTGCACCACCTTGATCCAGTTGCCGGTGGCGTTCTGCGCCGGCAGCAGCGAGAACGCCGAGCCGGTGCCGGCCGAAAAGCCCACCACCTTGCCGTGATACTTGACGGACGAGCCGTAGATGTCGGCCGTCAGCTCGACCGGCTGGCCGATCCGCATGTGCGTGAGCTGCACTTCCTTGAAGTTCGCCTCGACCCATACGCCGTTGAGCGGCACCACCGACATCAGCGGCGTGCCCGGCGCGACGCGCTGGCCGACCTGCACCGAGCGCTTGGCCACGTAGCCGGTGACGGGCGCGGGCAGCATGTTGCGCGCGTTGGCCAGATAGGCGTCGCGCACCTTCGCAGCCGCGGCCAGCACGTTGGGGTGATCGGCGACCGTGGTGTTCGCGGTTAGCGCGCGATTCGAGGCGAGCTGCTGCCGTGCGGCATCGACCGAGGCCTGCGCGGCCTTCACGGCATCGCGCGCGTGCGCGATCTCTTCCTGCGAGACCGCGCCCGTCTGCGCCACGGCCAGGCGCCGGCGCAGGTCGTCCTGCGCCTTCGACAGGTCGGTTTCGCGCAGCGCGACCTGCGCGCGGTACTGATCGTCGTTGACGAACAGGCCGCGTACCTGGCGCACGGTCTGCGCGAGATTGGCCTCGGCCTGCTGCAGCGCGACGCGCGCATCGGCCGGGTCGAGCACGACGAGCGGGGCGCCCGCCGTCACGGTCTGCGTGTCGTCGGCGTTGACAGCGATCACCGTGCCCGTCACCTGCGGCGTAATTTGCACCACGTTGCCGTTGACATAGGCATCGTCGGTGGTTTCGTGGAAGCGCGCGACGAGGAAGTAATAGACGCCGTAGGCGATTGCGGCGAGCACGATGAGCGCGATCAGTATCGTCATCATCCGCTTGCGTTTGGTGTTGTTCGGCCGGGCTGCGCCGGCCGCGTTCTGTTGAGGGTCGCTCATGGCGAATTTCTCCGTCGATGCTTGTGCTTGGTGCGAGTGATACGGGGGTGTCGGGCAAGGGCTTCGTTCAATTGGCGGCCTGCTGCGCCGCCGCTGCCTGCGGTGCCGTGCCGGCGGCCGCGAGCGGCGAGCCCGCCGCGTCGAAGCCGCCGCCGAGCGCCTTGATCAGGCCGATCTGCAAGTCGCGGCGCCGCATCACGAGGTTGGTCACCGACTGCTCGGCGTCCAGCCGGCTGTTGTCGGCGCTCAGCACCTGCAGTTGCGGCGACAGTCCGGCCTTGTAGCGGACCACGGCGAGTTCGTAGGCGCGCGTCGAGGCGTCGAGCGCGCGCTGCGCGTCACCCATCTGCCGGTCCAGCGCGCGGATCGAGGCCACTTGCGTGGCCACGTCGTTGAGCGCGCCGATCAGCGTCTGGTTGTAGTTCGCCACGCTCAGGTCGTAGTCCGCGTAGGCGCCCTTCAGTTGCGCACGCAAGGCGCCGCCATGGAAGATCGGCAGGTGGATGGCCGGCCCGAACTGGGCCTGACGGCTCGCGAACTTCAGGAAATTGCCCCAGCCGAACGCATCGAAACCGAAGCCGGCCGCGAGGTTCACGTCGGGGAAGAACTCGGCCTTGGTTTCCTTCACGTCGTGCATCGCTGCCTCGACCTGCCAGCGCGCGGCAACCAGGTCGGCCCGGCGCGACACCAGGTCGGCCGGGATCGTGTCGGGCAGCGTGATTGCACCGCCCGGGTTCAGCACCGGCGTGTCGATCGCCAGGCCGCGGTCGGGCCCCTTGCCGAGCAGCGCCGCGAGCTGATAGCGCACCGTGGTGATCCGGCCGTCCAGATCGGACAGCGTCGACTCGCAGGTGGCCACGTTGCCGCGCGCGGTCTGCCGTTCCACGTTGGTGTCGAGCCCGGCACCGACGCGGCCCTCGGTGATCTTGCCCACCGTCTCGCGGTTGCGGATCTCGCGCTGCGCGATCTCACGCAGCGCGTAGAGCTGGGCGAGCTGGTTGTAGGTGCGTGCCACCGAGGTCGCGAGCGTCACGCGCGCCTGCTCGAACTCGGCCTGCGCGGCCTTGCGCTGCGACACCACCGAGCGCAGCTTCTCGCGGTTCTTGCCCCAGAGGTCGAGCTCCCACGAGGCACTCGCCAGCACGTTGTTCTCGCTGTACCAGTTGCCGCCGTAGGGCGGCGGATAGAGGCCGTTGCCCGAGTACAGTTCGCGGCTCCACGAATAGCGACCCTCCACTTTCGGCAGCAGCGTCGCGCGCGACGCTTCGATGTACGAGGACGCTTTCGCGAGCCGCGCCTGGGCCTGCGCGATGCTCGGGTTGCCAGCGAGCGCCTCGTCGATCAGGCGCGGCAGCTGCGGGTCGCCGAACTGGCTGGCCCAGTCCAGCGCGGGCCACTGGCCGCCCTCGGCCGGCAGGCTGCGCGCACTGTCGAATTGCGAGGCCGGCGCGACCTGCTTGTCGCTGTGGATGCCCGCGTAGCTGACGCAGCCGGCCAGCGCGAGCGCGGCGCCGGCCGCGACGAGACCACCGGCCGCGCGTACCGGCCACACGCCCTTGCGCGGCATGGCCGCCGCCCGTGATTCAAAAGTGGACATTGCAAGGATTTCCTTATGTCGATGCATCGGAGAGTGATTGCCCAGACGTGTGTTACGAAGCGTTGCCGCCGCTGCTGCCGCTGCTGGTTTCGCCGCAGTAATTGCTCAGAATGCGGCGCAGCATGCTTTTCAGGAAACCGACTTCCTCGGGCGTGAAGCCGTCGAGCAGGCGATCGAGCACGCTGATGAAAATTTCCGGCATCCGTTCCGCAAGTTCGCGGCCCTCGTCGGTCAGTTCGAGGCGCACCACGCGTCGGTCCTCGTGGCTGCGCACGCGCGAGAGCAGGCCGCGTTTCTCGACGCGGTCAAGCAGGCGTGTGACGGCGCTCGCATCGATCGCGTACTCGCGCGCCAGTTCGGCCGCCGTCGAGCATTTGCCGACCGCGAGCATGAACAACATGCTGGCCTGGGTGCCGGTGATGCCGAGCTCGGTCTGGGTGCGCTGCGTGACGAGGTTGGTCATCAGCGAGCGCACGCGCGAAAGCAGGTAGCCGACGCTGTCGTTGATCGGATACGCGGACACGGACAGGCCGGCCGGCGGGGGCGTGGAAGGGTCCGGCATATTCTCTGATTCTGCAATGGTTGACTAGGCAGCAGTATAAGCGCGATTGTTTGTCGCGGCAAATAAGATCGACGGGGTGCGCGGCGACAAATGGGGAGCGATATCCACGCCCAGGCGCAGCGGGCTTGCCGCACGCAGTGCGGGGCGGGCCGGCGAGACCTGGGCGGGCAGCGGCGAGCCGGCAAAGGGCGGTGGCGCAACGCGCCGGCTTGGCGTTCGCGCGACACTCCGTGTGCGGTGCAGCGATGCGGCCCGCCCGCGACATCCTGACATGCTATAATCGTAGGCTTTCCAGGACATGCAAATACACAGTCGAGCAGCGCGCGTGAGAGTTAATCAGCCACGCGCGTTTTTGCATGTCCGATCATCAGGTTTCGATTTCAGGTTTCTATGACCCGCGCCCTTCGCAACATCGCCATCATCGCCCACGTCGACCACGGCAAGACTACGCTCGTGGACCAACTGCTGCGCCAGTCCGGCACCTTCCGTGAGAACCAGCAGATGGTCGAGCGCGTGATGGACTCGAACGACATCGAAAAAGAGCGCGGGATCACGATCCTCGCGAAGAACTGCGCGGTCGAGTACGAAGGCACCCACATCAACATCGTCGACACGCCCGGGCACGCCGACTTCGGCGGCGAGGTGGAGCGCGTGCTGTCGATGGTCGACTCGGTGCTGCTGCTGGTCGACGCGGTCGAGGGGCCGATGCCGCAGACGCGCTTCGTCACGAAGAAGGCGCTCGCGCTCGGCCTGAAGCCGATCGTCGTGATCAACAAGATTGACCGTCCGGGCGCGCGCATCGACTGGGTGATCAACCAGACCTTCGATCTGTTCGACAAGCTCGGCGCGACCGAGGAGCAGCTCGACTTCCCGATCGTCTACGCGTCGGGCCTGAACGGCTACGCGTCGCTCGACCCGCAGGCGCGCGAAGGCGACATGCGCCCGCTCTTCGAGGCGATCCTCGAGCACGTGCCGGTCCGCCCGGCCGATCCGGACGCGCCGCTGCAACTGCAGATCACCTCGCTCGACTATTCGACCTACGTGGGGCGGATCGGCGTGGGCCGCATCACGCGCGGGCGCATCAAGCCGGGCCAGCCGGTGGTGATGCGCTTCGGACCGGAAGGCGAGGTGCTGAACCGCAAGATCAATCAGGTGCTGTCGTTCAAGGGGCTCGAGCGCGTGCAGGTGGACTCGGCCGAAGCGGGCGACATCGTGCTGATCAACGGCATCGAGGACGTCGGCATCGGCGCGACGATCTGCGCCGTCGATACGCCGGAAGCGCTGCCGATGATCACCGTCGACGAGCCGACGCTGACGATGAACTTCCTCGTCAATTCTTCACCGCTCGCGGGCCGCGAGGGCAAGTTCGTGACGAGCCGCCAGATCCGCGACCGGCTGATGAAGGAACTGAACCACAACGTGGCGCTGCGCGTGCGCGACACCGGCGATGAAACCGTATTCGAGGTGTCGGGCCGCGGCGAGCTGCACCTGACCATCCTCGTCGAAAACATGCGCCGCGAGGGCTACGAGCTGGCCGTGTCGCGTCCGCGCGTGGTGATGCAGGAAATCAACGGCGAGAAGCACGAGCCTTACGAGCTTCTGACGGTGGACGTCGAGGACGAGCACCAGGGCGGCGTGATGGAGGAGTTGGGCCGCCGCAAGGGGGAAATGCTCGATATGGCTTCGGACGGCCGCGGCCGTACGCGCCTCGAGTACAGGATTTCGGCGCGGGGGCTGATCGGCTTCCAGAGCGAGTTCCTGACGCTTACGCGCGGCACGGGGCTGATGAGCCACATCTTCGATTCGTACGCGCCCGTGAAGGACGGCTCGGTCGGCGAGCGCCGCAACGGCGTGCTGATCTCGCAGGACGACGGCGCGGCCGTCGCCTACGCGCTCTGGAAGCTGCAAGATCGCGGCCGAATGTTCGTGAAGCCGGGCGATGCGCTGTACGAAGGCATGATCATCGGCATTCACAGCCGCGACAACGACCTGGTCGTGAACCCGATCAAGGGCAAGCAACTGACCAACGTGCGTGCTTCGGGCACCGACGAAGCCGTGCGCCTGGTGCCGCCGATCCAGATGTCGCTCGAGTATGCGGTCGAGTTCATCGACGACGACGAGCTCGTCGAGGTGACGCCGCAGTCGATCCGTCTGCGCAAGCGTTATCTGAAGGAACACGAGCGTCGCCGCGCGAGCCGCGAAGCCGAGTGAGCGGCGCCACGCGCCCGATGTCTCACGCCAAGCCGCCTTCGGGCGGCTTTTTTGCTTCACGCCGCATGAGTGCGGGTAAAACACTGTTGCATGCACTGGAGAAATCGAGGCTTTTCGCCGCGGAAACCAAGACGGGCGGGCTTTCGGGGTGCGACATTGTGACCTTCAGTGGTGCATATTGTGATATGCTGCGCACGCAAGTTTGAGGTCCTTCCAAGCAAGACTTGATTCGCGCAATCCGCTAAACGGTCAGGCCGTGTCGCGGAAGGTTGAGCAACCCGCTATTTCTCGAGAAGCTCGAAGAAAGGTGAGCGTAAAATGTCAGATGTAATGAAGCAGTTCCAGCTGAACTCCTATCTGTTCGGCGGCAATGCTTCGTATGTAGAAGAACTGTACGAAGCCTATCTGGACAATCCGGCATCGGTGCCGGACAACTGGCGCGAATATTTCGACGCGCTGCAAAACGTGCCGGCGACGGACGGTTCGAATGCGAGCGATGTCGCTCACAATCCGATCGTCGAATCGTTCGCCCAGCGTGCGAAGGCCAATGCCTTCATCCCGCGTGAAAGCAGCGGCGGCAATCTCGCCACCGCCCGCAAGCAGGTCCACGTCCAGTCCCTGATCAGCGCGTATCGCTTCCTCGGCTCGCAATGGGCCAATCTCGATCCCCTGAAGCGCCGCGAGCGTCCCGCGATCCCCGAGCTCGAACCCGCGTTCTACGATTTCTCCGAAGCCGACCTCGACCAGACGTTCAGCGCGAGCAACCTGTATTTCGGTTTCGAGCAGGCCTCGCTGCGTGACATCGTCAAGTCGCTGCGCGACACCTACTGCGGCACGATCGGCGCCGAGTACATGTACATCGGCGACCCGGAGCAGAAGCGCTGGTGGCAGGAGCGTCTCGAATCGACGCGCGCCACGCCGAACTTCAGCGCGGAGAAGAAGAAGCACGTGCTGAACCGTCTGACCGCCGCCGAAGGCCTCGAACGCTACCTGCACACCAAGTACGTCGGCCAGAAGCGCTTCTCGCTCGAAGGCGGCGAGAGCTTCATCGCGGCGATGGACGAAGTGGTGCAGCACTCGGGATCGAAGGGCGTGCAGGAGATCGTGATCGGCATGGCCCACCGCGGCCGCCTGAACGTGCTCGTCAACACGCTCGGCAAGATGCCGGCGGACCTGTTCGCCGAATTCGAAGGCAAGCACGTCGACGACCTGCCGGCCGGCGACGTCAAGTATCACAAGGGTTTCTCGTCGGACATTGCGACCGAAGGCGGTCCGGTCCACCTGTCGCTCGCATTCAATCCGTCGCACCTCGAAATCGTCAATCCGGTGGTCGAGGGTTCGGCCAAGGCGCGCATGGACCGTCGCGGCGACGCGGACGGCCTGCAGGTGCTGCCGGTGCAGATCCACGGCGATGCCGCCTTCGCGGGCCAGGGCGTCGTGATGGAAACGCTGAACCTCGCGCAGACGCGCGGCTACGGCACGCACGGCACGCTGCACATCGTCATCAACAACCAGATCGGCTTCACGACCTCGGACCCGCGCGATGCGCGCTCGACGCTGTACTGCACCGACGTGGTCAAGATGATCGAGGCGCCGGTGCTGCATGTGAACGGCGACGATCCGGAGGCGGTGGTGCTCGCGGTGCAGATCGCGATCGACTATCGCATGCAGTTCCACAAGGATGTCGTGATCGACATCGTCTGCTTCCGCAAGCTCGGCCACAACGAGCAGGACACGCCGGCCGTCACCCAGCCGCTGATGTACAAGAAGATCGCGCAGCACCCGGGCACCCGCGCGCTGTACGCCGAGAAGCTGGTGCAGCAGGGCGTGATCACCGCCGAGCAGGCCGACGAATTCGTCAAGGCCTATCGCAAGGCGATGGAAGACGGCCACCATACGGTCGATCCGGTGCTCTCGAACTACAAGAGCAAGTACGCGGTCGACTGGGTGCCGTTCCTGAACCGCAAGTGGACCGACGCGGCCGACACGGCGGTGCCGCTGGCCGAGCTCAAGCGCATCGGCGAGCGCATCACGACGGTGCCGGAGAACTTCAAGGTCCACCCGCTCGTCGAGCGCGTGATCAACGACCGCCGCAAGATGGCGCAGGGCGACCAGCCGCTGGACTGGGGCATGGGCGAGCACCTCGCGTTCGCCTCGCTGGTTTCGTCTGGCTACGCCGTGCGCCTGACCGGCCAGGATTCGGGCCGCGGCACGTTCACGCACCGCCACGCGGTGCTGCACGACCAGAATCGCGAGCGCTGGAACGACGGCACCTATGTGCCGCTGCAGAACGTCTCGGACGGCCAGGCGAACTTCACGGTGATCGACTCGGTGCTGTCGGAAGAGGCCGTGCTCGGCTTCGAGTACGGCTATTCGACCGCTGAGCCGAACACGCTGGTGCTGTGGGAAGCGCAGTTCGGCGACTTCGTGAACGGCGCGCAGGTCGTGATCGACCAGTTCATCTCGTCGGGCGAAGTGAAGTGGGGCCGCGTCTCGGGCCTGACGATGCTGCTGCCGCACGGCTATGAAGGCCAGGGCCCGGAGCACTCGTCGACGCGTATCGAGCGTTTCCTGCAACTGTGCGCGGACCACAACATGCAGGTGGTCCAGCCGACCACGCCGGCGCAGATCTTCCACCTGCTGCGCCGCCAGATGATCCGGCTGTTCCGCAAGCCGCTGATCGTGGCGACGCCGAAGTCGCTGCTGCGTCACAAGGAAGCCGTGTCGGACCTGTCGGAACTGGCGAAGGGCTCGTTCCAGCCGGTGATCGGCGAGACCGACGAGACGATCGACGCGAAGAAGGTCAAGCGCGTGATCGCCTGCTCGGGCCGCGTCTATTACGACATCGTCGCGCACCGCCGCGAGGCGAAGGCGAACGACGTCGCGATCGTCCGGATCGAGCAGCTCTATCCGTTCGCGCACAAGCAGTTCGAAGCGGAAATGAAGAAGTACGACAATGCGACCGAAGTGGTCTGGGTGCAGGACGAGCCGCAGAATCAGGGCCCGTGGTTCTACATCGAACACCATCTGAAGGAAGGCATGAAGGAAGGGCAGAAGCTCGCGTATAGCGGCCGCCCGGCTTCGGCCTCGCCGGCGGTCGGTTACTACGCGAAGCACTACGAGCAGCAGAAGGCCCTGATCGAAGGGGCATTCGGCCGCCTGAAGAGCGCGTCGATCGCGAAATAATCGGACGTCACGGCCCGGTGCGTGCGGCAAGCGCGCCCGGGCCGTCTTCGCGCGTGCCGCGTAGTCGCGCGCCCGTCCGCAGAACCCCGACATTACCCAGATCAAGCATCCAGGAATCAAGTCATGGCTATCGTTGAAGTCAAAGTCCCCCAGCTTTCCGAATCGGTATCGGAAGCGACCATGCTGCAGTGGAAGAAGAAGCCCGGTGAGGCCGTCGCGCAGGACGAAATCCTGATCGAACTCGAAACCGACAAGGTCGTGCTCGAAGTGCCGGCGCCGGCCGCCGGCGTGCTGTCGCAAGTGCTGCAGAACGACGGCGACACCGTCCTGGCCGATCAGGTGATCGCCACCATCGACACCGAAGCGAAGGCGGGTGCCGTCGCCGCGGCCGCCGGCAAGGCCGAAGTGCAACCGGCCGCAGCGCCCGTCGCCGTGGCGCCGGCCGCTCAGCCGGCCGCTGCAGCCGGCTCGAGCCACGCCGCCTCGCCGGCCGCCGCGAAGCTGCTGGCCGAGAAGGGCGTGGACGCGAGCCAGGTCGCCGGCACGGGCCGCGACGGCCGCATTACCAAGGGCGACGCGCTGGCCGCGAACGCCGCGCCGGCCAAGGCCGCTGCCGCACCGGCCGCCGCCGCGCCGAAGAAGGCCGCGCTGCCGGACGTGAAGGTGCCGGCCTCGGCCACCACCTGGCTGAACGACCGTCCGGAGCAGCGCGTGCCGATGTCGCGCCTGCGCGCGCGGATCGCCGAGCGTCTGCTCGAATCGCAGCAGACCAACGCGATCCTGACGACGTTCAACGAAGTGAACATGCAGCCCGTCATGGACCTGCGCGCGAAGTACAAGGACAAGTTCGAGAAGGAACACGGCGTGAAGCTCGGCTTCATGTCGTTCTTCGTCAAGGCGGCGGTCCACGCGCTGAAGAAGTTCCCGCTCGTGAACGCGTCGATCGACGGCAACGACATCGTCTACCACGGCTATTTCGACATCGGCATCGCGGTCGGTTCGCCGCGCGGCCTGGTGGTGCCGATCCTGCGCAACGCCGACCAATTGAGCCTCGCCGACATCGAGAAGAAGATCGCCGAATTCGGCCAGAAGGCCAAGGACGGCAAGCTGTCGATCGAGGAAATGACGGGCGGCACGTTCTCGATCTCGAACGGCGGCGTGTTCGGCTCGATGCTCTCGACCCCGATCATCAACCCGCCGCAGTCGGCGATCCTCGGCGTTCACGCGACCAAGGAGCGTCCGGTGGTCGAGAACGGCCAGATCGTGATCCGCCCGATCAACTACCTCGCGCTGTCCTATGACCACCGGATCATCGACGGTCGCGAAGCGGTGCTGTCGCTGGTGGCGATGAAGGATGCGCTGGAAGATCCGGCGCGCCTGCTGCTCGACCTGTAAGCCTGCGTTTCTCCCGTATTGAATCGCCCCGGGCGCGCGACGCACGCATCGCGTGCGGCCGCGCGCCGGGCAACAGAGAAGGATAGTCATGTCCAAGGAATTTGACGTCGTCGTGATCGGCGCCGGCCCCGGCGGCTATGTGGCCGCGATTCGCGCAGCCCAGCTCGGCAAGACGGTGGCGGTGGTCGAGAAGTGGAAGAACCCGGCGGGCGCGCTGAAGCTCGGCGGCACCTGCCTGAACGTCGGCTGCATCCCGTCGAAGGCGCTGCTCGCCTCGTCGGAAGAGTTCGAAAACGCGTCGCATCATCTGGCCGACCACGGCATTTCGGTTGGTGACGTGAAGATGGATACCGCGAAGATGCTGAGCCGCAAGGACGGCATCGTCGAGAAGATGACGGGCGGGATCGAATTCCTGTTCAAGAAGAACAAGATCACCTGGCTCAAGGGCCATGGCAAGTTCACCGGCAAGACCGACGCCGGCGTGCAGATCGAGGTCAGCGGCGAAGGCGAGACGGAAGTCGTCACGGCCAGGAACGTGATCATCGCGACGGGTTCGAAGGCGCGTCACCTGCCGAACGTGCCGGTCGACAACAGGATCGTCGCCGACAACGAAGGCGCGCTGAACTTCGACACGGTGCCGAACAAGCTCGCCGTGATCGGCGCGGGCGTGATCGGCCTCGAGCTCGGCTCGGTGTGGCGCCGCCTCGGCGCCGACGTGACGGTGCTCGAAGCGATGCCGGCGTTTCTCGCCGCCGCCGACGAGGCGGTCGCCAAGGAAGCCGCGAAGCTGTTCAAGAAGCAGGGCCTCGACATCAACCTCGGCGTGACGATCGGCGAGGTGAAGGCCAGCGATGCCGGTGTGTCGATCGCGTACACGGACAAGGACGGCAACGCCAAGACGCTCGAGGCGGACCGTCTGATCGTGTCGGTCGGCCGCGTGCCGAACACCGACAACCTCGGCCTGGAGTCGATCGGCCTGAAGGCCAACGAGCGCGGCTTCATCGACGTGGACGATCACTGCCGCACCGCGCTGCCGAACGTCTACGCGATCGGCGACGTGGTGCGCGGCCCGATGCTCGCGCACAAGGCCGAAGACGAGGGCGTGCTGGTGGCCGAGGTGATCGACGGCCAGAAGCCGCACATCGACTACAACTGCATTCCGTGGGTGATTTACACCTCGCCGGAAATCGCCTGGGTCGGCAAGACCGAGCAGGCGCTGAAGGCCGAGGGCCGCGAGATCAAGACCGGCAAGTTCCCGTTCTCGATCAACGGCCGCGCGCTCGGCATGAACGCGCCGGACGGCTTCGTGAAGATGATCGCCGACGCCAAGACCGACGAGGTGCTGGGCGTGCACATCATCTCGGCGAATGCCTCGGACCTGATCGCCGAGGCCGTGGTCGCGATGGAATTCAAGGCGGCCTCGGAAGACATCGCCCGCATCTGCCATCCGCACCCGTCGCTGTCGGAAGTCGTGCGAGAAGCCGCGCTCGCGACCGACAAGCGTTCGATCAACAGCTGATCGACGCGGCCCCCAGGGCCGCCTGGGCGCCGCGCCGGCTCGCCGGCCGGCGTCGCCATTTGATGCCGAAGGCGGGCGGGAATTTTCCGCTCGCCTTTGTTTTTTCCGCCTTGCATGATGAACGTCACCGAATACTACGAGCGTGAACTGGGCTCGCGCGGCTACCAGTCCGATACCGCGCAGCGCACCGCGATCACGCGGCTGCAGCAGTGCTTCGACGAATGGGTCGCCTACAAGGCGCGGCGCTCGAACGCGTTCAAGAAGCTCGTCATTCGGCCGGAACTGCCGAAGGGCGTCTACATGTGGGGCGGCGTCGGCCGCGGCAAGAGCTTCCTGATGGACAGCTTCTTCGCGGTGGTGCCGGTGCAGCGCAAGACGCGGCTGCATTTTCACGAATTCATGCGCGAGGTGCATCGCGAACTCGAGGAGCTGAAAGGGCAGGCCGATCCGCTCGACGAGCTCGCGCGCCGCATCGCCAAGCGCTACCGGCTGATCTGCTTCGACGAATTCCATGTGTCGGACATCGCCGACGCGATGATCCTGTACCGGCTGCTCGACCGGCTGTTCACCAACGGCGTGCAGTTCGTGATGACCTCCAACTACGACCCGGACCTGCTCTATCCGGACGGCCTGCACCGCGACCGCATGCTGCCCGCGATCGCGCTGATCAAGCAGAAGCTCGACGTGATGAACGTCGATGCCGGCGTCGACTACCGCCAGCGCACGCTCACCCAGGTGAGGATGTACCACACGCCGCTCGGCGCCGAGGCCGATCGCGAATTGCGCAGGGCGTTCGCGAAGCTCGCGGCGGTGCCCGACGAGAGCCCGATCCTGCACATCGAGAAGCGCGAGCTGAAGGCGCTGCGCAAGGCCGACGGCGTCGTCTGGTTCGATTTCGCCACGTTGTGCGGCGGCCCGCGTTCGCAGAACGATTATCTCGAGCTGGCCACGCGCTTCCACGCGATCGTCCTGTCCGGCGTGCCGCAGATGTCGCCGCGCATGGCCTCCGAGGCACGCCGCTTCACCTGGCTCATCGACGTGCTGTACGACCACAAGGTGAAGCTGCTGATGTCGGCGGCGGTGCCGGCCGAGGAACTGTACGTGGAAGGACCGATGGCCAACGAATTCAGCCGCACCGTGTCGCGTATCGTCGAGATGCAGTCTCAGGAATATCTCGAGACGCCGCGGCGCCTTGTCGATACCTCGCTGACGTGACTGACCCGCCGCACCGCGGACGGCCTTTTCAGGCTCGCGCGTGGCGCGAGCGGGCCGAATCCCGCTGCGGCGGATTCGTACTATTTCGATTTTGCTGAGCGACACCGCTTTACTCAAGCATTCTCGGAATTGTTCAATATCCAGCGCGAAAGCTGCCCGATATCGTGTGTCATGTTTTTGTAAATGGAGAATGGCATGACACCATATCGAGACATCACCGATGGCGAATGGCAGCGCATTGCCGGCCTGCTGCCGGAATTGCGGCCGCGCAAGGAACGGCGCGGGCGGCCGCTGGCCGATGCCCGCAGCGTGCTGAACGGCGTGCTGTGGGTCATTTTCAGCGGCGCCTCATGGTCGGCCATTCCCCGCCGCTATCCCGCGTATCAAACCTGCCACCGCCGCTTCATGATCTGGTACGAGTCGGGCACGCTGCGCGCGGTGCTCGACGAGTTGTTCGGTCCGGCCGGCGACGATCTCTACGAAACCGTAACGGTCCGTATGCGCAAGCATGTGCATTCCCATGCGGCGGAGCTGCGACATGCCGTGCAGCCGAATCGGATCCGTCTGCCACGCATCGATCCCGCCTTCACGCCGGAGCCGCACCTGCCGCCGCGTTCCGCGGCATGAGCCGGACGCGGGGGCCGCCGGCTCGCGAGCGGCCGCCCGTCCAGGCGCACTGTGCGGCGTCCGGCGCGGCGCGCCGTGTCCGGCCGCCCCGGCTTGATACGCTTACTGCTGGCGGACCCAGGTCTGCGAGCGGCCCAGCAGCGACACGCCGATATAGCCGCGCACGACCAGCTTCTGACCGCCATCCTCGAGCGTCATCTTGCAGCGGTAAACCTTGCCGTTTTCCGGGTCGAGAATGTTGCCGCCATCCCAGTGGTCGCCATCGGCCTTCATGGCCTTGATGATCGTCATGCCCTTGATCAACTGATCCTTCCGTTCGTCGGTGCAGGCGGTGCAGCGGCGATCGGGCGTGTCGTTGTCGCCGAGGCCCTGCTTGACGACGCCCGACAGTTCGCCGTTCGCATCCTGGGAAATCTGCACGAGCGCCTTTGGCTTGCCGGTGTGGTCGTCGATGGTCTGCCAGATGCCGACCGGGCTGTCGGCCTGCGCGAAGGCGGACAGCGCGGACATCAGCAAGGTGCCGCCGACGGCGAGCCGGCGCAGGCGGGAATTGAAGCGGGACATTGTCTTCCTCCTTGAGTGCGTTGTCTTTTTGTGGCGATTCCCGCGCCTCGCAAGGGCCGGGAGCCTTCGCTGAGCATACGTGAAAGAGGCCGCCGCGTTTGATAGAGGTGCCTCTAATCGACGCGGCCGCCCGCCGGAATCAATTCAACTGATAGGAGAACGACGCATTGACGCGCGGGCTGCGCGAGGCGCTTTCGATCGGCGCGTCGCCGATCGGCTTCGCGACCGAGACGTCGATGTTGTAGTGCTGGCCGTCCGACACGCGCACGCCGAGGCCGACCGACGAGAGCCGGTTCGGCTGTGGCGTGCCGGCATGCAGATAGACGCGCGCCATGTCATAGGCGATGTAAGGCGTGATCGACTTCAGGTAGGCAAGGCCGAGCGCGAACGAGCGGTTGATCTCGGCGGACATGCCCCAACCCGAATCGCCCGAGGTTTCGCCGGGCTCGTAGCCGAGCGCGAAGCGCTGCGCGCCGAACGCGATCTGCTCGGTGGTGGGCAGCGAGACCGGGCTGAACTGGCCCGTGAACTGCAGCGTGGTGCCGATCTTGAGCGGCCACTCGTTGGTCTGCACGAGCGTCGCGCCGGTGCGCACGAAGGTGATCGAGGCCGGGTTGCTCGGCGTCGAGCCGGCGATGTTGGTGTCGGCCGATTTCGACGCGCCGAGAATGTCGAACGCCTTTGCGACGTTGAGGCTGACCTTGGTGACCGAGGTCGGCCGCACGTTGGTGAAGTCCATCTGCGCCTGCAGCACGCGCACCTGCGAGCGCAGGCCGATGAACTGGCCGCCGATCTGGTTCCGGTACTGGTCTTCGCTGTGCGAGGCGTAGCCGGACACCGTGGCGAGCAGGCTGCGCTGGTTGTTCAGCAGGATCGGGTACGAGGCGGAAACGCCGAGCTTGTCGTTGACCACGGTGCGCTTCACGTAGGAGGGCAGGCCCGGGTTGTCGCTCGGGTTGCCGCGGTAATGGCTCGCGTCGACGCGCGCCGTGAGGCCATTGCTGCCGATCGGCACCGAACCGCTTGCCGCCACGTAGGTCACGTTGTTCGGGCCTTTGGGCGCGAGCGCCGACAGGCTCAGTTGCTCACCGAGCGAGGTCAGGCCGCTTTCGGTCACGGTAAACAGCCCCTGCACGCCGGGATTGCTGGTGGCGATGCCGCTGCTCACGTTGATCGGCTTGCGCTTGACGTCGAGCGAGAGGGTGGTCGCGCCGTCGGTGTTCTGCGGCGGCGGCACGTTGGCCTTCACGGTGATGCCGGGCAGCAGGCCGAAAGTGTTCACGTAGCGCTCGAACGTGGCGCGCCGCAGCGGCCGGTCGGCGGTGATGTGCGCGGCCACCGCGCGCAGCTTCGACTCCATCGCGCCGGGGTTGCCGGTGATCTGCACGTCGGACACGAAGCCCTCGACCACCGTGATCCTCACCACGCCGTCCTCGAAAGTCTGCGCCGGCACGAACGCGAACGACAGGGCGTAGCTGCGGTCCTGGTAGAGCTTGGTCACGCCGTTCGCGGTTTCGATCAGTTGTCCTATCGTGATGTCCTTGCCCACGAGCGGCGTGAAGCGCGCCGATACCTCCTCGAACGGAATCGATCTGACGCCTTCGATGCGGATCGTGGCCGGCGTGAGATGGCGCGCGAGCAACTGCTGCACCTGCTGCGCCTGCGGCTCGACCTGGACCGTGACGGCGGCGCGCTGGGGCGGGCTGATCTGCGGCAGCGATTCGAGCGGGTTGCCGGCGGGGCGGGTCTGCGCCTGGGCGGGAGCGGCGGCCGTCGCGGCGAGCGCGCACAGCAGCGTCCAAACCTGTTTCGGGGTTTGCATTGTCGGTGAGTCCTCGTAGGCCTGCTGCTTTTTAGTTTTCCACTGCAAACGGAGGACATCGCGAGCGATGCCCTCCGTCTCATGCAACCTGTGATGACCGCCCGCGCCTCCCGCCGGCACGGACGTTTGCCGCCATTACTTCCCGGCGCTGCCCAGCGTGCCCAGCAACCCGGTGACCGGTGCCAGCAGGCCCGTCGAATTGCCGCCCGAGGTGCCCGAGCCCGCCGTCGAGGCGACCGAGCCGACCAGCGACGTGACCGGCGAGAGCAGCGAGCCCGCTGGCGAGCCGGACGTCGTGCCGCCCGCGGCACTGCCGAGTGCGCCGGTGACAGTATTGAGCAAACCGGTGGCGGGCGCGAGCGGATTCGTCCCACCTGTGCCGGTGGCGCCACTCGTGGCCGAACCAAGCGTGCCCGTGACGGTCGAGACGAGCCCCGTGACCGGCGCCAGCGGCCCGCTCGCGCCGCCCGTGGCGCCGCCGAGCGAACCCGTCAGCGAGCCGAGCAGGCCGCTGAGCGGGTTGCTCGCGCCGCCGCCCGACGCCGATGCGCCATTGGCGACCGTCACGCTCGAACTGCCGACCAGGCTCGTGATCAGGCCGGCCACCGGTTGCGCGCCGTTCGGGCCGGATGCGTCGACCAGCCCGCCCGCGTTGGTGACGGTGTTGCCGAGCGAGCTCACGAGCTTGCCCGCGTCGCCGACCAGCGGCTGCGACGAGGTGCTGCCGAGCTGCGTGCCGGCCGACGCGACCGCGCCGCCCAACTGCTGCAGCAGGCCCGAAACCGGCGCGCCGAGGCCGGTGGCCGAGCCGGCCGTCTGGGTGGCCTGGCCGGCCGTCGTGACGATCGGCGTGATGGCCGAACTGAGCGGTTGCGTGACCGCTTGGACCTGGCTCGACGACAGCACGTTGCCGAGCATCGTGCCGCCGGCTTCCACGCCGTTGGCGGTGGTGTTCAGCAGCGTGCCGAGCGGCGTGGTGAGCGGCGCCAGGGCCGAGAGCTGGCCGGTGCCGAGCGAATCGACGGTCTGGCCGAGGCCCGCTACCGTGGTGCCAGCCGCGCTGACCACGCTGCCGAGCCCGGCGACCGTGGTGCCGACCGGATTGGCGGTCGTGCCGGTCTGGCCGAGCCCGCTGCTCAGTGCGTCGGCTGCCGCGTTGACCACGCTGCCGAGGCTCGACACGGTGTTGCCGAGGCCCTGCGTGACGCCGCTGCTCACGCCCGGAATCGTCACCGAGCCGACGGTGGTGCCGAGATCGCCGATGGTCTGCCCGGTGGTGGTCAGCACGCCGCTGGTGCCGCTGCTCGACGGCGAGGTGACGCCGCTGCCGGTGCCGGTCGATTGCGGAACATTGCTGCCGCCGGTGCCTGCCTGCGTCGTCATATCGCTGCCGCCGCAGGCGGCCAGCGCGGACAGGGTGGCCGCCGCCGCCACGGTCAGCGCGAGCCGCCAAGTGCGCAGCGCCGACGAGGCGGTCGGGGAAGAGAGCGGGTGAATCGGTTGCATGATGGGTCTCCTGACGCGATTTGATTGACTTGACCGACGAAACGCCGTTATTTCTTGCCGCCGCCGAGCAGCCCGCCCACCAGCGAGGTCACGGGTGCCAGCAGGCCGCCGCCCGAGCCTTTCGTCGCGGCGCCGTTGCTCGACCCGCTCAGGCCGGTCGCGACCGTGGCCGCGCCGGAGGTGGCGGCGCTGGTCGCGCCGGCGGCCGCACCGCCCGCTGCGCCCGTCACGCCCGCCAGCACGCCGGTGACCGGCGCGAGCAGGCCACTGGCGCTGCCGCCCGCCGAGCCGCCTCCCGTGGCGCCGCCGAGTGCGCCGGTGACCGACGAGACGAGCCCGGTGACGGGTGCCAGCGCGCCGCCCGCGGCGCCGCCTGCAGCCCCGCCCGTGGCGCCGCCGAGCGCGCCGGTGACCGACGAGACGAGCCCGGTGACGGGTGCCAGCGCACCGCCCGCGGCGCCGCCTGCGGCCCCGCCCGTGGCGCCGCCGAGTGCGCCGGTGACCGACGAGGCGAGACCCGTGACGGGTGCCAGCAGGCCGCTCGCGCTACCGCCTGCGGCCCCGCCCGTGACGCCGCCGAGCGCGCCGGTAACCGACGAAACGAGCCCGGTGACCGGTGCCAGCGGGCCGCTGCCGCCGCTGGTGCCGCCGAGGCCGCCGAGCGTGTTGGCGAGGCCGCCCACCACCGAGCTGACCGGTGCCAGCGGGTTGCCGCCGCTGCCGCCCGTGACCAGGCCGCCGAGCGAGGCGACGGTGTTGCCGGTGGCCGACACGGTCGAGCCGAGGCCCGCGGTGACGGGGTTGCCGCCGCCCTTCGTGGCGATCAGCGAGCCGGCCTGGTTCAGGCTGCCGCCGATCGTGCCCAGCAGCGTGTTGACCGGCGCGCCCAGTCCGGTCGCGTTGCCGACCGTCTGCGTCGTGTTGGCGACCACCGCGGTGATCGGCGTGATCGCCGAGCTGACGGTCTGCGTGATCTGCTGCACGGGACCGGTGCTCAATACGTTGCCGAGCGTCGCGCCGCCGTTGGCCACCGTGGTGCCGAGCGTCGAGACCAGGCCGCCGACGGTCGAGGTGACCGGGGCGAGCGGCGTGAGCGGGCCGCTGCCCAGGCTCGTCACGAGGTTGCCGGTGCCGGTCACGGCGTTGCCGAGCTGCGACACCACGTTGCCGGTCGAGCCGAGCGTGGTGCCGAGCGGGTTGGCGGTCGCGCCGAGCTGGCCGAGCCCGCCCGCGAGGCCGTTGCCGAGCGCGCTGACCGCGCCGCCGACACTGCCCACCACGCTGCCGAGCGCCTGGGTCGGCGCGCTGCCGAGGCCCGGCACCGACTGGCTGCCGATCACCGTGCCGAGGCCCGACACGGTGGTGCCGACGCTCGACACCACGTTGCTGGTACTGGCGACCACGCTGCCTACCGCGTTGCTCGAACTCGTGCCGCTGGTGCCGGACGAGGAGGTGCCGCTGCTGCCCGACGACGAGGTGCCGCTGGTGCCGGAACTGGTGCCCGACGAGGAGGTGCCGCTGGTGCCGGAGCTGGTGCCGGACGACGAGGTGCCGCTGATACCCGAGGAGGAGCCCGTGCCTTGCGGCGTATTCGTGCCGGAAGTGCCGGAAGTGCCGGAGCTCGAGCCGCCGGTGCCCTGGCTCAGCGAACCGGAACCGCCGCAGGCGGAGAGGGAAAGCATGGCTGCCGCGGTGGCCGCGATCAGCGTGGTCCGGAGCATGCCTTGGGTAATCGTTTGGGTATCCATGTCGTCCTCGCAGTGGTGTTGTGTGATCTGTGTTACCGCGAGATACACTCTGCAACACTCGTGCCACCCGATTGAAAAGTCGATGCGAAAGTCGCTGCCTGGCGATATTCCGCAGGCCGCCAAGCCTTGCTGTATCTTGGTTTAACGTTTGCTAAATCCGATTCTCAAGCGAGCCGAATGCCGGGGCGTCGAAGTGCGATATGCGAGGAACGTAACGTAACGTCACGAGCTTGCCGTTACGCGCTGCGCGTAACGTGAGGTGCGGGCAAACGATTCACTCGAACGATTGTTTCACCGAGGATTAGGCGGGTTGATCTAACCTATCGTAAGCCCTTATGGGGGTTCCATCGAAAGCTAGTAAAAATGTGGTCGTGAGAGCAACTGTCGGCCGAGAAATCCATAAAAAAGTTGAAAAGAAAAGGCGTTCGGCTTTAAGATTTGTAGGAACGCGTTCCCGGTGCATCACGATCGAGACGTGAAGGTGCCTGTTGAAACAATTGGAAGATTGTTAAACGACATCGAAAAGGTGAAGGGCTCGTGGAAAAACGAGCTATAAAGAAGTGATCGGATCCGGACGTCGAAGCCGGTGACGGTTGGACGGTCAAACATGCCAAGTGCATCAGGCCCACGAAACTCAAGGCACGAGGATTAACATGAACGCACTCATCAATCGCTTCCTCAAGGAAGAAGACGGGGTTACCGCTGTCGAATACGGTCTCATCGCGGGCCTGATGGCAGTGGCACTCGTCGCGGCCGTCGGCGTCCTGTCGGGCGGCATTTCCAACGCATTCAGCTATATCGCCGGCAAGCTCACCGGGCTTGGCGCCGCCACCGGCGGCTCGAGCAGCTAACCCGATCCTGCTGTTCCGCATGCGGATGCGCGGGTCGCCGGTTCGGCGCCCGCATTTGCCGTGCCCGCCTTTCGAGAATCGGAATGATTCTGATTTTGAGCGTCGCGGTATTCCTGGCGTGGGTCACGATGGTTGCGGCTGGTGATATTCGTTATCGGCGTATTCCCAATTCTTTGGTAGTGGCCGGTTTGATCTGCGGAATGGTATCGACCATTAGCCGCTACAACCCGTTTGGCATAACACCGGTCGAGGCGGTAATCGGGGCCGTGATCGGATTCGTCGGATTGTTTCCGTTTTTCGCATGCCGCCTGATGGGGGCTGCAGATGTGAAGGTATTTACTGTGCTCGGGTTGTGGTGCGGATTTCAGGGTTTGTTCTGGTGCTGGATTGCCGCGAGTCTGGCGGCGTTGATTCACGTGCTCGGCATGATGTACTGGACCCGTACGCCGATCGGGGCATTGTGGCAGCGCGGGTCGCCGACATTGGCGCTCGGTGCGCGTCGCGGTTCGCCTTATGCGGCGTTTCTCGTCATAGCGGCGGCCGCGTGGTTGATATATCTGATCGTTACGGGGAATTTGCGATGAGGCCGCTACTTCACGCACCGCTGCGCCGCAGTCAGCGCGGCTCGATGTCGGTCGAATTCGCCCTGATCCTGCCGGCGTTCTTCATGGTGCTTTACGCGGTCATTACCTACGGGCTGATCTTCGCCGCGCAACAGAACCTGACGCTCGCCGCCACCGAGGGCGCGCGCGCCGCGCTGAACTACCAGATCAGCCCGACGCCGCAGGCGGCCCTGACCGCGCGCGCTGCGGCGGCCTGCACGGCCGCGACCCACCTGACCGGCTGGCTGACCGGCGTGAGTTGCGCGTCGACGCCGGCCGGCACCTGCAGCTACGACTCGTCGATGTATTGCATCAAGGTCACGCTCACCTATCCCTACAGCAGCAGCCCGCTGATCGCCCCGCTGCCGCTTGTCGGCATGCTGCTGCCGGTGCCGGATTCGCTGACGGGGACGGCCATGGTACAGATCAGTCCCGTCAACATCATCTAGGAGGCCCGGTTGGCGTCACGGCGCGCCGTGACCCGGCGGCGTGCGAACCAGCAGGGGCGGCGTCGGCAAAGGCATTGACAGCAGCGGCAGCGGGCGCAACCGGACTGGCCGGATACCAGCGGGGCAGGCGCGCAACGCCCGATTTCATGAATCGCAGGTTCGCAGAACAACCATGGCCAACAATCTGACGAAGGTCCTCGCGGTGGCGCTGATCGCGATCGCAGTTTTGCTCGGCGCCTATGCCTGGATGCTGGGCAGCCGGCCGTCGTCCGTGCCGCGCGTGCAGGGCAGCCAGCCGGCGCAGGCGAAGCTGGTGCCGGTGGTGGTGGCCGTGCAGCCGCTGAAGGCGGGGCTGCCGATCGCGGCCAGCAGCCTGAGGGTCCAGCAGGCTGCGGCGCGGCCCGATGGCGCCTTCGTCGACCCGGTGCAGATCATCGGCCGGGTGCCGAGCGCCGACATTCCGGAGCAGGCCGCGGTGGTCGAGAGCTCGCTGTCCTCGGGCATGGCCGACCTGGTCAAGCCGGGCGAGCGCGCCGTCGCGATCAAGGTGGACGAGAACAACGCGGTCGGCAACCACATGCGCCCCGGCAACTTCGTCGACGTGTTCGTCAACCTCAAACGCGACGCTGCGGGCGGCCTGCCCGGCACCAATTCGAGCGGGCCGGAGATTCCGAAGACGCAGGCCAAGCTGCTGCTCTCGAAGATCCGGGTACTGGCGTTCGGCGACGCCACCACCGCGCGCGACCCGTCCGGCGGCGCCGCGGGCGGGGTGCGCACTGCCGTGCTGGCGGTGCCGACCGCGCAGATCGACGCGCTGACGCTGGCCGAGGCGAGCGGCAACCTGACGCTCGCACTGCGCAGTCCGCGCGACGAGGACGTGGCGACGCAGACCGTCGCGATGCGCGTGGGCACGGCGGCCGATCCGTCGGCGCGCGCGGCGCAAGGCTTGTCGCTTGCCGAGCTGTCGCGCGGCGTGGCGGACGCGCCGGCCGCCGCCGCGCCGCGCCGGATGGCGCCGGCGCGCGTGATGACGCGCGCCGCGGACGGCGGCAGCATTGAAGTGATACGGGGTGGGCGCGCCGAATCGGTGGCCTATTGAAACGAGCCGAGCACGGCAGCAGGCAGTCTTGCAACCGATACGGAGAGGTCCGGCTGCGGATCTCCGACACAATGAAAAAGAAACTGATTGCATTGGCCATGGCAATGAGCGCAGTGATGGCGTCGGCCGTGGCAAACGCAGCCGGCCTGGACGCGGGCGTCGATCTGGCGGTCGGCGCGCAGCGGCAGATCGCGACCGGGCGCAGCCTGCAGCGGGTGGCGATCGGCGATCCCGCGGTGGCCGACGTGCTGGTCGTCAAGGGCAATGGCGGCGGCGTGCTGCTGATCGGCAAGAGTGCCGGGACCACGAACGTGATGCTCTGGGAGCGAGGCCGTAGCGAACCGGATGTCTATCCGGTGCATGTGACGAGCGGCGCGGCCAAGGCGCTGCTCGGCCCCGACACGCCGCGCGTGGACACGTATGGCGACACCACTGTGATCGCTGGCTCGGCAACCACGCTGGAGGCGCACCAGCGCGCGGTGGACGTGGCCAATGCGGCGGCCGCGGCACGCGCGGCCGCGCAGGCCGGCGGCGGCGGCGCGGCCGCTGCGGCGGGCGTGGGCGGCAAGACGGCAGGCGCGGGCGGCATGGGCGGTGCGGGCGGCGCTGCGCCGTCGGTGGTCGATGCCTCGACCATCAGCGGCCGCAACGTGGTGCAGGTCGACGTGCGGGTGGTGGAGTTCAGCCGCTCGGCCGTCAAGCAGGCCGGCCTGAATTTCTTCAAGAGCAGCAACGGTTTTGCGTTCGGCTCGTTTGCGCCCAGCTCGCTGAGCTCGCTCGGTTCGAGCGCGACCTCGGGGCTGGCGGTGACGGCCGCGCAGCCGATCGCCTCGGCGTTCAACCTGGTGGTGGGTTCGGCCTCGCGCGGCATCAGCAGCAACCTGTCGATTCTCGAGCAGAACAACCTCGCGCGGATCCTCGCGCAGCCGACGCTGGTCGCCCTGTCCGGGCAAAGCGCGAACTTCCTGGCCGGCGGCGAGATCCCGGTGCCGGTGCCGCAGGCGCTCGGCACCGTCTCGATCGAATGGAAGCCCTACGGCATCGGCCTGACGGTCGCGCCCACCGTGCTCGGCCCGAACCGCATCGCGCTGAAGGTCGCGCCCGAGGCGAGCCAGCTCGATTTCGTCAACGCCATCACGATCAACGGCGTGACGGTGCCGGCGCTCACCACGCGCCGCGCCGACACCACGGTCGAGCTCGGCGACGGCGAGAGCTACGTGATCGGCGGGCTGGTCGATCGCGAGACCACGTCGAATCTGAGCAAGGTGCCGTTTCTCGGCGATCTGCCGATCATCGGCGCGTTTTTCAAGAGTCTGAGCTACCAGCAGAACGACAAGGAACTCGTGATCATCGTGACACCGCATCTGGTGTCGCCGATCGCGGCCGGTACCACGCTGCCCGCGGCGCCGGGCGAACTGTCCGAGCAGCGCGACGGACCGGTCTGGCGTTCGTTCCTCGGCGGCATGCTGGTGCCGGATGCGGCCCCGGGGTTCTCGAAATGAGCGCGCCGGCGCAACCGAGCGTGCACGGGCGGCCCTGGCCGGCCCGTGCACGCGGCACAACGGGGAATGTTCAACATGAACGCGAGAACTCAATCATTGGCTGAGCCCGCCGTCACCGATCATTTCATCTGCGCCTCGCCGCGTGTCGAACGCGTGCGCTGGCTTGCGCAGACGCTCGTCGCGAGCGGCGCGGTCGAGGCCTCGCCGCTCGATCCGGCGGTGCTGGTGCAGCGTGTCGGCGGCCTCAATCCGACGCTGGTGTTCATCGATTTCGCCGGCGAGCAGGCGGGCGCGAGCGCGGCGGTGTCGGCGCTGCGCACTGCCTACCCGGGCCTGCCGGTGGTCGCGCTGGGCACGCTCGCCGAGCCCGAGAGCGCGCTCTCGGCGCTGCGCGCGGGGGTGCGTGACTTCGTCGATTTCTCCGCGCCGGCCGAGGAGGCGCTGCGCATCACGCGCGGCCTGCTCGACAACCTCGGCGAGCCCACCAGCCGCCACGGCAAGGTGCTCGCGCTGCTCGGCGCGCGCGCCGGGATGGGCGTGAGCACGCTCGCCGCCAATCTCTCGGTGCTGCTGCAGCGCAAGGTGGCCGCGCAAAGCCGCCGCACCGCGCTGGTCGATCTCGGCCTGCCGGCCGGCGACAGCGCGCTGTTCCTCAACACGCGCTGCGAGCTGCACTTCGTCGAGGCGGTGCGCAACCTGCGCCGCTTCGACCGTACCTTCGTGAACACCGCGTTCGCGCATCACGCGAGCGGCGTGGCGCTGACCACGCTGCCGCCGAACCTGGCCGACCTGCGCGAAGTGTCGGCGGCGGCCTGCGCGGGCCTCTTCAACCGGCTGCGCGCGTTCGTCGACCAGCAGATCGTCGACCTGGGCGGCTTCACGAACCGCGAATTCATCGCGCAGATCGTGGCGCTCGGCGACGAGACCTGGCTGGTCTGCGATCAGGGCGTGGCCTCGGTGGTCTCGGCCGTGGAATTGCTCGACGAACTGCGCGAGAAGGGCGTGAGCCTCGCGCGCGTGCGGCTCGTGGTCAACCAGTACGACGCGGCGCTCGGCCTGCTGCCCGCCCAGATCGCCGAGCGGCTCGAGCTGCCGCTCGTGGCGACGCTGCCGGCGCGGCGCGTGCCGATCGGCCATGCGGCCAACCAGGGCCGCCTGATCGTCGAGGCGGCCGAGCGCGACCCCTACGTGAAGGCGCTCGATGCGCTGGTCGAACGGCTCACGGCCGCTGCGGCGCCCGAGCCGGCGCCGCCGGTGCCGGCCGCCGGCAGCGGCCTGTCGGCGCTCAAGCGGTTCATCCATTCCACCACGAAGCGATCGTAAGCGATGGCACACGACGACATCCAATTCGCCGACGGCGCAGCGCCGTTCTCGCACTCGCAGCAGTTCCACGACATCAAGGACGCTGCGCACGAGCATCTGCTGAACCGCATCGAGGAACTCGGCTCGGAGTTCGGGCGCTGGTCGCGGCAGGCGATCAACCAGTTCGTCGATCTCGAGGTCGACAGCTTCGTGCGGCTGCGCCGGATTCCGCTCAACGAGAGCGAGGTGCGCGAGATCGCCGAGGCGCTGACCAAGGAGCTGGCCGGCTTCGGGCCGATCGAGGACCTGCTCGGCGATCCGCTGGTGGAGGACATCCTGATCAACGGCTACAACGACATCTACGTGTCGCGCCGCGGGATCCTCGCCAAGCTGCCGATCCGCTTCACCGACAACGCGCACCTGCTGCGCATCGTGCGGCGGATCCTGGCGCCGGTCGGGCGCCGGCTCGACGAATCGAACCCGATGGTCGACGCGCGGCTGCCAGACGGCGGGCGCGTGAACGTGGTGATCGAGCCGCTCTCGCTCGACGGGCCGGTGGTGTCGATCCGCAAGTTCCGCAAGGATCCGCTGAAGCCGTCGGACCTGCTCGAGAACGGCACCTACAACGACGAGATCAACACGCTGCTGAAGGCCGCCGTCGCGGCGCGCTGCAACATCCTGGTGTCGGGCGGCACGAGCTCGGGCAAGACCTCGCTGCTCAATGCGCTGGCGTTTCACGTGCCCGAGAACGAGCGCGTGGTGACCATCGAGGACACCGCCGAGCTGTCGCTGAACCATCCGCACGTGGTGCGGCTCGAAAGCCGCCCGGGCGGCTTCGACGGCACCGGCGTGGTGACCATTCGCGACCTGCTGCGCAACACGCTGCGGATGCGCCCGGACCGCATCATCGTCGGCGAAGTGCGCGGCGGCGAGGTGCTCGAGATGCTGCAGGCGATGAACACCGGCCACGACGGCTCGATGGGCACCATCCACGCGAGCTCGCCGCGCGAATGCCTGTATCGCCTGGAGATGCTGGCCGGCTTCGCCGGCTTCCAGGGTACCGAATCGAGCCTGCGCCGCCAGATCTCGAACGCGATCGACTTCATCGTGCAGATCGGACGGCTGTCCAACGGGCGCCGCCGGATCCTGTCGATCACCGAGGTGACCGGCATGTCCGACAACATCGTCGCGACCCAGGAGCTCTATCGCTACGACGCGCGCGTGACGCCCGAGGGCGAGGAGATCGATCACTGGGAAGCGCTCGGCATCCACCCGCATTCGCCCAAGCTCGCGCGGTTTCGCAATGAGCTGATCGGCAGCCTGGGCGGCGGCATGGACGGCTTCGGCTGCGGCGAGGGCTTCAATGTCTAGCGGCGTGCTGTGGGCGCTGTCGTTCGCGCTGCTGCTGGCCGCGGCCGGCGTGATGCTGTGGCGCGGCAGCCAGTTGCGCGAGCAGAGCGCCCATACGCGGCGCTTCTTCGACAGTCGCCTGGAGGCGGGCGCGAAGGGGGCCGTGCCGGCGGGCGCGGCAGGCGGCGCGGGTCGCACAGCCGCGCGCCAGGCGGCGCCGGCGGCGGGGCAGCCGGCCAGGCCGGCGAGCCGGCCGGCGGCGCCCGCGAAGGGGCTGGCGGCGTGGCGCGCCAAGGCCGAGGCGCGCTGGCTCGGCATCAGCGATCGCGCCGGCCTCGACGAGGTGCGGGGCTTGCTCTACGTGCTGGCGGGGCTGGTGTTGCTGGCCATGCTGGTGGCCGGCGCGCGCGGCGGCGGGGTGGCGGCCGGCGCGGCCCTGCTCGGCGGCGTGGCGCTCGCCTGCCTGTGGGTGCTGCGGCGGATCTCGGCGCGGCGCCTGAAGATCGTCCAGCAGCTGCCGTCGTTCCTCGACGGCGTGGTACGGCTGGTGACGCTCGGCAACAGCGTGCCGGCCGCGTTCCAGGGCGCGCTCGGCACCACCGAGATGCCGCTGCGCCGCTGCCTCGACCAGGTATCGAGAATGCTGCGCACCGGCGTGGAGATCGATCGCGCGATGCTGCACATCGCCAAGGAATACCGCGTTCGCGAGTTCGAGCTGGTGGGATCGGTGCTGCGCCTGTCGGTCAAGTACGGCGGCCGTGCCGACGTGATGCTGGAGCGCATGGCGACCTTCATGCGCGACCTCGAGCAGGCCGAGCGCGAACTGCACGCGATGTCGGCGGAGACGCGCCTGTCGGCCTGGGTGCTCGGCCTGCTGCCGGTCGCGGTCGGCAGCTTCGTGGTATCGACCAATCCGCAGTATTTCACGGCGATGTGGATGAACGAATCCGGCCGCCTGGTGCTGTACGTGGCCTTCGGCCTGCAGATGCTCGGCGGCTATCTGCTGTACCGGATGGCTCGGCTCAGGTAGGGAGGCGCAATGGAGGCACATCAACTGGGCGCGCTGGCGCTGGCGTTGGGGGCGATCGGCGTGCTGCTGCTGGCCGGCCTGGCGATCGTGCGCGCCATGCTCCTGCAGCGCAGCGAACGCGCGCTCGCGAGCGCGCTCGACCAGCGGCTGGCGGCGAGCCGCGCCGCTGCCGCGCGCGCCGGACAGGCCCAGGCCGCCGAGCTCAAGCCGGCCGAGGCCCGGCCGGCCGGCTTCGCGGCGTGGCGCGCGCAGGCCGAGCGGATCGGCATGCGCTGGCTCGATACCGGCCTCGGCAAGCAGTTGGTGGCCGACGAGGACCGCAAGCTGCTCGAGCAGTGCGGCTACGTGGAGGCGCGCTCGCGCGGGCTGTTCCTGGTGGTGCGCCTGGCCTGCGCGATCGGGCTGCCGCTCGCGATCCTGCCGTTCCTCACCCACGGCGGGCCGGGCAAATGGCTGTTCGGGCTGTTCCTCGCGCTCGCGGCCGGCTTCATGCTCCCGAAGGTCTACGTGCGCCGCCGTGCAGCGGCACGCCGCGAGAGCGTGGCCGACGAGATGCCGCTGTTCGTCGACATGCTGCGCCTGCTGCAAGGCGTCGGCCTGTCGCTCGACCAGAGCATGCAGGTGATCACGCACGACTTCACGAGCATGCTGCCGGTGCTGTCGTGGGAGCTGGGCGTGGCGCAGCGGCAGTTCGCGGCGGGGCGCACGCGCGAGCAGTCGCTCGCGCGCCTGACCACCAGCTTCGACAACGAGGACCTGCGTGCGATCGTGCGGCTGCTGATCCAGGTGGACAAGCACGGCGGCGCGGTACAGGAGCCGCTGCGGCTGTTCGGCGACCGGCTGCGCGAAGGGCGCCGCGCCACGCTGCGCGAGCGGATCGGCCGGCTGACGGTGAAGATGACGGGCGTGATGATCGTGACACTGCTGCCGGCGCTGCTGATCGTGACGGCCGGCCCGGGCATCATGACCGTGGTGGTCGCGCTGGCGAACATGAAGCGCTGATGGCGGGCGATGCGATGAAGAGGAGCGCGGCGGGATGAAACGATCGAAGGGACGCACCATGCTGGCCGGCCTGCTCGTCGCCGGGCTGGCGAGCGGCTGCTCGCTGTTCAAGGATTCGAACTACGGGGTCGGCGCGCAGGCCGAGCGGGCCGCGATGATCCAGGCCGCGGCGGACAAGGTCGATCCGCCCGATACGCCGGGCATGTACCTGGGCCTGATCGACCGCATGCAGCAGCAGGGGCTGTACTACGCCTCGCTCGCGCATATCGACGAGTACGAGAAGCAGTACGGCGCCTCCGCCGACACCCGGCTGCTGCGCGCCGACGCGCTGCGTGCCACCTCGCAGCTCGACGCGAGCGAGCAGGCCTACACGCAGCTGCTGAACACGCCGCTGGCGGCGCGCGGCTATCGCGGCCTCGGCCTGATCGCGGGCGCGCGCGGCGACTTCGCGCGTGCCGCGAAGCTGTTGGAGCAGGCCACGCTGCTCGCGCCGACCGACGCCGCGGCGCTCTCCGATCTCGCCTATGCACGCATGCGCGCTGGCGACCCCGGCGGCGCGCGCGTGCCGCTGATGAAGGCCGCCGAGCTCGATCACCGCAACCCGCGCATCATGAGCAACCTCGCCCTGTTCCTGATGGCGAGCGGCCATCCGGAGAACGCGCAGGGCCTGATGGACCAGCAGCACATGACGCCTCGGGTGCGTGCCGAGATTCGCGACGACGCGGCCCGTGTCACGGCCGCGCAGCGCGCTCGGCAGCTTACCGTGGTGCCGCCGGGGCCGGGCGACGCGGCGGGGCCGTCCGGCGCGCGCGCGGGCGGCGCGCCGATCGCGAGCAACGAGGGCTTCGACCTGGCCGCACCGCTGCTGCAGCGCTTCTCGCAAAAATGATTTACCACACGGAGCCGACGATGCGATATTCCCAATCCTGGCGGCCGCGCGCGCGTGCATGGCATACCGCGTGGGTTGCGCTGGCGGCCCTGGCCGGCGCGGCGCCCGCCGCCTTCGCCCAGCCGGCCGCGGATCCGGCGCCGATGCGGTTGCAGCAGCAGTTGCAGCCGATCTCGGGCGCGCAACTGCAGGCATCGGCCGAGGCGTCGCCCGCCGCGCCGCAGGCGCGGGCCGCCGACGTGCCGCAGCCGGCGGCCGTGGCGCTGCCGCAGGCACAGCCGCAGCCGCCGCAGGTCAGCCATCGTGTCTCGGAGGTCGGCCCGGCGACCGCGGCCTGGTTCGACCTGCAGCGCAGCAATCGCGCGGCCGCTCCCGAGGCGCACCCGTTCGAGGGGGCGGCGGCATCGTCCGCCTACCAGCGCTATCTGCAATCGTTCGGCAAGCCGATCCCGACCTGGTTCACGTCGGTCCAGCGTTCGTCGGGCGGTGGTTCGTCGTCCGGCGCAGGCGAGCTGCCGTCGCAATAATCGTCGAGGCGATCATGAAACCCGTCCAGACACGCCGCCCGCACCGGCCGATCCGTGCCGCCTTGCTCGTCGGGCGGCGCCGCGAGCGCGGCGCGTTCGCGATGATGACGATCATCTTCATGACGGTCATGATCGCCGTGCTCGGCATGCTCGATATCGGCAACGTGTTCTTTCAGCGCCGCGATCTGCAGCGCATCGCCGACATGGCGGCGCTGGCCGGCGTGCAGCGGCTCGATGCCACCTGCAGCCAGGCGCCCGTCAGCGCGAGCCGCAGCGCGGCCAGCAACGGCCTGAACACCGGCGCCGGCGACACCATCTCGGTCGGCTGCGGCCGCTGGGACCCGACCGCCAACCCCGCGCCGAGCTATTACGTGCCGGTCGCGAACCCGGGCGCGTCGAGCCCGGCCGTGCAGCTGAACGCGGTGCAGGTGGCGGTGTCGCGCCAGGTGCCGTATTTCTTCCTCGGGCCGTCCCGCACCGTGTATGCGATGTCGACCTCGCGCGCGACCGCGATCGACGTGTTCTCGGTGGGGGCCACGCTCGCACAGCTGGGCGGCAACAGCTGCGCCGGCGCGCCGCCTTCGTCGAGCGCGAACCCGGGGCTCGTCAACGGGCTGCTCGGCGCGCTGCTCGGCGCCAAGTCGGGCCTGAACCTGACGCTCGCGTCGTATCAGGCGCTGGCCTGCACCAGTATCAAGCTCGGCGATCTCGCGGCGGCGGTCCAGGCGGGCACGATGCAACAGCTGCTGGCCGCGAACCTGTCGCTGGGCCGGTTCCTGAACGTGGTGGCGAACGCGGCGAGTCAGACCAACGTGGTCAACGCGAACCTGCAGGCGGCCGTCGGCGCGCTGCAGACACTCGGCTCGGTCAACCAGAACTCCACCAATGTCAATGTCGGCGGCCCCGGCGGCGTGCTCAACGTGGCGCTGGCGGACATGCAGTCGGCCGCCGACGCCCAGGTCAACCTGCTCGATCTGGTGATGGTGGCCGCCGAGATCGCCAACTCCAGCAGCGCCGTGATGCTCGACGTGCCGGCGCTTGCGCTCGGCGGCTTGACCGGCACGCAGCTGCAGGTGCAGATCATCAGTCCGCCGTCGATCGCCGTCGGCGAGGGCGGCAAGGACGCCAGCGGCAACTGGCGCACCCAGGCCTCGACAGCCGCGGCCGGCATCTACCTGCTGGTCGATCTCGGCACGCAGACGCTGCCGATCGTCGGCCCGCTGCTGCAACTGCTCGGCGCCAACGTCGACGTCACGCTGCCGATCTACATCCAGGTCGGCACCGGCACCGCGGTGCTCGAATCGACCCAGTGCGCGCAGACCCCGCAGGCGAGCACGGCGACCATCACGGCGACGCCCGGCATCGCCAATCTCTGCATCGGCACGCCGCCGCTGAACAAGGGCATGCTGAACCTGTCGTCGCAGTACAGCTGCACGAATCCCGCGCAGATCGTCAATGCCAAGCTGAGCCTGCTGAACCTGCTCGGCCTCGTGCAACTGACGGTGTCGCTCTCGAACGTGTCGGTGAAGGTGCAGGGCGCACCGGCCACCCATGTGTTCAGCGGCGTGTCGGGGCTCGACTCGAATTATTGGACGGTCAATTCGAATGCACTCGGCTCGGCGACGGCCGGCGCGCTCGCGCAGCTGTCGAACGCCACCATCACGCCGAGCCTGGGTCTGCTGGGAGGCGCCATGTTCAGCGTGGGAGGCAATTTCGTGCCCACGCTGCTCGGCATCCTGACGTCCGCGCTGAGCCCGCTGCTGAACTCGCTCGACGCCGTCGTCGTGCCGCTGCTGAACCTGCTCGGCGTGCAGGTCGGGGCGGCCACCGTCCACCAGATCTCGCTGAATTGCGGGGTCGCGCAGACCGTCTACTGAATGCTCTGACTGGTATCCGATGAGAAATACACCTGCAATCGAGGGACTCGACCTGTATGTCTGGGAGGGCAAGGCGGACATCGTCGACCGCGTCGCGCGCTGCATGGCCAGCTTCGACGTCGAGGTGATCCGTGCCGACAACGTCGTGCTGTCGCCCGAGCGGGCCGCCGCGCGGCCGTCGCTCGCGATCATCAGCATCAGCATGATCGAGAGCGGCGCGGCCTTCCTGTCGGAATGGCAGGCCAACATCGGCATGCCGGTGGTGTGGGTCGGCGCCGCCCGCGGCGGCGCCGACGCCGCCTCGTATCCGCCCGAGTACTCGCATATCCTGCCGCTGGACTTCACCTGCGCGGAGCTGCGCGCGCTGGTGACGAAGCTGGTCGCGCAACTGCGCGCGCACGCCGCGCAGGCCTCGGCGCCGGCCATGCTGGTGGCGCATTCCGAGCCGATGCAGGCGCTGCTGCAGGAGGTGGACACGTTCGCCGACTGCGATACCAACGTGCTGCTGCACGGTGAGACCGGCGTGGGCAAGGAGCGCATCGCGCAACTGCTGCACGAGAAGCACTCGCGCTACCGGCATGGCGAATTCGTGCCGGTCAACTGCGGCGCGATTCCCGACGGCCTGTTCGAGTCGCTGTTCTTCGGCCACGCGAAGGGGTCGTTCACGGGCGCGGTGGTCGCCCACAAGGGCTACTTCGAGCAGGCGGCCGGCGGCACGCTGTTCCTCGACGAGGTCGGCGACCTGCCGCTCTACCAGCAGGTGAAGCTGCTGCGCGTGCTGGAGGACGGCACGGTGCTGCGGGTCGGCGCGAGCGCCCCCATCAAGGTCGATTTCCGGCTCGTCGCCGCCAGCAACAAGAAGCTGCCGCAACTCGTGAAGGAGGGTACGTTCCGCGCCGATCTCTACTATCGGCTCGCGGTGATCGAGCTTGGCATCCCCTCGCTGGAGGAACGCGGCGCCGTCGACAAGATCGCGCTGTTCAAGTCGTTCGTCGCCGAGGTGGTGGGCGAGGACCGGATCGGCACGCTGCCGGACCTGCCGTACTGGCTCGCCGACGCGGTGGCCGACACCTACTTTCCCGGCAACGTGCGCGAGCTGCGCAACCTGGCCGAGCGGGTCGGCGTGACGGTGCGCCAGACCGGGGCCTGGGACGCGGCGCGGCTGCAGCGGCTGATCTCGCATGCGCGCGCCGTGCAGCCGGTGCCGGTCGAGAGCGCCGCCGAAGTGTACGTCGACCGCAGCAAGTGGGACATGACCGAGCGCAATCGCGTGATCGCGGCACTTGACGCGAACGGTTGGCGCCGCCAGGATACCGCGCAGCATCTTGGCATCAGCCGCAAGGTATTGTGGGAGAAGATGCGCAAGTATCAGATTTTCGACGAGGAACCCGAGGCGCGCGAAAGTGAGTGATAATGGCTGAATTGTGGTCAGAAATACAACTAAATCTGTGCAGGAATCTCTACATGAGTCATAAACGGCTTTTGGGGCGCGCATTTGTTGCAGGATGGGTGGTGGTGGGGGGGCTGCAGCTTGCATCGGCCCAGGGTCTGGCCGGCAGCGACGCCGCCGCGGCGCCCGGTGCCGCCACCGGCGGCGTGGTGAATGCGGCGCCGGCCGCCGCCAGCGCGCTGCCGCCGACGACGCCCGCCGCCCAGGCGCCGGCGGGCGCCGCGACGCAGAGCACGATCGATGAACTGCAGCAGCTGATCCAGTCCCATGCGCTGACCGAGATGCGCACCGCCTATAACGGCAGCTATGGCGCGAGCCTGCTGTTCAACGTCCAGAGCGCGACCTATTACGTGGCCCTGTTCCAGCAGAAGGCGTTCTGGCGCGTGGTCAAGACCACCAGCGAGGCGCGTGCCGAAGCGGTGTTCCACGACTTCTCGAAGCAGGCCGAGTCGCTGGCCAGCTCGGAATTGCAGGCGACGCGGCTCGAGGCCCAGAAGGCACAGACGGACCGGCAGATCGCCGTGGTGCAGGAGCGCGCGAACCGCCTGCAGGCCGACCTGCAGGTCGCGCGCGAGCAGCAGGCCGCCGTCAACGACCGCCAGAAGGCCACCCGTGCCGAAGCGGCGGCGCTGCAGGCCCAGCGCGACGCGCTGCAGGCCCAGCTGCGCCAGTTGCAGATGCAGGTCCAGTCGCTGCAGCGTCAGGCCGACGCCGGGCTGCCGGGCACCCGCTGAGGGCGGCGCGCGGCATGGCATGCGCCGCCTCGGGCGGACGCCATGCCGGCCGGGCGGACGGAAACGCGGATGTGAAGACGGCCGCAGAGGATGCGACCGATTGCAGCAGAGATAGGAAGCGAAACCCGAAGCGAAACGGGCAAGCCTGGCGGCTTGCCCGTTTCGCGTTTACTCGTTGCTGCCGCCGGTGGGGCCGAGCGGGCGCCGGCGGCGCGTGACGATCACCGGGCTGTTGCCGGTGCGCTCGGGCGGCGTCGAGACGCCTTCGTGCGATTCGCGCGGCGCGGGATAGTCGCGCGAGCCGCCGTATTCGCGTGGGGCGCTGTATTCACGCGGCTCGCGAGGTTCACGCGGCGTGTAGCCTTCGCTGCGGCCCTCGCGGCCTTCGCCGCGCGATTCGCGCTGGCCGCCGTGCGATCCGTAGGGGTTGTGGCCGCCGCCTTCGCGCGGCGGCCGGCCGCCGTGACCGCCGCCGCCCGTGCGCGGGCCGCCGCGGCCGCCGGGCCGCGAGCCGCCCATGTCGAGCTGGATGGTGGAAATCGCGCGTTTGTAGATGCCTTGCAAACCGACCGGCGTGCGCAGCATCACCAGGTACTGATCGAACGACTCGATACAGCCCGTCAGGCGGATGCCGTTGACGAGGTAGATTTCGACGCGCTTGCGTTCCTTGCGAGCGGCGTTGATGAAGTCGTTTTGCGGATGGGATTCTGCAGGATTGGCCATTGAGAAGCGGCTTGAGCCGGCGTCAGATGAGGGTTTTGCATGGTTGCGCGCCGCGCCGTCTGCGGAGCGCTTGTGCGGGATTCTACCCTGTTCATATGAGATGCGTGCGGGCAGGTTTGTGTCCAAGCGTTACCCGCCGGGGCGGTCGGCGCGCCGGCCGCGATCGGCCGAACCGCCCGGGCGGGCCGGTGGAAGGCGGATGTGACCCGAGAAAACGCGGCTGGTGCGGCGGGGCGCGACCGAATTAGTCATTTTGTCGCGCCATTGAGCTGGCGCACACCGGTTGCCGGCCGCGTGCCGGCCCGTGCGCGCCGCGCGAATCAAACTCAATAGTGGTAGTCGGGGTTCTTCGGGTCGAACGCGGTGTCGTCGAAGCTTTTCGGCGTGATCGTCTCGAACACGATCCGCTCGAAGATCCTGCCGTCGTTGCCGTAGGATTCGACCGTCCGGAAATAGGGATGGCGCAAATCGAGCCCGAGTGTTTCCTTTTTCGCATAGAACTGCGGGCGGCCGGTCGGGGTTTCGTAGGTCAGCGCCACCACGCGCACCCCGTCGATGGTCTTCGCCTCGACATGGGTCGGCTTGCTGACGCCGGCCACCGCATATTTCTTGCCTTCGCTCAGGTATTGGGCCGCCACGAATTCGGTGCCGAGGTCGCGGATCGTATGGTTCGACTGGGCGCGCGCGAGACTGCCGTCGATCGCGGTCCACAGCGGGAACTTGCCGAGCAGGCCGCCCAGGTGGCCATACATCTCGTCCTTGCGCCGGGTTTCGTCGTAGATCGTCTCCTGGCCCGCGTGCGGGCCGCCCGGCAGCCACTTCGCGTAGATCCGCAGCGGCTCGCGCGTCATCTTCACGAGCATGCGGTCGGGCTTGCCGGCCCAACTGTCGCCGATCCGCTCCTGGCGCGTCATCGTGAACTCATACGCCGGATAGCCGTTCGGACCGGCCGCGATGTAGGCCGGCACCGTCATCGGGTCGAGCGCGCTGAACAGGGCGGTGAGCGTGGCGTCGTCGAGCTTTTCGAGCGTGCCGTCGCGCGCGGCCGTCCTGAGCCAGGCGGCCTGCTGCGCCACGTCCTGCTGGACGACGCGCGCGAGCTCGGGCGGCAGCGCGGCAGCGGGCGCGCTCGCCGTGTCCGCGGCGGTCTGGGCGCGCGCCGCGGGGGCGAACGCGGCCGGCGCCACCACGCTCGCGGCGGCGATCGTCAACGGCAGCGCGAGGCGGCGCAACGGACGTGGCATGAAGCTGGAACGCATGCATCTCTCCTCAAGGTGTCGGGAACGCCGGATCACGGCTGTGCCGGCTGCTCGAGTTTCGCGAGTTCCTCGTCGCGCAGCGCGCGGCGCAGGATTTTGCCGACGTTGGTTTGCGGCAGCGCCTCGCGAAACTCCACTGCCTTCGGCATCTTGTAGCCCGTCAGGTTCTTGCGGCAGTGCGCGAGTACCTCGTCCACCGTGAGCGCCGGGTCGCGCCGCACCACGAAGGCCTTGATCCGCTCGCCGTGCGCCGCGTCGGGCACGCCGATCGCGGCGGCTTCGCTGATGCCGGGGTGCATCACCAGCACCTCCTCGATTTCGTTCGGATACACGTTGAAACCGGACACCAGGATCATGTCCTTCTTGCGATCGATGAGGCGCACGAAGCCGCGCTCGTCCATCACGCCGATATCGCCGGTGGCCAGCCAGCCGTCGCGGTCGAGCACCTTGGCGGTTTCGTCGGGGCGCTGCCAGTAGCCGAGCATCACCTGCGGGCCGCGCACGCAGAGCTCGCCGGGCTCGCCGATCGCGGCCCAGGTGCCGTCCTCGCGCCGAAAACGCACCACGGTGGACGGCGCCGGCAGGCCGATCGAGCCGCTGAAGTCATGCATGTCGTCGAGGTCGACCGGATTCATCGTGACGATCGGCGAGCATTCGGTGAGCCCGTAGCCTTCCACCACCGGCCGGCCGGTGACCGCCTTGAAGCGCTCCGCGACGGCGCGCTGCATGGCCATGCCACCCGCCATGGCCAGCTTCAGCTTCGAGAAGTCGCGGGCGCGGAATTCGGCGTTGTCGAGGAACGCGTTGTAGAGCGTGTTGATGCCGGTGATGCCGGTGAAGGTTTCGTGCCTGAGCACCTTCATCATCATCTTCGTGTCGCGCGGGTTCGCGATCAGGATGTTGCGCCCGCCCAGGCCCATGAAGATCAGCGCGTTCACGGTCAGCGAGTAGATGTGATAGAGCGGCAGCGGCGTGAGCACGGTCTCGATCTCGTCCGACATCTGGTCGGCGATCCAGGCCTTGGCCTGCAGCAGGTTCGCGATCAGGTTGCCGTGCGTGAGCATCGCGCCCTTCGCCACGCCGGTGGTGCCGCCCGTGTATTGCAGGAACGCCAGATCGGCGCGCGTGAGCGTGACGGGCGTGGCACGCGAGCGGGCGCCCGCTGCCAGCGCCGCGCGCAGCCGCACCGCCTGCGGCAGCTGATAGGGCGGCACGAGCTTCTTCACATGCTTGAGCACGAAGTTGACGAGCCGGCCCTTCGCGTTGAAGCCCTCGCCGAGCAGGTCGCCGAGCGCGGTCACCACCACGTTGCGCACCGTGGTTCCGGGCAAGGCCTCCTCGAGCGTGCGCGCGAAGTTCTCGAACACGACGATGGTCTGCGCGCCGCTGTCCTTCAACTGATGCGCGAGTTCGCGCGCGGTGTAGAGCGGATTGACGTTGACCACCACCGCGCCGGCCTTCAGCGTGCCGAACAGCGCGACCGGATACTGGAACGAGTTCGGCAGCATGATCGCGACGCGATCGCCGGGCTTCACGCCGAGCGTGTGCTGCAGGTAGGCCGCGAACGCCTCGGCCTTGCGCGCGAGCGAGGCGTAGCTCAGGTTCGAGCCGGCGCTGACGTAGGCGACGCGTTCGGCGAAGCGCGTCGTGCATTCGTCGAAGTACTCGACGAGCGAGGCATAGCGCGTGATGTCGATCTCGTGCGGGACGCCGCGCGGATAGGAGGAAAACCAGATGCCGTCGGTATTCGGCACCGGCGTGCCGAGCGAAGCAGCGGAGGCGTTCATCGCTTGTCTCCAGAGTCGTGATGTCGGCGCGTCCAAGGGCCGGCGCCGCCGCCGCGCGCGGCGCCCGGTATGTCCGGAGCGTGGCGCGTGCCGTTCTTGGGTTGGGCTGGCGAGCGCGTCTGCGGTGCCCGCGGGCACTGGTGCTGCCGATTCCGTGCGTGAGCCGTGCGCGGGCCGCGCGTCAAGACGCGTGCCGCGCATGCAGCCGCGTGCCGGCCGACGCGCCGAACGGTCCCGACGGCAGCTCGCCGCCATTCGGCGGCGCGATGCTGCCGCGCTGCGCATCGTCGAGCACGGCCGCGAAGATCGACATCTGCGCCGTGTCCGGCATCGGTGCCTTCAGCGCGGCCACGATCAGCGAGGACAGGCGCGCGATCAGCTGTACGTCGTTCATGGTGCGGCCCTGCGAGAAATCGTCGAGCAGGCTGTCGGTCTCGGCACCCGCGAGCGCGCCCGACAGCGCGCCGATCGCATAGTGCAGGCGCCAGCCCAGCTCGGCGCGCGGCAACAGCGGCAGCGCGCGCTGGAACGCATCGAAGAAGCGGCCGGCCACGCTCGCGTAATGCGCGGCCAGAAAGCCGCGCACGAAGGTGGAGGGGTCGGTGTAGGCGCGGCCGATCAGGCGCAGGAACGCGCGGCCGCCGCGCTGCGGATCGCGCGAGGCCTGCAGCGCCGGGATGAACATCGCGCCGAGCACGTGCTCGCAGGTGATGGCTTCGCCGAGCTGGGCCTCGAAGCGGTCGAGGATGCGCAGCCGCTCGTCGTTGAGCTGGTCGAGGCGACGCGACAGCATCGCGTGGATCAGCGCCTCCTTGCTGCCGAAGTGGTAATTGACCGCCGCGAGATTCACCGCGGCGCGTGATGTGATCTGCCGCATCGACATCGCTTCGAAACCATGTTCGACGAACAGGTCTTCCGCTGCGTCGAGAATGCGCGCCTTCGTGCCGCCGGTTTGCCGGCTGGCTTGCCGAACCGCCATGTCGCCTCCATGATCACTGTTTCGGTTATCGAACGAGCGATTCAAATCGGTAATTGAAACAAGCGTTTTTATTAAGATAAAAAGGCGCGGGGGCGGGCGGCAAGTGTTGTTTGTGGGCGGATTCCTCTAGAGGCGATGTGCGTTGCAGCATCGTTTCACGCGAAGCACGGCCTGGCGCGCTTCGCGCGATGATGCGCTGCGTGGCCGGCTCAGCCGGCCGAGGAGACCCGCGCGGCGCTCTGCGTCATGTCGATGCCGCGCCGTTCGCGGCTGAACAGGATCAGCGAGGCGATCACCACCGCCACCACGCCAGCCACCAGCGCGAGCGCGTAGCTGTAGTCGTTGCCGTTGCCGTTGCTGGAGGCCAGTCGCGCCTGCATCACCGCATTGCCCGAGGCGATCAGATTGCCGAGCTGGTAGACGAAGCCGGGGAAGGTGGCGCGAATCTCGTCCGGCGAGATCTCGTTCAAGTGGACCGGGATAACGCCCCAGGCGCCCTGCACCGAGATCTGCATCAGGAACGCGCCGGCCGCGAGCGCCACGGTGCCGCTCGAGAACGCCCAGAGCGGCAGCACCGGCAGGGCGATCAGCGCGGCGATGAAGATGGCGCGGCGCCGGCCGATCTTCTCGGAAAGCGAGCCGAACGCGAGGCCGCCGACGATCGCGCCGATGTTCAGCACGATCGTGATCCACGACACGGTATGCGGATCGAAGTGATGCTGTTCGCGCAGGAAGGTCGGATACAGATCCTGCGTGCCGTGCGAGAAGAAGTTGAACGCGGTCATCAGCACCACCGCGTAGATCGACAGCTTCCAGTTATGCCGCAGCGTGGCCACGAGGCTCGGGCGCGGCCGCTTCTCCATCTGCTTCCAGGCCGGCGATTCAGGCACGTGCGAGCGCACGTAAAGCACCAGCAGCGCGGGCAGCACGCCGATCATGAACATGCCGCGCCAGCCGATGTACTGATAGAACAGGCCGAACACGATCGAGGCGAGCAGATAACCGCTCGGATAGCCGGCCTGCAGCAGCCCGGAGACGATGCCGCGCGATTTGGGCGGCACCGTTTCCATCGTCAGCGCGGAGCCCACGCCCCATTCGCCGCCCATCGCGATGCCGAACAGCGCGCGCATCACGAACAGCGCGGTGAGGTTCGGCGCGAAGCCCGAGGCGAGTTCGAGCAGCGAGTAGAGGGCGATGTTGACCATCAGCGTGGGGCGGCGGCCGAAGCGGTCGGCGAGCCGGCCGAAGATCAGGGCACCGACCGGCCGCATGGCCAGCGTCAGGCTGATCGCGAAGGTGACCGTCGAGATCTTGGTATTGAATTCCGCCGCGATGTCTTTCAACACGAATACCATCAGAAAGAAATCGAATGCGTCGAGGGTCCAGCCCAAATAGGCGGCGATCGTCACGTTTCTCTGTTCCCGGGTCCAGCTCATGGCGGAGGTCTCCTTGGTGGGGGGGCGTCGCGGGCGGCGAGGGCCGCCCGGCGGGGCGCGCGGCGGATCGAGTGTACGCCGCGGAATGGTTTGCGCGTCTGCTTTGCGTTCAGTGATCGGGATTAATCCCTAGATAAAAGCCGGCATTGAACCGCAATATGCTGAGATTGCATTCGATTTGAAAGAAATGTATCGATATCGAATGAATCGATTTTTGATTATGTAAATCATTCGAAGGCCGGACAACGAGGGCGAGGCCGTGCCGAGCCTGCGCACGCCGGCGGCGTCGCTGCGCTGCGGCTCGCACGACGCGGGCGCGCTGGGGTATCGTGGCGAATCCTTTTCACCGGAGCACACCATGGCGCTCGGCCGCGACGTCCACCTGATTCCCGCCCGTCTCGAAAGCTTGCGACCGACGCAGATGAGCGTCGGCTATCGCGAGGTAAAGGCCAAGCGCAAGCATTGGAAGTCGCTCGGCAAGCAGGCGCGCCGCGACGAGATCGAGCTGCACTGGTTTCCGGCCGTGACCGGCCCCGGCAACGCGCTGTTCATCGTCGATCACCATCATCTCGGGCTGGCGCTGCTCGAGGAGGAGGTGAGCGAGGTGAAGGTGATGCTGCTGAAGGATCTGTCCTGGCTCGACGAGACGATCTTCTGGCGCATGATGGAGCACAACCAGTGGGTACATCCGTTCGGGCCGGACGGCGCGCGCCACGCTTACGACCGCCTGCCCGTCCGGCTGACCGGGCTGAGCGACGACCCGTATCGCAGCCTGGCGGGCGAGCTGCGCACCGCGGGCGGCTACGCGAAGGATGCCACGCCGTTCAGCGAATTCCTGTGGGCCGACTACCTGCGCACGAAGATCCCGCTCGCCACGGTGCGCAAGCATTTCTCGAAGGCGCTCGACGCGGCGCTCGCCCATGCGCATGCGCCCGACGCACGCTATCTGCCTGGCTGGTCCGGCGTGTTCGAGCCGAGGCCCTGAGATGCGCCAGTCGCGCCATGCCGTGATCCGGCCGACGTCGACGCGGGCGGTGTCCGAGGCGATGCCGCACGATGCCGCTCATGTTTCGCCGCGCGCCGCGCCCGACCCGACGCGCGGCGCGCGGCGCTGGCGCGACGCGCTGGCCGGCCTGTCGATCGCCGGGCTGCTGATTCCCGAGGCGGTCGCCTATGCCGGGCTCGCGAACCTGCCGCCGCAGGCCGGCCTGATCGCGCTGCTGGTCGGGCTGGTGGTCTACGCGGCGCTCGGCAGCAGCCGCTTCGCGATCGTCTCGTCGACCTCGTCGTCGGCCGCCGTGCTGGCCGCCACCGTGCTGTCCGAGACCGGCACCAGCGCGGCCGAGCAGCTTGCGCTCGCGGCCGCGCTGGTGGCCGCCACCGGCCTGCTGTTCGTGATCGCGGGCGCCGCGCGGCTCGGCGGCATCTCGGACTTCATCGCGCGGCCCGTGCTGCGCGGCTTCACGTTCGGGCTCGCGCTGACGATCGTGATCAAGCAGTTGCCGAAGATCCTCGTGGTCCCCGTGCATCACAGCGATACGCCGCAGGTGGCGCTGGACCTCGTGCGCGGCCTGCCGCACGCCAACCTCGCCAGCCTCGCGCTCGGCGCCGCGGCGCTCGCGATCCTGTTCGCGCTCGGCCGGCGCTCGCGCGTGCCGGCCACGCTGATCGTGATCGTGCTCGGCATCGCGGCCGGTTATGGGATCGACTGGGCAGCTCATGGCATCGCCGTGGTCGGGCATATCGACCTGCAGCATCTCTCGTTCGGGCTGCCGTCGCTCGATCGCGCCGGCTGGACGCAGACCGTGGAGCTCGGCTTCGCGCTGATGCTGATCCTGTATGCCGAATCGTATGGCTCGATCCGCAATTTCGCGCTGAAGCACGGCGACGCGATCGCGCCGAATCGCGATCTGGTCGCGCTCGGCTGCGCGAACCTGGTATCGGGTCTGCTGCATGGCATGCCCGTGGGCGCCGGTTATTCGGCGAGCTCGGCCAACGAGGCGGCCGGCGCGCAGAGCCGGCTCGCGGGCGCGTGCGCGGCCGTGGTGATCGGGTTGATCGTCTGGCTGCTGCTGCCGCAGCTCGCGCGCACGCCGGAGCCGGTGCTCGCCGCGATCGTGATCTTCGCGGTCAGCCACTCGCTGCATCCGGCCGTGTTCCGGCCGTATTGGCTCTGGCACCGCGACCGGCTGCTGGCGCTCGCCGCGATTCTCGCGGTGCTCGTGCTCGGCGTGCTGAACGGCCTGCTCGCGGCGATCGCGGCGAGCCTGCTGCTGACCGTGCGCAAGCTGTCCGAGCCGAAGCTCAGCGAGTTGGGCCGGCTGCGCGACAGCCGCGATTTCGTCGACGTGCGCAATCATGCCGATGCGACGCCGGTGCCGGGCATGCTGATCGTCCGACCCGAGGGGCAGCTGTTCTTCGCGAACGCGGAGCGCGTGCTGGGGCGGGTTCGGCAACTGGGGCGCGCGGTCAGGGGGCTGCGGACGGTGGTGCTGAGCCTCGAGGAATCGCCGGATCTCGATGGCACCGCGATCGAGGCGCTGATCACGTTCGCCGCCGAATGCGAGGCGCGCGGCTGGCGGCTGGCGCTGGTGCGCTTGAAGCCGGAAGTGCTCGAGGTGCTGCGGCGAGCCAGTGGCGGGGGGCTCGGTGAGGACGCGCTCTCGGAGTTGAGCGTCGATGATGCGGTGGGGCGGCTGGCAGGGTGAGGCCTGACTTGACGCGTCGCTTCACGAAGCCTCGTGCCCGCCCATGGCTCAGGCATGCTGCTTTCCGGGCAGCAATGAAAAAGGCCGGCGTTTAGCCGGCCTTTCTTAAACTTGTGGTGCCCAGGAGAGGACTCGAACCTCCACGATGTTGCCACCGCTAGGACCTGAACCTAGTGCGTCTACCAATTCCGCCACCTGGGCACAAGCTGCATCAAGCAAGACCGAGATTATAAAGCGCTCCACGAACCTGTCAATGCTTTTTCGGGCCAAATCGATGTCCGTTGCCGGCCGCACGGCATGAGATCGTGCGGAAATGAAAAAGGCCGGCGTTGAGCCGGCCTTTCTTAAACTTGTGGTGCCCAGGAGAGGACTCGAACCTCCACGGTGTTGCCACCGCTAGGACCTGAACCTAGTGCGTCTACCAATTCCGCCACCTGGGCACAACCAGCTTAACAAGCAAGAAAGTGATTATAGCGTACCGGATCGATGTGTCAACGCTTTTCGATGGGCGCGGCGGCGCTTCCGCTTCGCCGTTCTTGCCTGAGACCACGGCCGGGCCGCGTCAGGCACATGCCGCAGATGATCGGCGGCGATTCGCGACGGCAGGACTTCGCGCGCCGGCCGCCGAATTCACCGCCAGGCTCCGCGCTCACGGGCCTGCGAGCCGGCGCGCGAAGCGCGGCGTGCGCGTGAGCGCGATCGTCCCCGGTAGATCCGCGATAGCGCACCGTCCGGCGCCGTCCGGCGGCCGGCTACGGTACGATGGCGCGTGAAGGCCATCATGCGCCCCGCGCTGGCCGGGCGCCACTCACTGCATCATTCGCTGGAGCATGCACGCATGGGCAACTGGCACGACACGCGTATCCTCGATCTGTTCGGCATCGAGTTGCCGATCATCCAGGCCCCGATGGCGGGCGCGACCACGGCCGCGATGGTGATCGCGGCGAGCGAGGCGGGCGGCCTCGGCTCGCTGCCGGCCGCGCTGCTGTCGGTCGAGCAGATGAAGGCCGCGCTCGACCAGATTCGCGGCGCGACACGCAAGCCGATCAACGTCAATTTCTTCTCGCATACCGACCCGGCGCCCGACCCCGCCGCGCAGATGGCGTGGCGCGCGGCGCTCGCGCGCTATTACGTCGAACTCGGGCTCGATCCTGCCGAGCCCGTGCCCTCGTCGAGCCGCGCGCCGTTCAGCGACGCCTATTGCGAGATCGTCGAGGCGTACCGGCCGGAAGTGGTCAGCTTCCACTTCGGCCTGCCCGAGACGCGGCTCGTCGAGCGCGTGAAGCGCGCCGGCGCGCGCGTGATCTCGTCGGCGACGACGGTTGCGGAGGCGCGCTGGCTGGCCGAGCGCGGCGTGGACGCGATCATCGCGATGGGCTATGAGGCGGGCGGCCATCGCGGCAATTTCCTGTCGGACGACATGTCGACCCAGGTCGGCACCATCGCGCTGGTGCCGCAGATCGTCGATGCGGTGCCGGTGCCGGTGATCGCCGCGGGCGGCATCGCCGACCCGCGCGGTGTGCAGGCCGCGTTCGCGCTCGGCGCCTCGGCCGTGCAGATCGGCACGGCCTACCTGCTGACGCCCGAGGCGAAGATCAGCGCGTTCCATCGCGAGGCGCTGCGCACGGCCGGCGAGGACCAGACGGCGCTGACCAATTTGTTTACGGGCCGCCCGGCGCGCGGCATCACGAACCGGCTGATGCGCGAGATCGGGCCGATCTCGGCGGCGGCGCCGGTGTTTCCGACCGCGGGCGGCGCGCTCGTGCCGCTGCGCACCGTCACCGAGAAGGCCGGCCGGGCCGACTTCAGCAACATGTGGGCGGGGCAGGCGGCGCGGCTCGCGCGCGAGATGTCGACGGCGGCGCTGACGCGGTATCTGGTGGGGGCGGGATGAACGGTTGGGCTGCTTGCTGTCCGTTGCTCGCCGTCCCGCGTTTCGCGAGCGGCGTCCCGGCAAGCGGCGCGGGCTCCGTGCCTGCCGGGCAGCAATGAGAAAGGCCGGCGTTGAGCCGGCCTTTCTTAAACTTGTGGTGCCCAGGAGAGGACTCGAACCTCCACGATGTTGCCACCGCTAGGACCTGAACCTAGTGCGTCTACCAATTCCGCCACCTGGGCACAAGCTGCATCAAGCAAGACCGCAATCATAGCAGCGCGAATAATTGTGTCAATATCTTTTTGCATCGGCGCCGGGATCGGTCCGCTTGCCCGCCTCGTGCCCCGTTTCTCGGTTTTCGGCGCGGCGTCGGGTGATAGAATGACCCGCAACCTGGCGTCCGATCGTTCGAACCGGACAGGTAGTCCACGCAACGAGAACAACCATCGACAAGCCCTTGAGCAAGTATCCGTATCCCATCCCGAGCCGCGAAGAAATCCTCGGCGTGCTGCGCACGAGCGACGCCCCGCTGGCGGCGAACGACATAGCCGAAGCACTGTCGATCAAGCGCCAGGAGCGCGAGGGCTTCTTCCGGCGCGTCGCCGCGATGGAGCGCGACGGCCAGATCCGGCTCGACAAGCGCGGGCACTATCAACTGACTCATCCGTCGAACTTCGTGGCCGGACGCGTGCAGGGCCATCGCGACGGCTATGGATTCCTGATCCGCGACGACGGCCAGGACGACCTGTTCCTGCCGAGCGGCGAGATGCAGAAGGTCATGCACAACGATCGCGTGCTCGCACGGATCGTCGGCTACGACCGCCGCGGCCGCCCGGAAGGACATGTGGTCGAGGTCACCGACCGCGCCAACAAGCGCGTGATCGGCCGCCTGCTCAACGAGAACGGTGCGCTGATCTGCGCCCCCGAGGACAAGCGGATCGGCCACGACATCCTGATCACCCAGAATCCGAAGAAGGCCAAGGTCGGCCAGGTCGTGGTGGTCGAGCTGACCGAGTTTCCGAGCCGCCATTCGCAGCCGCTCGGCCGTGTCGAGGAAGTGCTCGGCGACATCGACGATCCGGGCATGGAGATCGAGATCGCGGTACGCAAGTACGGTGTACCGCACGAGTTCAGCCCGGCCGCGCTGGCCGCCTCGGCCGCGCTGCCGGACAAGGTGCGTCCGGTCGACCTGCGCTACCGCGTCGATCTGCGCGACGTGCCGCTCGTCACGATCGACGGCGAGGACGCGCGCGACTTCGACGACGCGGTCTACTGCGAACCGATGAAGGTCGGCCGTGGCGACGGCTTCCGGCTGATCGTCGCGATCGCCGACGTCTCGCACTACGTGAAGCCGGGCGAGGCGCTCGACGTCGACGCGCTCGAGCGCAGCACATCGGTCTACTTTCCGCGCCGCGTGATCCCGATGCTGCCCGAGAAGCTGTCGAACGGGCTCTGCTCGCTGAACCCGCAGGTGGACCGCTGCGTGCTGGTCTGCGACATGGTGGTGACCGCGCGCGGCGAAGTGAAGGCCTATCAGTTCTATCCGGCCGTGATCCACTCGGCGGCGCGCCTGACCTATACCGAGGTCGCGGCCGTGCTGGGCAACACCAAGGGGCCGGAGGCCGCGCGCCGTGCCGACCTGCTGCCTCATCTGCAGGACCTCTACGGCGTCTACAAGGCACTGTTCGCGGCGCGTCAGAAGCGCGGCGCGATCGATTTCGATACCACCGAGACCTACATCGTCTGCAACGCGCAGGGCAAGATCGAGCAGATCCTGCCGCGCCAGCGCAACGACGCGCACAAGCTGATCGAGGAATGCATGCTGGCCGCCAACGTCTGCGCGGCCGACTTCATGAAGCGCCACAAGCAGTCGGGCCTGTACCGCGTTCACGCCGGTCCGACGGCCGAGAAGCTCGAGAACCTGCGCTCGTTCCTGCGCGGCATGGGGCTCACGCTCGGCGGCGGCGAGAAGCCTCACGCCAGCGACTACGCGGCGCTGATGGCGAAGATCCGCGAGCGGCCCGACGCACAGATGCTGCAGCCGATGCTGCTGCGCTCGATGCAGCAAGCCGTCTACAGCCCCGACAACATCGGCCACTTCGGTCTGGCCTACGATGCCTACGCGCACTTCACGAGCCCGATCCGCCGCTATCCCGATCTGCTCACGCACCGCGCGATCTACGCGATCCTGTCCGGCCACCGGTACACGCCGAAGGCGCCCGACGGCGTGACGCTGAACACGGCGCTCTCGCCGCGGGCCCGCGCGATGCAGAAGGAAGACGGCGAAGCACGCGGCCGCGCGCGTTCGAACGACGCGATCTGGGAAGAGCTCGGCCTGCACTGCTCGGCCAACGAGCGCCGCGCCGACGAAGCCTCGCGCGACGTCGAGGCCTGGCTCAAGTGCTATTTCATGCGCGACAAGCTCGGCGAGGAATACGGCGGGATGGTCAACGGCGTGACGCCGTTCGGGATCTTCGTGCAGCTCGACACGCTGTTCATCGAGGGGCTCGTGCACGTCACCGAACTCGGCTCCGACTATTTCCAGTACGACGAGATCAAGAACGAACTGCGCGGCGAGCGTACCGGTATCCGCTACCGGCTGTCGGACCGCGTGCGCGTGCAGGTCGGCCGCGTCGATCTCGACGCGCGCAAGATCGACTTCCGGCTGGTGCGCGACACGCCCGTGAAGGCGCCGCGCGGAGCGGTCCCGGCGCCCGCGGAACGCGGCGCGGCGCGCGTGCGTGCGATGCCGGGCGTGACGAGCGAGGACGAGCCGGCGGTGGGGCGCCGCAAGGCGGCCGTCGGCAGCACCGGCGCGCCCGCCGCCAAGGATGCGCGCGCCGCGCATCCGGCCGCCAGGAAGAAGGGCGGCACGGCGGCCAAGTCGCCGGCCAAAAAGGCGCGTCCGCGCAAGAAATATTGACGCCGCGGCCGGCGCCGCCGTGCGCCGGCCCGGGCGGTCGATGAATCGAAGACGCCGCGTTGTCCGGCTGCGAGGCCGGCAACGCGGCGCTTCCGTTTGCAATGCTCGCGAGGCGCGCCGGCCGCGCCCCGCGTCAAGACGAAGGTTGCTCAGTCATGTCACGTTTGAAGGTTCTCTACGGTTTTCACGCGGTCACCGCCCGCTTGCGGCACGATGCGTCGACGGTCGCCGAGGTGTTGTACGACCAGACCCGGCGCGATCGCCGCATGACGGATTTCCTGCAGACCGCGAAGGAAGCCGGCGTGCGCCTGATCGCCGCCGACGAAACGCGCTTGTGGGGTCTCGCGCACACCGAGCGCCATCAGGGCGTGGTGGCGCGCGTCGAGGATCTGCCGCTCGCGCAGAACCTGGCGGAACTGCTCGACGGCATTCAGGGCCCGGCACTGCTGCTGGTGCTCGACGGCGTCACCGATCCGCACAATCTCGGCGCCTGCTTGCGCGTGGCCGACGCGGCCGGCGCGCACGCGATCATCGCGCCGCGCGACCGCGCCGTCGGCCTCAACGCGACGGCCGCCAAGGTCGCGAGCGGCGCGGCCGACACCGTGCCCTACATCACGGTGACGAATCTCGCGCGCGCGCTGCGCGAGCTGAAGGACGCGGGCGTCTGGGTGATCGGCACGGCCGACGACGCGCCGGCGAGCCTCTACGAGACCAAGCTCGACGGCCCGGTGGCGCTGGTGATGGGCGCCGAGGGCGAGGGCATGCGCCGCCTCACGCGCGATACCTGCGACGACGTGATGAACCTGCCGATGGCCGGCAGCGTCGAGAGCCTGAACGTGTCGGTGGCGAGCGGCGTGTGCCTGTACGAAGCCGTGCGCCAGCGGCGCGTGGCGGCCGCCGCGAAGTAAGCCGCAGGAGGCCGTGTTGATGAAAACGAGGCGCTGGCCGATCGCACGCCGGCCGGAGAGGATGACGGCGGGTAGCGCCGGCCGGCGCGGCGGTGTGCACGGTGCGCGCGTGCTGGCCGCGGCCTGCATCGCGGCGCTGCTGAGCGCCTGCAGCGCGCCCACGCTCGTCGATCGCGGCAGCTATCTCGCCGATACGGGCCATCCGGCGCGCGGCGCCGATTCGCGCGTGCGCTTTCTCGTGCTGCACTACACCGAGTCGGACGACCAGCGCGCGCGGTTCGTGCTGACCCACGACGAGGTCAGCGCCCATTACCTGGTTCCGAGCCATCCGTCCTACCGCGACGGCAAGCCCGTCGTGCTGCAACTGGTGCCGGAAAGCGAGCGTGCCTGGCACGCGGGCGTCAGCGACTGGCAGGGTACGACCGAGCTCAACGCGGCATCGATCGGCATCGAGATCGTCAATGCCGGCCCGCTCGACGCGCCGGCGAACCGGACCTGGCAGGCCTATCCGCCCGATCAGGTCGAGGCGGTGGTGAAGCTCGCGCAGGACATCGTCGCGCGCTACCGGATACCGCCGACGCGCGTGGTCGCGCACAGCGACATCGCTCCCCAGCGCAAGATCGATCCCGGTCCGGCCTTCCCTTGGCAGGCGCTCGCGCGCGCCGGCGTCGGCGCCTGGCCCGACGACGCCACCGTGGCCGCGCGGCTGGCGGGGCGCGCGCCCGGCGACCCGGCCGAGGTGCGCGGGCTGCAGCTGAAGCTCGCGCGCTACGGCTACGACGTGGCGACCGACGGCGTGCTCGACGCGCGCACGCGGCGCGTGTTCGCGGCGTTCCAGATGCATTTCCGGCCGGCCGACTACTCGGGCAATCCGGACGCGCAGACCGACGCGATCGCGCAGGCCCTGCTCGACAAGTATTTCCCCGATGCGGGCGTGCCGATCACGGCGCCGGCCGCCGCGGCCGGCCACGGCACGACGCCGTAGTTTCCCCGCGTTTCCGCTCGTTTCCGGTGCCGCCGCACGGCCGGGCGGCGGCGGATCCCCGTGGCCGTCCCGCTTGCCATCGGGCGCTCCGCGCGTCCGGTCCCTGCGGCGAGCCGAGTGTCGCGCCGGCGCCGCGCGCGCGACGAAAATCGACGCCGTGCCGGACGAGTCCGGTAAACTCGCCGCTTTCGCAATCAGCGCATTTCCCCTCTTTTCATGACTCAAGACGAACTCAAGCGCCTCGTCGGCCAGGCGGCCGCCGATTATGTGCTGGCGAACGTGCCGGAAGGCTCGGTGATCGGCGTCGGCACCGGATCCACCGCGAACTGCTTCATCGACGCGCTGGCCGCGATCAAGACGCGCTATCGCGGCGCGGTGTCGAGCTCGATCGCCACCACGCAGCGTCTGGCATCGCACGGCATCCGCGTGTTCGATCTCAACCAGATCGACGGCCTGCAGGTCTACGTGGACGGCGCCGACGAGATCGATGCGAGCGGCGCGATGATCAAGGGCGGCGGCGGGGCGCTCACGCGCGAGAAGATCGTGGCCTCGGTATCGGCCACCTTCGTCTGCATTGCCGACGCGAGCAAGCGCGTCGCGACACTCGGCGCGTTTCCGCTGCCGGTGGAAGTGGTGCCGATGGCGCGCACCGCGATCGGCCGCCGGCTGACCGCGCTGGGCGGCGTGCCGGTGCTGCGCGTCACGGGCGACGGCACGCCTTACCTGACCGATAACGGCAACGAGATCCTCGACGTGAAGGGGCTTGCCATCACCGATCCGCGCGGGTTGGAGGCCACGGTCAACGGCTGGCCCGGCGTCGTCACGGTCGGCCTGTTCGCCCAGCGCGGCGCCGATCTGTGCCTGCTCGGCGGCCCCGCCGGCGTGGAGACGATCGATTATCGCGGCGTTTAAGCGAGAGTTTAAAAACCATTGCGACGCGATTTGCGATCTTGCGGCAGCGCGTCCCGAGGCATCCTCGGCCGCAAACGTTTTGCGATGCCGACAATTCACCCGACGGTTTTTCCGAGCCCGTCGGGCTTTTTTTTTGCTATAGGATATCTAAACGAAATCCTAAGAGGGATTACCCTGTCAGGTGTTTACTAGATAGCATTGCGATCGCGAACTCAGCAATGTATCGAACATACGAAGAATAGTGTCGCGTACATTTCCAATAAAACGAGAGAAAGGGGGCCAGGCCTAACTGCGGGGCAGTACGCCAGCACAGATAAGTAACGGGGAGTTCTCGTATGGAACAGACAAAAGACAGGTCGCTCGTCAGCAAGGTAATGGACGGGCTCGTCACGGGGATCGTGGAAGACAAGTACGGCGGCATCCTGCCGCCTCAGGACGTGCTGTCGAGGGATTTCGACGTCAGCCGGACGGTGATGCGCGAAGCCCTGTCGATGTTGCTCGCGCGTGACATGCTCGATGTGCGTCCGAAAGTGGGCACGCGCGTCAGACCGATGCGCGACTGGCGCATGATCGACGAGGACGTGGTGAACTGGCGCTTCCGTGCGAAACCGGACCCGCAGTTCATGCGCGACGTGCTCGAATTCCGCATGCTGATCGAACCGCGCGCGACGGGGCAGGCCGCCGAGCGCGCGAACGCGGCGGAGATCGCCGGTATTCGTGAAGCCTTCGAGGCATTCCGCATGCTCGAGCCGGGCGAGGCGAACTACGACGCCGCCGACGAGCGTTTGCATGCGCGCATCGTTCAGGCGAGCGGCAACCAGTTCTACCAGCAGATGAGCGCGATCGTCTGCGGCGCGCTGCGGCTGGTGCGCGCGCAGGCGGCCAACCGTGAAGGCAACCACGAGCGGCTGGTGGGCCTGCACGAGCGCATCGTCGTGGCGATCGAGCAGCGCGACGCGCCCGCGGCGGAGGCGGCCGCGCGCGAACTGATCGACCTGACGACCGAGGTGCCGCGTCAGGCACCGGCGCAAGCGCATGCGGGCGCCGTGGGCGCCGTGGGCGTCGCGGGCTGAGGCGGGCTGCAGTCGCCGCGACGCTGCACGCGCTAGCCGGCGGGACATCGACCCGCGCCGGCCGTTATCATGACGGCCGGCCGCCGGCTTGGCCGGCGCGGTTTCCCGCCCCACTTCGATCCCGATGACCCTTCCTTCCTCCCAGCCGATCCGTTTCGGCATCGTCGGCGCCGGCGCGATCGCGCGCCGCTTCGCGCAATCGCTGGGCCACGTGCCGGATGCCGTGCTCGCGCAGGTCTGGGCGCGCCGCCCGGAGGCCGCCGCCGCGTTCTGCGCCGAGCTAGGCGGCACGCCCGCAGCGAGCTTCGAGGCGCTGTGCGCATCCGATCTGGATGCGATCTACATCGCCACCCTGAACGACAGCCACGCCCGTTATGCGATCGCCGCGCTCGCGGCCGGCAAGGCCGTGCTCTGCGAGAAGCCGGCCACCGTCAATGCGCGCGAACTCGAGGCCGTGCTGGCCGCCGCCGCGGCGGCCCGGAGGCTGTTCATGGAGGCCATGAAGCCGCCGTTCTATCCGCTCTACCGGCGCCTGCGCGAGCATCTGGCGCGCGACCCGATCGGCGCGGTCCGGCTGGTGCGGGCGGGCGGTGCGTTCTCGACGGTGCCGGCCGATCATCCGAGCTTCAGCGCCGCGGCGGCGGGCGGCGCGCTGCTCGACATCGGCATCTACGAGCTGTTTCTCGCCGTCGACTGGCTCGGCGAGGCGCACGAGGTGCAGACGCTCGGCCGGGTCGGCGCGAGCGGCGTGGACGTGTTCGCCAGCCTGAACAGCCGTCACGCCGAAGGCGGCATTGCGCAGCTGTTCTGCGGGCTCGACGTGATGGGGCGCGGCGACGCGCTGCTCGGCGCGGCGGGCGGGACCGTGACGATCCACGAGAACTGGTGGAATCCGGCCAAGGCGACGATCCGTTACGCGGACGGCCGCGTCGTCGAGCTGGACGCGCCGTTTTCGGGCGGCGGCCTCAACTACGAGACCGAGCATTTCTGCGCGCTGCTGCGCGAAGGGCGGCTCGAGAGTCCGGTGATGACGCACGCGCATTCGCGCCACATGATCGCGCTGTGCGATGCGGCGCGCGCGGCGCTCGGCGTGAGGTTCGCGGCGGACGACGCGAGCGCGGGCTGAGGGCCGGACGCCCAGCGCGACGCGCTCGGGCATCGCCGGAGGGCGCGTGGGCCTCGCGTCGGCGCGCGGGCCCGGCCCGCAGCCGGGCGCCGGCCGGCCTCAGTACCGCCCCGGCAGCGCGAGCCGGCGCTCGCACCAGCGCTGCACCCACTCGAGGATCTGGCACAGCACCCAGTACACGGCCGCGGCCGCCAGATAGAGCGGCAGCGGCTGGTAGGTCGAGGCGATGATCTCCTGGGCGCTGCGCAGCAGTTCCGTGACGGTGATCACCGAGACCAGCGAGGTGTCCTTGATCAGGCTGATGAGGCTGTTCGACAGGCTCGGCACGGCGATGCGCAGCGCCTGCGGGCCGATCACGTAGCGCAGCGTCTGGCTCCACGACAGGCCGAGGCTGTACGAGGCGAGCCACTGGCCGCTCTCGATGCCGTTGATCGCGCCGCGCATGCTTTCGGACATGTAGGCCGCGACGTTCGCCGACAGCGCGATCACGCCGGCCGGCGTCGGGTCGAGCGAGATGCCCAGGCTCGGCAGGCCGTAATAGATGACGAAGATCTGCACCAGCAGCGGCGTGCCGCGCATCAGGCTCACGTAGACGCGTGCGATGGCATTGAGCACGCGGCTGTGGGCGATGCCCATCAGCGCGAGCACGACGGCGGCGATGAGGCCGAACACCATCGACAGGACGGCGAACTTGACGGTCAATACCGCGCCCTGCGCAAGCACAGGCAGCGAATCGACGAGCAGGGAAGTGATCGACATGTGGGGCGGGTGAGGCAGGCGCGAAAAGCGCCATCATAAACCGACGATACAAAGCGAAGGGCGGCACCGTCGCCGGTGCCGCCCTGCAAGCGCGTGCTTGGCGCGCGGCGTGACTTACTTGATCGGCTTGGACACGTCGATGCCGAACCACTTGTCCGAGATCTTCGCGAACGTGCCGTCGGCCTCGAGCTGGGTCATCGCGTCGTCGATCGCCTTGGCGAACTTCGGGTTGCCCTTCTTGAACGGGATCGCCGAGGGTTCGCCGGCCTGCAGCGTCGCGCCGGTGCGCAGCGGCAGCTGCGAGTTCTTCAGCAGGTAGGCGAGCATCAGGCGGTCGTTGAGCGCCGCGTCGAGGCGCCCGGCCGCGAGGTCGCGCAGATATTCGGGCGCGCCCGGATAGGTCTTCACGTCGATGCCCGGCACCGACTTGGCCATGTCCATGTAGTTGGTGCCGAGGCCCACGCCGAGCTTCTTGCCCTTGAGGTCGTCGAGCGACTTGAACTGGCGCGGATCGTCCTTGCGCTGGATCAGCTGCGCGGCCGAGTAGGTGTAGGCCGGCGAGAAGTCGAGCACTTCCTTGCGCTTGTCGGTTACGCCCACCTGGTTGACGATCACGTCGAACTTGCCGGCCTGCAGGCCGGCGATGATGCCGCTCCATTCGGTCGTGACGAATTCTGGCTTCACGCCGAGCTTGGCGGCCACGGCCTTGGCGATATCGACGTCGTAGCCGACCAGGTCGCCCTGCGGCGACTTCGAGTTGAACGGCGGGAACGTGCCTTCGAGGCCGATGCGCAGCGTGCCGCGCTGTTTGACCTGATCGAGCAGATCGGCCGCGTGCGCGGTGGCGGCGACGAGCGACGCGCCGATCAGGCCGGCGCCGAGGAGCTTCTTCAGCAACGCAATCTTCATTCTGTTCCCTGTAATGCCCGCAGCGGGCGTTGACGATAGCCGCGCATCATAGCGAAGCGGCGGGACACGCCTAACTATCGTTTGCTCATTTCCATATAACCGCGGCATCAGCCGCGCGCGATGGCGCGCACGCAATCGGCGACGAGCGGCGGCCCGCGATAGATGAAGCCCGTGTACAGCTGCACCAGCGACGCGCCCGCGGCGAGTTTCGCCCGCGCGTCATCGCCCGAAAAAATACCGCCCACCCCGATGATCGGCACCGCGCCGCCCAGTTCGGCGTGCAGCTTGCGGATCACCTGGTTGGACGCGTCGAGCACCGGCCGCCCCGACAGGCCGCCCGCTTCCTCGGCGTGCGGCAGGCCCTGCACGGCCGCGCGCGAGAGCGTGGTGTTGGTGGCGATCACGGCCTCGATGCGATGGCGCAGCAGCAGCGCGGCGATTTCCTTGATCTGTTCGTCGTCGAGGTCGGGCGCGATCTTCAGCGCGAGCGGCACCAGCTTGCCGTGCAGGTCGGCCAGGCGCGCCTGCTTGTCCTTCAGCGCGGCGAGCAGCGCGTCGAGCTCGTTCGAACCCTGAAGCTGTCGCAGGTTCTTCGTGTTCGGCGACGAGATGTTGATCGTCACGTAGCTCGCAAACGGATAGACGCGTTCGAGGCAATAGAGGTAATCGTCGGCCGCGCGCTCGATCGGCGTGTCGGCGTTCTTGCCGATGTTCAGGCCCAGCACGCCACGATAGCGCGCGGCCTGCACGTTCTTCACGAACTGCTCGACGCCGTGGTTGTTGAAGCCCATCCGGTTGATCACCGCCTCGGCCTGCGGCAGGCGGAAGATGCGCGGACGCGGGTTGCCCGGCTGTGGGCGCGGCGTGACCGTGCCGACTTCGATGAAGCCGAAGCCGAGCGCGGCGAGCCCGTCGATGCAGGCGCCGTCCTTGTCGAGCCCGGCCGCGAGCCCGACCGGGTTGCGGAACGTGAGGCCCATCACCGTGCGCGGCGCGTCCGGCACGCTCGGCGCGAGCAGCCCCGCCACGCCGGCGCGGCCGGCGGCGCCGAGCAGGCGCAGCGTCAGGTGGTGGGCGTCTTCCGCGTCCATCCGGAACAGGGACGCGCGGGCAAGCGGATAAAGGGAACTGAACACGAAGGGAAGGGCGGCGCCGAAAATTGATAACCCGGTATTTTAACCGAACGGCGGCCGGACCCGGCCGCCGCAGCGTCAGCGCGTGCCGCCGTGGCCGGCCGGCAGCGGCGCGCGCCCGAGCGCCGCATCGACGGGCGGCAGGCCCACGGCGCCCGGGTCGAGCGGCTTCCAGCGGCCGTCGACGAGCCCCTCGAGCGGCCGGAAATTCGCCTTGTACGCCATCTTCGGGCTTTCGCGGATCCAGTAGCCGAGATAGACGTAGGGCAGGCGCAGGCTGCGTGCCTGCTCGATCTGCCAGAGGATGTTGTAGGTGCCGTAGCTGGCGTGCCCGTGTCCGGGTTCGAAGAACGTATAGACCGACGAGAGGCCATCGCCGAGGATGTCGATCATGCTGATCATGCGCAGCGTGCCGCGCGTGGTCGCGCCTTGCTCGCCCGGCACGGGCTCGCGGAACTCCACTAGCCGCGAATTGATCCGGCTTTGCAGCAGGAACTGCTCGTACTGGTCACGGCTGTCGCGATCCATGCCGCCGCCTGCGTGCCGGGCGGACTGATAGCGCATGTAGAGCGCGTAGTGCTCCTCGTCGTAATGCAGCGGCGACACCGTGGCCAGCAGCGCGCGATGGCGGTTCCACATCTTGCGCTGGGTGCGGCCCGGCGTGAATGCGTCCACCGGCACGCGCACCGGGATGCAGGCGCGGCAGCCGTCGCAGTAGGGGCGGTAGGTGAACACGCCCGAGCGGCGAAAGCCGGCCTTGACGAGCTCGGTGTAGATGTCGGAATTGATCAGATGGCTCGGCGTCGCCACCTGCGAGCGCGCGACGCGGCCGTCGAGATAACTGCATGGGTAGGGCGCGGTGGCATAGAACTGCAATGCCGAAAGCGGTGAAAGCGGCAGCTCAGTGGGATGAGTCATGGGCAGCTCTCGAAGCGGACTGGCGCGTCAGCGGGCCCGGCGCGCGGCGCCGCGGCCCGTCGCGCGCCGTGCCGGACCCGAACGGATGCCGCAGGCCGGCCCGGTGCGACGGCGCGCTGCGCGGGCGCCATGGGCGGCGGGTGCGGCGGTCGGCGTGGCGGGCGACGCGAACTGGCGGCGGATCGTCGGGGTGGGCATCGGATAACGGGTCGAATGGTGCCGGCCTGGCGGGAGCCGGCCGGTCGGATGACGGTAAAGGTAACATGAAAATTATCGTGCCGAGACGTCTTCGCGGGGTTCCCGCGTGCCGCCCGGAAGCGGCGCGGGGCGGCCGATTCGGCGCGATTTTGTGATGGCCGCCGGGTGCCTAGCCGGGCCGCCGGCCGCGCTGGGGCGGCTCCGGTCCGGCCTGGCGCGCGCCGGCCTCAGCCGGCCTCGGCCGCGCCGGTCAGGCGCACGAGCACCTGCTTGTCGAAGCGCCAGGGAATGCCGGGCTCGCCGGTGGCGGCGCGCACGTGAGCGACGAAGCGACGGCGGTCGATTTCGCGGCCGCCGAGCGAGGCGAGGTGGCTGGTGTTCTGCTGGCAGTCGATCATCTCGACGCCGTGCTCGAGCAGATGGGCGACGAGCGCGGCGAGCGCGATCTTGGAGGCGTCGGTGGCATGCGCGAACATCGATTCGCCGAAGAACATCCGGCCGAATGCGACACCGTAGAGTCCGCCGACGCGCTTGCCGTCGAACCAGGTCTCGACGCTGTGCGCGTTGCCGGCGCGGTGCAGCGCCGTGTAGGCGGCGACGATCTCGTCGGTGATCCAGGTGCCGCGCTGGCCCGGCCGCGGTGCCTGCGCGCAGGCACGCATCACGGCGGCGAAGTCGGCGTCGACGCGGACTTCCCAGCGCGCGTCGCGCATTACGCGGCGCAGCGTCTTGCGGAACGTGGTCGAGACGCGAAACTCGGCCGGCACCAGGATCATGCGCGGGTCGGGGCTCCACCAGAGCACGGGCTGGCCGTCGGAGTACCACGGAAAGATGCCGCGATGGTAGGCGTCGGCCACGCGCGCCGGGTGCAGTTCGGCGCTCGCGGCGAGCAGGCCCGGCGCGCCGCTCGCGGGGCCGAGCGCGCGCTCGACGGATGGGAACGGAGCGTCGGGGGCGAGCCAGGGGACCATGCCGGTGCCGCGTGTCAGCCGTTGCGCAGCGAGCGGAAGATATCGCCGGTATGCACGCCGAACGAGCCGGCTTCGCGATCGGCGAAGAACAGGCGCAGCGTCTGGCTGACGGTGGGGAACGCGATCTCGTCCCAGGGGATCTCGGCTTCGTCGAACAGCCTCACCTCCAGGCTTTCCTCGCCCGCCGAATAGGCTGGATCGGTCAGGCGCGCCAGATAGAACAGATGGACCTGGTGCACGTGCGGCACGTTGAGCAGCGTGAACAGATTCTGCACCTCGACCTGCGCGCCCGCCTCCTCGAGCGTTTCGCGCGCGGCGGCCTCCGAGGTGGTCTCGCCCATTTCCATGAAACCCGCGGGCAGCGTCCAGTAGCCGTAGCGCGGTTCGATCGCGCGCCGGCACAGCAGCACCTGGTCGCCCCATACCGGCACGGTGCCGACCACGTTGCGCGGATTCTGGTAGTGGATCGTGCCGCATTGGTCGCAGACGAAGCGTTCGCGGTTGTCGCCGATCGGGATTCGCGTAACGACTTCGTGGCCGCAGACTGAGCAGAATTTCATGGGAATGGGGAGCGAAAGGGTGATGCGAGTGTATCACCGCAACCGGAAACGACCTCATTCGAGCCTGGCGGATCGGACGCCGGATGAGGCATACTTCGCGACGCTGCCTGCGATCCAATCGGCAGCATGATTGCCTCGGTCGTTCCACTTAAAAATCTCAGAACACTGTCCGAACGAGTGAGGCCACCTCTGTTTCGGGCCTGCGAATCCGTGGGCTACTTACCCAGCATGGCAGGTTCTGGTGGGTCCGCAACCCGCCTGGCAGGCGCCGTGCGCCTGCTAGAATGGTTGACCGTGTTTTCGTATGAATAAAATGACAAACGCCTACAACTATTTGGGGCACCCGGACCTCACACCGGCCGAGTTGTTTTTCTTCATCGCAGCGCAGGAAACCTGCGAGCAGGTCGGAATCGATGACATCGAAGGCGTGATCCTGATTCTGTCCGGCTGGCCGCTCTTGCCGACGCGCGGGAAGTTCGCCGGCGCTACCAAGGGCACGTCCGTCGCGTCGGTCATGGCGCGTTCGGTTTTCCGGTTCCAGTTCAAGCGTCGAGTTTTGCCAACGCTAACCCTTGAAAGCATCAAATCGTTTCGGGTCATCCTTACCCGGAAGTTGAGCGTCTTCGTCGGGCGCGCTGTCCCAGGGCTCGGATGGGTGTTGCTTGCACGTGACGCGTTCATCATCGTGCGGAACACCGTTGCCAAATACAACGGGATGGTCAGGCCTGAGGATCGGGTGCTCTGATGGCAGACGTATCTTGGGAAGCAATCGAGGCGTTTGTCCGGGCCGAGGTCGGGCTGGGTCCGTCGAAACCATTGACCCGTGATACACGGTTATGGGAAGACCTGGGCATGACCGGTGACGACGCCAACGATTTCATGGGGTGTTTTTTCGAAAGGTTTCAGATCGATCCCGGTGATTTCGATTTTCATCGCTACTTTCTGATGGAAGGTGAAGGCGGCCTGTATTCCCTGTTCCGGCGCTGGGTTTTGCGAAAACCCAAAACTCGACGAGAGCCAATAACACTTGGCATGCTCCATCTTGCGGCCCTTGACCGGAAATGGAGTTCTTTTGCCCGGTTGTGAGCGAGCAATCAAGCAGGTTCCCTGCAAAACGCAAGCCCCAGACGTGCCACGGCCCCCTGTTTGACAGGGGGCCGTGGTCTGCTACCTTGGGGTGGCGGTTCCGCGAGGTTGTCGCCTCGGGAACTGGATTGAGTAGTGTGCGCTACAACAACCCAAACTTTGGCCCAATGAACCCAGCATAGCGATCCGAAGCCCCAGGTCAAGTTCCGCCGCCGACCTGATCCAGCCTCGACGCCCGCAGCGCAGAGCCGCCGGAGATCTGAGCAAGGACGTGTCAGGGTAACCAGCCCCTGGTGTCTGGGAGCGGTACCGGCCTCGCTCATCATTGGACCAGCGACCCCGGCAGCAGACGATCTTGAACCGCGCGACCCTCGCGCGATCCGGCCCGCAGTGCTTCGTCCCGCGAGGGTTCCGGGTATGGCTCAATCTGGTCCGGATCGTGTGCCCCGACGGCTCGGCATGGCAATGGGTGAGACGCGATGAGCGGGGAAGCGCCTGGCGACGGCCAGGACACGGTGCACAGCGTCAACGGAGAGGTGCCGCCGAAAGGCGGTGGACAGACCTGGTACCGGGGGCGTGCGAGCCTTGAACTGTCCGTAGTGAGTAGCGCAACGATCTCACTCCCGGCAATGGCACCGTTCAGCAGCATCGAACGGGACGGCCGAAGCCTGGGTCAGCCCTTCCATGCATGTCGCATATTTTGCGGCAAGCAGGGAAGAGGCTTTCCCGGACTACTTCGGCTGGGGCGGTAGCCCCGGGCGGGCCCGGGAAAGACGAACCAGGGGCGGGGGAATGGCAAAACCGTACCACTCTCCGGATTCGGCCACCTTCAGAGGGTACCGGCCGGAGGCAAACCCGACGGGCATCTGGCCTCCATGATCAGGCACAGAATAACCCTTCCCGATCTCATCCACGCGCGCGCCAGCGCGCATCAAGCCAGAGTCGGAAAAACGGGCGCGCGCCAGTTCTTGCGCCACGCCCGGGCATGTGTAATAACGGTGCGAAATTCGTTAAGCCTTAAAATACCAGTAGGCGTGAACTTTTTTCAGCTCTTCGATCCAGCACTTCATAATGTCGGAAGTATCACGGCCAAGTTGGTTTGCTAGATCAAAAAAGCCGGGCCCGGGTTGCATATCTCCATGTTTGTGAACAACGATGACACTCAACATGCCCCGGCCAGCAGCGTCTTCATCCTCCGATATTTCCCTAAGCAACTGGAAGAGGCGTTGATCGTGAGCGCCAAGTCGCACGGACCTTATTTGTGCAACAAGGTCGGAATAGGGAATCGAACCGCGCATTTTAGCGCGAGCGGCCAAGATGTTTTTGGCTTCATGTTTGGCGTTATCCCACTCAGATTGGGTAAATCCATAATCATTTAAAAGCATTTTACTTAATCCTTTCGATATGGAGTGGCGCAAATTCTACAATATCTAATATTGCCTCTAACGCACTTTGCGACCTAACTGCGGGGGCTGACGGGCGTCACTTCACGTCGTCCACCGGCAGCGCTCGCCTTCCCACCGTCGGGCAGCCAGGAAGCCTGTCAACCGGCCGTCGTATGCCAGAGCGTCCAGGTCGATCGGCCAGCGCAGCGCTCCACCACGGCCTTCAAATCCGGCAGGTCACGGACGTACCCCAGGTGCGTGTCCGCGTCCGTTCGATCCTTGTGGCACGTGATCTTGAACGTCTGCGCCGTGTTGGTACCGCCGTTCGCCAGCGCCGTGATCACGTTGACGCGGAACGAGTGGAACGACTTCCGAGCGTCCAAAATACCTAGGTTCGTCAAGGGCTCCCGAGAAAACGCTCACTCAACCGCTTGGCATACGCCCCGTTGATCAAGCGGCGGTGAGGGTAGAGCCGTTCCTGGCCGGCCGCTCGCACCTCGTCGACGTAGCGCAGGAAACCCAGCCGGACGAGTGAATCGCACACCGGCACGTTGCGGATGCCCGCCACGGTCTTGCTCGCCGGGATGCTGATGCAATGCACGCCGTCCTCCGTTTGCTTGACGTCGGCGACCTTCATCGCCGTGGCCTCGCTGATCCGCATACCCGTGAACAGGGCCACCAGAGGTGGCAAACCACAGATCGGGCGCATCCGCCCACGCCGTGAACGCCAGCGGCTTGAAGATCGCCCGCAGATCGTCTAGGGTGAACGGCTGGTACGGGTCGGCCTGCTTGATCCGTTCCGTCTTCGACAGCACGAACAGGCCGGCCACGGGGTTCTCATGCGACGCGGTGTAGTGCCCGTTTGCCAGGGCGTATTTGAACAGGTCGTGCGGGGTCAACAGCTTGTTGTCCACCGTTTTTCCCGTCTGGCCGTCGGCCAGCAGCGCCGCCTTGAAGCCCACGAGCACAGATTTCACCAGCGCGTTGATCCGAACGTCGCCAGGGGCAACACGGCGTCGGAAGTCTTCGAGGTGGAGGCGCTTGGCGGTGACCGTGCGCGGGGCGTTCTGCAAAGTCCGCTCGGTCAGCCACATCTCCACGACCTGCGACAGCATCGGGCCGGCCTGGGCGGCCTGCGCCTCCTGCTGCCGCTCGCTCATGGCCTCGTCGATCGCCGCCCGCAGGATCGCTTCCGCGTCGTCGGCGATTCCAGCAGATGGGGCGGCAGGTTGCGCACCAGTTCGAGCGTTTCGCGCAGCGCCTGGGCGTCCTCTGGCGTACCGTTCGTTTTGAAGATCCCACGACGCAGATCGATCTCGAAGCGCTGATAGGCATCTGGATCGAGCGGGGGACGTTTTGGGGAGTTGGGATCGACGCTCATGCGGTTCTGGTGCTGGCGAGCCAGGTAGAGGTTGCGTTCCATCGCAAAGATCGAGGCCTCGCGCGGATCCTTGGTGCGCAGGCTGCGCCAGCGGTTGCGCTCACGCCAGTAGAAAACGCCGTGGCGGGACACGTAGAGCCGAGGAAACCCGGTACGAGCATACGCCGCGCCCGGAGCAGGCGGGTTGGGTTGCGGGTGCGTGAGGGCCACGGGTGTAGCTCCATGTGTAGCACCGCCCGGATAGCAAAAAGCCCCGATTTCGTCGTGAAATCAGGGCTTCGCTTGAAACTTGGTTGCGGGGGTAGGATTTGAACCTACGACCTTCGGGTTATGAGCCCGACGAGCTGCCAGACTGCTCCACCCCGCGTCCGTTAGAAGAGTTAAATTATAGGGTGTACCCGGACGGTGCGCAAGCGTTTTATTCGATCCGGCCAGGAGCGTCGGGCGAGGCACCGCTGGGCTAGAATCTTCCCGCCGCGGGCGCCCGCGGCTCGAACCCCGGCTTTGTGGGCCGCTTCATCCGCTTCGACGATCTTCATGGACCTCGCTCACGATCTGCCGTCGATCCTCGCTCAGGCATATCCGCCCGTGTTCCCGCGCGTCGATACCGGCCGCGCCCGGGCGCTCGGCCTGCGGTCGCGCGAGGTGGCGGTGGCGCGCGGCCACGCCGTGGCGATCGACCTCGGCATCTTTGGCCCGCCGCGCTTCCTTGCGGCGCTCGCCGGCCAGAGGCCGGACGAGCTCGCCCGGATCGGGCGCAGGCGCAACACGGTCGCGCATTGTCGGCGCAGCTCGTATGCGATCGGCCTGCGCCTCGAGCGGGCCGGCTCCAGGCGCGCCGCGAGGCAGGCGCTGCCGGCCGCCGGGCACGGCGGCGCGTTTTGCCCCGCCGTCGCGGGCGGGGGCGGCGCCGTCACGGTATCGCGCCTGCCGCAGCGCGCCGCTCGCGAGCCGATGGCGGAAGCGCTCAGCGGGCAACCCGGTCGTGCCTGCGCGGCACTCGTGCTTGCCGGGGAGCCCGCACGATGAAGCTGCCCGCCTATGCCTGGCTCGCGATCGCGATCGTTGCCGAGGTGATCGGCACGTCCGCGCTGCGCGCGTCCGAAGGATTCACGCGGCTGATGCCAACCCTGATCGTGGTGGTCGGCTATGGCATCGCGTTCTACGGCTTGTCGCTGACCTTGAAGAGCCTGCCGGTCGGGATCGTCTACGCGATCTGGTCGGGTGCCGGCATCGTGCTGATTACGCTGGTGGCGATCGTGCTGTATCGGCAAGTGCCGGACTGGCCGGCCGTGATCGGGCTCGGCCTGATCATCGCGGGCGTCGCCGTGCTCAATCTGTTCTCGAAGATGCAGGCGCACTGAGTCGTGACGGTGCGCCGTTGCAGGCGCGCGGCCGATTCGCCCCGCAAGCGGCCCGGGCGCCGTCCTCAGTCGTCGTAATCGTCGTCGGACATGAACGCGCGCATGAACACGAGCGCGCCCCAGCCCCAGACCGCGTTCGCGGCGAAGCCCACCGCGAGCGGCGAGAGCATGTTGCCGGCCGGCCAGATGCCGCGCAGCGGATCGATCACGAACACGCGCGCGGCCGTCGGCACCAGGCCGCCGAACACCAGCGCCTGCACCCACGGTGCGCGCCGCTCGGGTGCCACGCGCAGCAGCCATGCCATGAGGATCGCCCAGCATGCGCTGACGAGCGCGTTGACGATGAATTCCGGCATGCCGAGCGGCGCGAACGGCGCGACCGAGAAGCCGGCCGTCTCGATCAGCCCCGCCGCGTGCAGCAGCGCGAGTGTCGCTTCGCGGAAGAACAGGGCGGCGAGGAAGCCGGACAGGAACGGCAGGATGACTTTCTGCATCGGAAAGAGCGTGATGGGCGCGGCAATCGGCCGATTTCACGGGCGGGTCGGTTCGGGATCGCCATTATAGGGGCGCGCGCCGCGGTTCGATCGTCCGTCGCGATATTCGCTGCAGCAGCGCGCAAATCACGAAAGCGGAAAACCTAAGTTGAAAAAAATCGTTCCTAAACGATGCCCCCCTCCCTAGACTGATTTCCCAGAGACGGCCTTGCCGTCCCCCGCGCGATCGCGAGCTCGCCCGCCGCGCGGACCGATCCGGCGAGCCCCATTCCCGGCAGACGTTTCTCGTTCGATGCGCCCCCGTGCGCGTCGGGGGAATCGCTTTGCCCGAATTTCGCAAGAACAGTCAGGCAGGAGCAGCAGATGAATGTGTTCTGGTTTATTCCGACGCACGGCGACAGCCGCTACCTCGGCACCTCCGACGGCGCGCGCGCGGCCGATTATGATTATTTCCGGCAGGTCGCGGTGGCCGCCGACACGCTCGGCTACGAAGGCGTGCTGCTGCCCACCGGCCGTTCCTGCGAGGATGCCTGGGTGGTGGCCTCGAGCCTGATTCCCGCCACCAGGCGGCTGAAGTTCCTGGTCGCGGTGCGGCCGGGGCTGTCGTCGCCGGGCCTGGCGGCACGCATGGCCGCGACTTTCGACCGGCTCTCGCAAGGGCGCCTGCTGATCAACGTCGTGACGGGTGGCGACGCGACCGAACTCGAAGGCGACGGCGTGTTCGTCGATCACGACACGCGCTATGCAATCACCGACGAATTCCTGCACATCTGGCGCGAGCTGCTGGCGAAATCGCACGACGGCGCCAGCATCGATTTCGACGGCAGGCACCTGCAATCGAAAGGCGGCAAGCTGCTCTATCCGCCGGTTCAGCATCCTCATCCGCCGCTCTGGTTCGGCGGCTCGTCGCCGGCCGCGCATGCGATCGCGGCCGACCATATCGACACCTATCTGACCTGGGGCGAGCCGCCCGAGGCGGTCGCCAGGAAGATCGCCGACATTCGCGCGCGCGCCGAGGCACGAGGCCGCCAGATCAAGTTCGGCATTCGCCTGCACGTGATCGTGCGCGAGACGGAAGAGGAGGCGTGGGCCGATGCGGACCGCCTGATCAGCCGGCTCGATGACGCGACGATCAAGCGCGCCCAGGAGTCGTTCGCGAAGATGGACTCGGAGGGGCAGCGCCGCATGGCCGCGCTGCACGGCGGCAAGCGCGGCTCGCGCCAGGAGCTCGAAGTCTATCCGAACCTGTGGGCGGGCGTGGGGCTCGTGCGCGGCGGCGCCGGCACCGCGCTCGTGGGTAGCGCCAGGCAGGTGGCCGAACGGATGCGCGAATACGCGTCGCTCGGCGTCGAGACCTTCATCCTGTCCGGTTATCCGCATCTCGAGGAATCGTATCGCTTCGCCGAACTGGTGTTCCCGCTGATCAACAAGGGCGAGGGCAGCCGGCGCCGGACCGGCCCGCTGTCGGGGCCGTTCGGCGAGGTGATCGGCAATCACTACGTGCCGCAGGCGAGCCAGAGCTGAGCGGAGGCGCGACGATGACAATTCCGACACTCCAGAGCGCGCGGGGCGCTCGCCGCGGCGTGGCGGGCGGCGCCCTGCGGCGCGCCTGGCGCGCGATCGCGCCGTGGCTCGTGCCGATCGCGCTGGTGGCAGCCTGGGAGCTGGCCGCGCGCACCGGCGCGCTGTCCACGCGCGTGCTGCCCGAGCCGCTCGCCGTGCTGCGCGCCGCGTGGTCGCTGATCGAATCGGGCGAGATGTGGGCCAACGTCAAGGTCAGCACCTGGCGCGCGCTGCTCGGCTTCGCGCTGGGCGGCGGCGTGGGCCTCGCGCTCGGCCTGGCGACCGGGCTGTCGAAGGCGGCCGAGGTCGCGCTCGATTCGACGATCCAGATGATTCGCAACATTCCCGCGCTGGCGATGATCCCGCTCGTGATCCTCTGGTTCGGGATCGACGAGAAGGCCAAGCTGTTCCTCGTCTCGCTCGGCGTGTTCTTCCCGATCTACATCAACACCTACCATGGCATTCGCTCGGTCGACGCGAACCTGATCGAGATGGCGAGGAGCTACGGCGTGAAGGGCTTGGCGCTCTATCGCGACGTGATCCTGCCCGGCGCGCTGCCGTCGATCCTGGTCGGCGTGCGCTTCGCGCTCGGCCTGACGTGGGTGATGCTGATCGTGGCGGAAACGATCTCCGCGCAGTCCGGCATCGGCTACATGACGATGAACGCGCGCGAGTTCCTGCAAACCGACGTGGTGGTGGTCGGCATCCTGCTGTACGCGATCCTCGGCAAGCTGGCCGACGTGCTCGCGAAGTGGCTCGAACGCACGACGCTGCGCTGGCACCCCGCGTATCAACCAGGGGCGAAAGCATGAGCGCGACCACGCTGATTCCGACTGGCGGCCTGATCGCGGGCGCCGATCTCGAAGCCGAACTCGCGCAGTCGCGGACCGCCGATGCGCATCGGCAGGATGCCGCCGTGCAAGAGCGCGACGCCGGCGCCCATGTGGTGCCGCTCGCGCGCCGCCGCGCTCACGGCGCGGCCGGCGGCGCAAGCCTGCGCGGCGCCGACCATTCGATCGAATTGCGCGGCGTCGGCAAGCAGTACGGCGAGCGCACCGTGCTCAGCGATTTCAACCTGTCGATCGAGCGCGGCAGCTTCGTCGCGATCGTCGGCCGCAGCGGCTGCGGCAAGTCCACGCTGCTGCGCTTGATCGCCGAACTCGAAGAACCGACGGCCGGCACGCTCGTCAAGCGCACCGAAACCGGCGTCGCGCTCGACACGCGAATCATGTACCAGGACGCGCGGCTGTTGCCGTGGAAGACGGTGCTGCAGAACGTCATGCTCGGCCTGGGCCGGCGCGCGCGCGACGACGCCCGCGCCGTGCTCGACGAGGTCGGCCTGCTCGAACGCGCCAACGACTGGCCCGCGCAACTGTCCGGCGGCCAGCGCCAGCGCGTGGCACTGGCACGCGCGCTCGTGCATCGCCCGCAGTTGCTGCTGCTCGACGAGCCGCTCGGCGCACTCGACGCGCTCACGCGCATCGAGATGCATGCGCTGATCGAGCGGCTGTGGCGCGAGCATCGCTTCACGGCGCTGCTCGTCACGCACGACGTGCAGGAAGCCGTGGCGCTCGGCGACCGCATTCTGCTGATCGAGGCGGGCAAGATCGCGCTCGATCAGCCGGTGCCGCTCGACCGGCCGCGTGCGCGCGCTTCGGCCTCTTTCGCCGCGCTCGAGGACCGTGTGCTGCGCCGCGTGCTCAAGGGCGGGCCGGTGCTCGACGCGCCCGACGCGTTCGAACCCGCCGCGCCCGCCACCCGTATCCGCTGGGCGGTATGACGCCGCCTGGCCCGTCTGACTGAACTTTTCGGAGCGAATTCCCGTGAGCATCATCGCCATCAACGTACGCAACCAGTTCAAGGGCAAGGTCAAGGAAATCATCCGCGGGCCGGTGGTGTCCGAAGTCGACGTGGACACGCCGTTCGGCATCGTCACCTCGGTCATCACGACACGCTCCGTGGACGAACTGGAACTGAAGGTCGGCGCCGAAGTGGTGGCGCTCGTGAAATCGACCGAGGTGTCGATCGCGCGGCTCTGAGCCCGCGGCGGATGGCTTGCGCCGCCGCTCCTGGGGCGGCCGCGCGGCCTTCTTGCCCGATGCGCGTCCTGTCTGCATTTTCATTTTGGAATGCTAGGATCGAAGCTCCCTCTTGACGGAGACGATCCATGTTTCCCGTACTCAGTCCCGACGCGATCGACGCGCTGAAATGGCTCGACCGGTTCGGCGGCCTTCGCCCCCTGCCTGCGCAGTTCGCGCCCCTTGTCGACGGTTTGCTCAATGACGGTTATGTTTACCCAAGCGGCGCCGGGCTCGTCGACCTGACCGACGACGGGCGGGCGTATTTGTCGGAACAATTCGACTGATCGGCAACGATCGGACGCGACTCGGGAGGACGAATATGGAAACCACAGGGCGTGATCTCGGCGATTTCGTCGAGCTGTACAAGGGCTACCGGCTCGAAGTGCGCACGGAGCAGGTCTGGATCGGCGAGAAGGCGCACTACCGTGTGCTGCAGGGTGACGCCGAGCTGATCGGCTGGCGGCTCGTGCATGTGGACGGCGTCTGGCTCAGCGAGCGGCGCGTCGTCGATCAGGTACTGGCACTGGCGCGCGCGGCCGTCGATCGCGAGTTGGGCGGCGCGCGGGCGGCTTGACGCTGCATAGGCGAGCCGGGGTCCGCTGGCGGACCCCGGTGTTGTCGCCAGCCTGGCAGGCGAGGCTCGCGCCGCGAGCGGACGAGCGATCCGGGCCGCTGGAACAGTCGGGCTAGTGAAGCTGAGCAGATCGGCCTGAGCGCGCTGCCGGTCTTTCTCGATCTTGTCGTGTCTCCGAACAGGCAGCGTCGACCGCCTCGGTTGGTCCCTTCAGGGCGTCGACCGCGGCGGTCGGGATGATTCGGCAGCCGCGCACCTTCGGTTCGTTGAATATCCTGCGCCAGAACCTGGCGCCCTTGGTCTGCTCGTCCAGAGGCCCGGTACGTCGCGCCAGCCGTCGGCGGCCTGGATGCCCAAGGCCCAAGACACGGCCTGGTTGCGGACCACGCCGTCATCGCGAATCTTGATCCGCAGCGCGTCGAAAAACACCGCCGGATACATTGGCTAGAGCGAACGGCTCTGCCAGATCAACGCCTCGGCCACCACCTCGTCGGTGACCGAGCCGATGAAGTCGAGTGACACTTCGGTGCCGTCGCGCATACTCATGCCACGCGCTTACCTCGCGAGGACGCGAATGGCGTCATCGACCCCTCCACCAGCGGGTCCAGCAATTCCTCGGGCAGTTCAGGCCGCGGCCCGACGCTTTTGCGCGCAGTCTTGAGCACCAGCCGACCAGCCGCCGACAATAGCCCAACAGGCTCGTGAGACGGCCTTCGTATCCAATTGCGCTGCCCAACTGTCCCAGATATCCGTCGAACGATGCCTCCCAGCCCATTGCCTTCTCATGCAAAGCATGAGGAATCTCTCATAATGTATTGAGTTTTATGGCGTAGTGAGACGGACGGGCAGATGATATTTGCTTTTCTGCATGATGCGATGTGCTCGTATATGAACGCCGCGATTTAGCAAGCGGTTTTGGTGAGCGAAAGGGGCAGGGACGATAGATCGCCCCCCAAAATCCAGGGCGGATCGACTGTCTGGGATCGGCCAGGAGGCGCCTGAACCGCACCGAATTTTGTGGAGGCTCGGATTCTTGAGAGAATGGAGCCATGAACAAGAAGGCAACCAAGTTTTCCCCGGAAGTCCGGGAGCGCGCAGTGCGTCTGGTACGTGAGCAGCGTAGCGAACATCCGTCGATGTGGGCGGCGGTCGAATCGATTGCGCCGATGATCGGCTGTACGCCGCAGACGCTGCTGGATTGGGTCAAGCGCGAGGAGATCGATCGTGGGGAACGTGATGGCGTGAGCACGGCCGAGCGTGAACGCATCAAGGCCCTGGAGCGTGAGGTCAAGGAACTGCGCCGTACCAACGAGATTCTCAAGCTGGCGAGCGCGTTTTTCGCCCAGGCGGAGCTCGACCGCCGATTCAAGTCCTGAAAGCCTTCGTTGATCAGCATCGCGACACCTTCGGGGTCGAGCCGATCTGCAAGGTCTTGCGGATTGCCCCGTCGGGCTACCGACGCCATGCTGCGCGGCTTCGTGATCCGTCCAAACGCTGCGCTCGTGCCAAACGCGATGAGGTCCTGCAACCCGAGATCAAGCGTGTCTGGCAGGCCAACATGCAGGTCTACGGTGTGCCGAAGGTCTGGAAGCAGATGAACCGGGAGGGCATTGTGGTCGCACGCTGCACGGTCGGGCGGCTGATGAAGCTGCAGGGCTTGCGTGGCGCAGTTCGCGGCAAGCGGGTTCGCACGACGAATCCCGATACGAGCGCTGCGCGCCCGCTGGACCGGGTCAACCGGCAGTTCAAGGCTGAGCGCCCAAATCAGCTTTGGGTGTCTGACTTCACCTATGTCTCGACATGGCAGGGTTGGCTGTACGTGGCGTTCGTGATCGACGTGTTTGCCCGTCGCATCGTCGGTTGGCGCGTCAGTTCGTCGATGAGCACGGACTTCGTTCTGGATGCGCTCGAACAGGCGCTGTACGCGCGCCAACCGGGCGACGATGGGACCTTGATACACCACTCCGATAGGGGGGCTCAATACGTCAGCATTCGGTACAGCGAACGTTTGGCCGAGGCGGGTATCGAGCCGTCCGTCGGCAGCCGTGGCGACAGCTACGATAACGCGCTGGCTGAAACGATCAACGGTCTCTACAAGACTGAACTGATTCATCGGCGCGCCCCTTGGAAAACGAGGGAATCCGTCGAACTGGCAACGCTGGAATGGGTCGCCTGGTACAACCATCATCGGCTGATGTGTAGAAGTCGCGACCCGATCTGACAGTTACCCGTTCCGACGGTGCGTGACTGTCAGATCAGATTCAGGTGGCTCACTTTCTCCTTCCACACCTCCTTGCCCGCGATGAGCGTTTGCAAAGGTGGAGTTGCCCCCGTAACTCAGGACACGGCACCCACTTAGGTTGCTGAATCCGTCGAACGTCGAAACTCGCGAGGCGAGCGGTACTTCAACGCGCTATGGGGATGCTTTTCGTTGTAGTGCTCGAATGCGATGGCCAGATTCCTGGCCGCGGTCGCTGCGTCCGGCTTCGGCATGATAGCGACGTAATCGCGCTTCATGGTCTTCACGAAGCTTTCCGCCATGCCGTTGCTCTGCGGGCTGCACACCGGCGTGGTCAACGGCTTCAGGCCGAGCAGCGCCGCAAACTGACGCGTCTCCTCGGCCGTATAGCCCGAGCCGTTGTCGCTCAGCCACTCGATTTCGGACTCGGTATGCAGCACATCCCCAAACCGGCTTTCCACCGCAGCCAGCATCACGTCGCGCACGATGTCGCCGCTATGGCCGGCCGTCGTGGCCGCCCAGCTCATCGCTTCGCGGTCGCAGCAGTCGAGTGCGAACGTCACGCGCAACGGCTCGCCGTTGTCGCAGCGAAACTCGAAGCCGTCGGAACACCACCGTTGATTGCTGCGCTCCACCGCAACCTTGCCATCGTGACGGCGCTGCGGCCGAACCGGTGTCGCTCTGCGTTGCATCAGCAGGCCATGCATGCGCATTACGCGGTAAATGCGCTTGGCGTTCAGCGGTGCCTGTCCCGCTGCAATGCGCTCGCGGCGCAACGCTCCCCATACGCGTCGATAGCCGTAGCTGGGCAGCTCGCTGATCACCCGCTGAATGGCTTCGACGACTGGTGCATCGTGGGTCGCTCTGGACTGCCGTGCGTCGCGCCAAGTCGCCTCGCGTGACCTGCGTGCCGATACGTTCGAGCGCGACACGCCGAGGACTTCGCAGACCAGTTTCACTGGCTGTCCTCCGGCAACGATGGCGAGTGCGCTATCCATTTTTTTGCCCGGCCGTATTCGACAGCCTCGCGAAGAATCGTAAGCGCTCTTTGAAGGACGCCATTGCACGACGAGGCTGATTCACCGAGGCTACGTGTCCATGTTCAATGAGCGTGGACAGGTGTGCATGAACGAGCAACACGGAGGTTTGCAGAGCCGGTTGGTGGCCGATCGCAAGCGAGACGGACGGCGCAAGTACGACGAGGATGCGAAGCGCGAGTTGATACAGGCGTGTCTGAAGCCAGGGGTGTCGATCGCGCGGACGGCCATGGAGCACGACATCAATCCGAACCTCGTTCGGACGTGGATTTCCAAGTATCAGCGCGAACAAGCCGCGGGCGAGATAGCCAGCTCCGCGGCGGAGCCGTCACGAGAGGCTCGCGTCGAGTTGTCGACGGCTTCCGTGCCTGAGGAATCAGCCTTCATGCAGGTCGTCACCTCTGCGGCTGCCCCCACTCCGGCTAAATCGGCTGCGGTGTCCTCGCTGAAGGTGCACTTACCAAACGGCGTTTCCTTGGAGCTGAGCCAGGCGAACTTCGATGAACTGACGATGCTCGTCCAGATGCTCGGGAGGCTGCCGTGTTCCGGTTCGACGAAGGGCTGAAGTGTAGAAGTCGCGACCCGATCTGACAGTTACCCGTTCCGACGGTGCGTGACTGTCAGATCAGATTCAGGTGGCTCACTTTCTCCTTCCACACCTCCTTGCCCGCGATGAGCGTCTGCAAAGGCGTGCGACCACAACACATCTTACCTTGATGCGTTCGCTCGCCGTTGTAGTACATCAGCCAAGTATCGAGATCGACCTGCAGTTCCGCCAGCGTCAGATAGAGCTTGTGGCGGAACGCGACCTGATAAAACTCCTGCAGGATGGTTTTATGGAACCGCTCGCAGATGCCATTGGTCTGCGGATGTCGCGCCTTGGTTTTGGTGTGCTCGATGTCGTTCAGCGCCAGGTACAGCTGATAATCGTGCGATTCCGGCTTGCCGCAATACTCCGTGCCTCGATCGGTCAGCATGCGGATCACACCCATGCCGTGCTCCTCGAAGAACGGCAACACCCGGTCATTGAGCAGATCGGCCGCCGTGATCGGCGTCTTGGTCGTGTACAGCTTGGCCATCGCCACTTTGCTGTAGGTGTCGACGAAGGTCTGCTGGTAAATCCGGCCTACGCCCTTGATCGTGCCCACGTAGAACGTGTCCTGCGAGCCCAGATAGCCGGGATGAGCGGTTTCGATTTCGCCATGAGCCACATCGTCGTCCTGCTTTCTTTCCAGCGCGGCCACCTGGTCCTCGCTCAGCACGATGCCTTTTTCAGCGACCTGCTTCTCCAGCGCCACGAGCCTCAGCTTGAAGGACGACAACGCGTGACGCAGCCAGATCGAACGAACGCCGGATGCAGACACGAAAATGCCGCGCCGGCGTAATTCGTTGCTGACCCGAACCTGCCCGTGGGCGGGCTGCTCGATGGCATAGGCCAGCACGGCGATTTCCGTCGCTTCATCGACTCGATTCTTGGGATTCGGCTTGCGCCGATTGCTGTCGAACAGGGCATCGACGCCGCCCTCGGCCACGGCGTTCTGATAGCGGTAGAACGTATCGCGCGACAGCCCCATCACCTTGCAGGCTTTCGACACGTTGCCCAGCTCGGCGGCCAGATTCAGCAGACCGATCTTGTGGCGGATGACATTTTGGTTGAGACTACTCACGGGGTTACTCCTTGGCGCTTGCGCGCTGTTTTGATGAAGATTCGCACCTCTATCAAAACGGGTAACCCCGCCTCTTGGCAAGGCCTTACTGTCAGATCAAGTCTGAACTTCTACAGCTGAAGGTCTACCTGCATCGCGATCCGGTCGACTTCCGCATGGGCATCAACGGGCTGTCGATCCTGGTCGAACAGGCGATGCGCCTGAACTCAATGACCTCGGCGCTGTTCGTCTTCGGCAACCGCCGTCGTGATCGAGTCAAGATCCTCGGCTGGGGCGGCAACGGTTTCTGGTTACTGCTCAAGCGACTCGAAGCCGACCGCTTCGTCTGGCCGAACGGTGGCGACACGATCACGATCAGCACCGAGCAGTTGCACTGGCTGCTCGACGGCATCGACCTGGCCGTGATCCAGAAGCATCCCCAGCGATATTACGCGCGGATGAGCTGAACACCACGCAGGTGGCGTGGTCTAATTGGCCATGCCGAACAGCCCCGTCATGCCGAGTGTTGAGCAATACCAGGCACTGCTCGCCGAACGCGATGCGCTGCGCGGTGAGCTTCGGCTCGTGACGGCTCAGCGCGATCTGGCCGAAGAGAAACTGCGGGCCTACAAGCACGAACTGTTCGGCGCCTCGAGCGAGGCGCGCCATGCCGACCAGCTCGGCCTGTTCAACGAAGCCGAGGCGCTGGCGACGACTGCCGACGCGCCCGCGCGCGAGGATATGCCCGGTACATCGGTCGCGGCCCACACGCGAGGCAAGCGCGGGCGCAAACCACTCGATCCGAATCTGCCGCGCGAGGTCGTGCGGCACGAGCTGCCCGAGTCCGAACGGTTCTGCGCCCATGACGGCCAGGCCCTCGTCGAGATCGGCGTGGAAACGAGCGAACAGCTCGACGTGATTCCCGAGCAAGTGCGCGTCGTTCAGCACCAGCGGGTCAAGTACGCGTGCCCATGCTGCGATCTCGGCATCAAGGTCACGCTGGCGCCGACGCGCATCATTCCGCGCGGGCTGCTCACGGAATCCGCGCTGGCGTGGATCATCACCGGCAAGTATCAGTACGGCATGCCGCTGTATCGTCAGGCCACACTGCTGCGTCGCTTCGGCGGTGACATCTCGTCGAATACGCTGGCCGCCAGCGTGGTGCGGGTAGGTCTGGCCACGCAGCCGGTGATCAACCTGATGCGCGACGCGCTGCTCGAATCGAACTTGATCTACGGCGACGAAACCACGTTCCAGGTGCTGAAGGAACCAGGACGAAGGCCGCAGACGAAGAGTTACCTGTGGGCGCAGGTCAACGGCTCGGGGCCGTCCGTGCGGATGTTCTCCTACTCGCCCGGGCGCGGTGCTCAACATGCGCAGAAGCTGTATGCCGGTGTACAGCCCGGCACTGCGCTGATGACGGATGGCTACGAGCTCTATAACGGCATCGCCCACGATCACCAGCTCGTGCATCTCGGATGCTGGGCACACGTGCGCCGCGGCTTCATCAAGGCCGAGGAGTCGGTGCCGAAGGCGGCACGCTCACCGGATCTGCTGGCCACACGCTTCGTGGCACTGATCGGCAAGCTGTTCGCGGCCGAGGCGCGCAGCGCGAAGTGGGAGTCTGAACGTCGGCGACGGCTGCGCGCCCGGTACAGCGCCCGCGTGCTCGTCATCATCGAGCGCATGCTAATCGAGCATCTGCCGGGCGTCGTGCCGTCGAGTTTGCTCGGCAAGGCATTGCAGTACATGAACGGACAGTGGCCCAAGCTGGTCCGCTACGTCGAGAACGGCAACTGGCCGATCTCGAACAACCTGTGCGAGAACGCGATAAGGCCGTTCGTCGTCGGCCGCAAGGGCTGGCTGTTCTCTGATACGGTCGCCGGTGCGCAGGCCAGTGCCAACCTGTACTCCCTCGTCGAGACGTGCAAGGCGAACGGCATCGAGCCGTATCGCTATCTGGTCTGGCTGTTCACCAGGTTGCCGCTCGCTGCAACCGCCGACGACTACGCCGATCTCATGCCTTGGAGAATGTCTGCTGGCCTCAACCGCTGAGGGGCGTCGTTAAAAGACCGCGTACGAAGAATCTCGTTCTCCATCGTCTTCTTGCCGAGCATGCGCTGCAGCTCGCGAATCTGTTTGAGCGCGTCGGCCAGCTCCGAGGCCGGAACCACTTCCTCGCCAGCCTTGACCGCCGACAGGCTTCCATCCTGGTAAAGCTTGCGCCAGTGAAAGAGCTGGTTCGGATTCACGCCGTGCTGGCGCGCTACCATCGAAACCGATTTCCCCGGCTCGAAACTCTCGCGAACCATCGCCAGCTTTTGCTCTGCCGTCCAGCGCCGCCGACGCTCCGGGCCCGTCAACACGTCCATCACTTCCTGCCTGGTGTGAGTCAAAAACACGGTCTTATGCCTACCCGTTATTGTAAGTGGGTGACTGTGTCCGGTGTTTCAGGGGGCTGCTCCAAAAGGCGTGCGACCACAACACATCTTACCTTGATGCGTTCGCTCGCCGTTGTAGTACATCAGCCAAGTATCGAGATCGACCTGCAGTTCCGCCAGCGTCAGATAGAGCTTGTGGCGGAACGCGACCTGATAAAACTCCTGCAGGATGGTTTTATGGAACCGCTCGCAGATGCCATTGGTCTGCGGATGTCGCGCCTTGGTTTTGGTGTGCTCGATGTCGTTCAGCGCCAGGTACAGCTGATAATCGTGCGATTCCGGCTTGCCGCAATACTCCGTGCCTCGATCGGTCAGCATGCGGATCACACCCATGCCGTGCTCCTCGAAGAACGGCAACACCCGGTCATTGAGCAGATCGGCCGCCGTGATCGGTGTCTTGGTCGTGTACAGCTTGGCCATCGCCACTTTGCTGTAGGTGTCGACGAAGGTCTGCTGGTAAATCCGGCCTACGCCCTTGATCGTGCCCACGTAGAACGTGTCCTGCGAGCCCAGATAGCCGGGATGAGCGGTTTCGATTTCGCCATGAGCCACATCGTCGTCCTGCTTTCTTTCCAGCGCGGCCACCTGGTCCTCGCTCAGCACGATGCCTTTTTCAGCGACCTGCTTCTCCAGCGCCACGAGCCTCAGCTTGAAGGACGACAACGCGTGACGCAGCCAGATCGAACGAACGCCGGATGCAGACACGAAAATGCCGCGCCGGCGTAATTCGTTGCTGACCCGAACCTGCCCGTGGGCGGGCTGCTCGATGGCATAGGCCAGCACGGCGATTTCCGTCGCTTCATCGACTCGATTCTTGGGATTCGGCTTGCGCCGATTGCTGTCGAACAGGGCATCGACGCCGCCCTCGGCCACGGCGTTCTGATAGCGGTAGAACGTATCGCGCGACAGCCCCATCACCTTGCAGGCCTTCGACACGTTCCCGAGCTCGGTGGCCAGATTCAGCAGACCGATCTTGTGGCGGATGACATTTTGGTTGAGACTACTCACGGGGTTACTCCTTGGCGCTTGCGCGCTGTTTTGATGAAGATTCGCACCTCTATCAAAACGGGTAACCCCGCCTCTTGGTAAGGCCTTACTGTCAGATCAAGTCTGAACTTCTACAACTGATTAATAGGCCAACGCGCGAGCTTGTCGGCGATGCTGACGCGCAAACTCCGGATGCCGAAGTGAAGCGCAGCGAATTCGGGGAAGTTTGACCCGGGAAAGCGCCTCATTTCCTGCGTTTTTCATACACGTGACGGACTACTCCCGTGAACCGACCGAAACCGGTTTTGCGCAATCACCAAGTTCGCCAAGGCGAACAGGCTGAACAGTTGCGCCGTGTTCTTCGCTAGTCCCTTGCAGCGCACCTTGCAATGGCCGAACAGGTTTTTGACAACATGGAACGGATGCTCGACCCGCGCGCGGATTTGCGCCTTGGTTCGCTCAAGCGCGATCATCAGATCCTTCAGCGCACCATCCTGCATCGCCTTGATCTTTCCGCGCTTGGCCGCCACGCGCCACTTCACCGACCGGCCCTTCATTTCATTGCGCTTGTCTACGCCGATATAGCCCGCGTCGCCGAGCGCTTCTTGCTCGTGATCATGCAACAGCGCGTGCGCTTGCGAAACATCCGACACGTTGGCGGAAGTGCCAACCACGCTGTGAACCAGCCCCGAATCGGCATCGACGCCGATGTGGGCCTTCATGCCGAAGTGCCACGCGTTGCCTTTCTTCGTTTGATGCATGTCCGGATCGCGGCGCTTCTCGGCGTTCTTGGTCGACGGCGGCGCTTCGATGATCGTCGCGTCGACCAGCGTGCCTTCCTTCATCATCAGCCCGCGTTCGCACAGCGATATGCCAATCTCGTCGAACAGCTTGCGCGTCAGGTCATGTTCGAGAAGCAGGCGCCGGAACTTCAGCAGCGCGGTCGCATCCGGCACGTTCTCCACGGCCAGATCAATCCCGGCGAAGGCCCGCATCGCGATGCTGTCGTACAGCGCATCCTCCAGCCCTTCGTCCGACAGGCTGTACCACTGCTGCAGGAAGTAGATTCGAAGCATCCGCTCCAGACCGATCGGCGGGCGGCCGAGTGTTCCTTTCGGGTAGTACGGCTCGATTGCCGTCAGCAGTCGCGACCACGGCACGAGCTTCTCCATCTCGTCCAGGAAACGCTGACGCCGGGTCATGCGCTTCTTGCCCGCGCTTTCCGCTTCCGCAAAGCTCATTTGCCGTTTCATCGTCGTGGGCTCGTTCCGTGAACTATCTTCTACAACGTCCTCGGCTGCGTCAGCGATGACCACCGAGCCGGATTAATCAGTGTTTCCCTAGCGTATAAAACGCTTCGCGTGGGGAAAGCACGCTCGCGAGCAATAATACTTTCGATTTGTAAGAGTTCCGGCGAACAGATTTTGGCTGATACACTGCCAGTCGATGTCAGTAGACGAGATGTTAAAAAACCGGGGGTGCCCGTGTATCAGTGAAAAATTGTATCCAAACATAATTAGCTCATCTACACTAGTATGTCTCCCTGCCTAGGGGCATGCCGCATGCAGATTATGGAGGTTTTGAATGAGCTCGCTGCTCCATCCCTTCGATCTTACGGAAGAACATGTTAATCAAATGCGAACCGAGGGAGCTTTGGTTCTTAGGCAGCTTTTTACTCCCACGGCTCTGAGTGCCTTGGATGAGGCAGCGTCCAATTTGACCGTACCGCCTGATCAGGAGCGTAGGCGAAGGTTTCGGCGGCTTGCATACGGTGATGGCGCTCCGGCGGCAATCGTGCAAACGCTGTGCCAGACCAGCAACTTCAGTTCTCTTCTTGGTCGGCTCATCGGGAAGGAGCAGGTGATCACCAACCTCGTTTCTTTCGAACTCGCTCCAGGAATGAATGGAGAGCCTTGGCACTTCGGACGCCGTAGCTTTTGCTTCATCGGCCCTGAGGTACCGGCCTACACGCTCTGGATTCCCCTTACAAACATCAGGGAACGAGAAGAGGGCGGGGGGCTGGCGTGGGTGCCTGAAAACGTATTCAGTGCCTATAGTCGCGTCCAGCAATGGAGCTTTCTTTTTCGTATGTTAGGCGAGGGCGAGCCCGACTTGGCACTGGCGCGTGCGCTCGCCAAGCAATTCGGAACGGACGGGGATCCATGGGTGGGACCATTTGACCTTCTGGTTCTAGAGGCACGGAAGCTCGAGCAGGACTTTGCTCCAGGGGATGCGTTGATCTTCTCCCGCAATGTTTGGCATCGAACCTCCCCCCTGCTGTCACCCACGCTCGCGAATCGCAAGGCTGTTGTCATGCGATTCGTGGACGGGCGTGCGAAACTCGACAAGAAGATTATTTCCGGTTTTTCTAGAACGCTGCGACCCAAAGTAGACAATTTTCTTTCTTTTTTGTTGGATTCAGACGATTCTCTTCCTATCGGTGAACAGGAATTTTCGCTACACTTCTGAGTGCCCTGATGACTTCCGGATCAACATCGAATTACGCGGAGGCATGCCTTGCCATTTCCCCCTGATTCCGAGACCGAAAGAGAAAGCCGGCACGACCTCCGATGGCTAGCCCCCAATCTTCTCGATCCAACTGCAGTCCCAATTGGCCGCGTGTTCTGTATTCCGCACGCGGGCGGCACTTCTTCACTATTTGCACGGTGGCCCAGCCTTTTTTTGCCCGACATTGAAGTCTGTGGAATCGATTTGCCTGGCCGCGGAACCCGTTTCAAGGAACCGTTCGTAACCGATATGCTGTACCTCGCTTCGCAAATCGCAAGGGTCATCGCAAGAATTGCCGACGTACCTTTCGCGATCTACGGAGAGTGCAGTGGCGGACTGATAGCGCTGGCTACCGCGCGCGCGCTGGCAAGCGAGCATCAGCTCGTGCCTACGCACCTGTTTGCAACAGGCATGAAGAGTCCCCGCGTTGGCAGTGGCCGTGGTGTCTATCGATTTTCCGATGAGGACCTGCAACGCGAGATCGTCGAAAAAGGCCTGCTCGATCCGGCAATTGCCTCGAATAGCGAGGCCATGGAATTTTTCCTGCCGCAGATCCGCGCCGATTACGAATTGTGCGAAACCTATGAGTCGTCCTCGCATGATCGCATAGGCTGCCCAATCACCACCATCGCGAATTCGAGAGACTTTCATGCCGCACCGGCCGCTTTCGAAGACTGGAGGAACGAGACAGCTGTTGTCTGGCAGCATTTCGCAATCAACTTCCCCATGGTGGCGAGCGACCCAGACAAATTACTGAAGTCGCTAATTCGACAGACCCTGGTCGGCGGCGTGCGGTAGAAAACACCACTGTCGGTCACGATCGTCGCGACAGGAGTGCATGCCAACGAGCTTTAACCGCACACCTTCGCTCGCGAGCCGGGCGCAAAGAGCGGCCGGCAGCAGCGCTTGTGCGAAGCAAGCCGGATGCTTCGGAACGACAATCCAGGGCTGAATAACCGAGCGTAGCAGCCATCTCAACTCCAATAGAGAGAGGGTCATGTCGCAATCGAACTTACTTCAATTCTTTAGAAAGTCGATCTCTGCTGGATTAGGTGCGTGGTTACTCATCGGTCCGACAGTGCCAGCGCACGCGGCCGCCGAACCTGCGCCGCGTGCGCTGGAGTGGTCGGACCACCAACTTACACTCTCCATTGTGGAATGGGCCGAGCGTGCCAAGACATTCACCCAAAAATCATTGGCGGGCGGGGCGACACCGTCGGTTGCGACGACTCGCGCACTGAGTTGGACGACGCTTGCGATGTTCGAGGCGCTGAATGCCGTCGATCATCGTTACAGGTCATATGCAGGCGTTACGCTAGCGGACGGTGAAGCGTCGGGCGACGCGGCAGTCCTCACGGCTGCGCACGAAGTGCTTGTCAGTCTTTATCCGGATCAGCGCAGTGACCTAGATCGCATCTATGGCCGGGAGTTGGATGCGATAGCGGATGGCGCAGCAAAGGCCAAGGGTGTAGCGATCGGCGCCAGCGCCGCAAAGGCCTCGCTTCGCCTGGGGGGACGGAACCTGCAGGTTCCGATCGAATTGTATCGTCCTTATACGCTCGCCGGTACGTGGGTGCCGACGACGCTGCCCGTCATCGAGCCGTTTCAGTTGGTGTTGTCGCCGTGGTTTCTGTCTTCGCGCGAGCAACTCCGACCTAGCGGCCCCCCTGACCTCACCAGTGCCCGATATGCCGAGGACCTGAACGAGGTGGCAGCGCTCGGCGCCAAGGACAGCCAGATGCGCACGCCTGCCCAGACGAACGAAGCGCTGTTCTGGAATCGTATCGATCTCATGCCCGTTTTGCGCCAGATCGCTTCGATCGGAAGCCGCTCGGCGGTACAGAATGCCCACATGTATGCAGTACTTAGCATGTCGCTCGATGACGCCGACCTTGTCGCCGAAGATGCCAAAATGCACTTCTCGAGATGGCGCCCCATCACGGCCATACGCAATGCGGATCGCGATGGCAATCCTGCAACGAACCGCCAGGCCGATTGGTTGCCATTGCTCACTACGCCGATTCATCCCGAATATCCATGCTGGCATTGCATCACGGCAGCGACGGTTGCTACTGCGTTAGAGGCTGAACTTGGAGCCGATCGCGACATGCCGCTGGTGTTTTTTTCCGAAAGTGTACCGAACGACGTTCGGATCGAATCGCTCCGCGCCTATTCACACGATGTATCGCGCTCGCGTGTTTACGCCGGCGTTCATTTCACGTTTTCCTGCAAGGACGGCGAGGAAATGGGCAGACGAGTCGGGGCGCTGTCGACGAAAGCTATCCCACTCCTTACTGACAAGAGAGGCTCGCTTTGAACATACTGATAACGGGCGGTTCGGGTTTCATTGGGTCCCATTATGTGGATGCTTTTGTCGATCGCGGCGACCGAGTGACTATCTTCGATAAGAATCCGCAGGTTCACGAATTCCGTGGACGACATATCCGGGGCAATCTTCAGGACCGCACGATGCTTGATCAATACGTGCGCGAGAGCGATTTCGTCATTCATGCGGGTGGCGTGCTGGGTACGCACGAGACGGTAGGATACGCCGCCGATACTGCGCGCGAGAATATTCTTGGAAGTCTAAACGTACTCGACTCAGTCAGGCAGTACGGCAATCGGCTAGTCAATATTTCGAAACCGAATGTTTGGCTCAACCCCTATTCGATCACTAAGGATTGCGTCGAAAAGTTCTGTTTCATGTACGTCCGCGAGTTCCAACTCAAGGTTGCGATCATCAAGCCGTTCAACGTGTACGGTCCCCGCCAGAAGTATTCGCGTGTGCAAAAAGCGATTCCGACCTGGATCGTCCACGCTCTAAAGGGCGAGCCCGTGGAAATATTCGGATCCGGCTCCGCTACCATGGATCTTGTACATGTGAAGGACCTCTGCAACGGCACGATGGCCGTTGTCGATCATTTCGACAGATGTGCCATTGGCGATTCGGATGATATCGCCGTGGATGTGTGGGGAAACTTCCCGGCCTACAATCGCCAAGTACTAGAAATCGGCAGCGGACGAGAAATCTCCGTCAAAAGCACCGTGAGCCTGCTTCAGGAGATCATCGGCAAGAAGCTCGACGTCAGGCACCTAGCGATGCGCCGCGGCGAAGTGGACGGTACGCGCTTGTGTTCCAACAATGCCAGATTAAGCGAACTGACCGGCTATTGCCCACAAACACCGCTCGACGATGGGCTGCAGGAAACGATCGATTACTATCGCGAACACATGGTGAAGATCGACAACGGCGAACTGTGAGGCCACATGCCGAGAGCGACGGCTATCGCGTGCTAAATTGCGAGGCCGTCGTTCCATGTTTCATTTAGGGTCCGCTGCAATACTGGTCGTGCTCAGGGTTGCCGCGCGATCGGTCGGTTGCCGAAGAACGGCGATGACAAGGCAAAGATAACCAGCGCAAATCATTGCAAACCAAATGCGTGATACGCTGATGGCGACCTCGTCGAGAACACCGGAAGGCAAGGGATCGAACAGCGCGAGTGCGAAGAAAAGGGCTTTGCCCAACGACACCGCCTCGAGCGCGATCCCGATGAGACGCTCTCGCAGCTTGGCCGGCCACCGTATCCACCACGCGATTTCGGATCCCAACGGCGCGGGGCGGGCCAGTCTCGTGAGCACGAGCGGCTCGAATCCGAAGCGGATGATCAAGTATGCGAACACCAGAGTGACCGTCAGCCCCGTGCAATGCGTGAGCGAGACGGCAGCACATGCCAGATCGGCTATACGATCGGTTGCTAGATCGAAAGCGGCGCCGAACTTTGAGCAGACGTTGAATCTCCGGGCGACGGCGCCGTCAAGCAGATCGCAAAGCCAGAAGAGTGCGATGAACGCAAGGCAGGCGACGCTGGCTTTCTCGGGGCGAGACACGAGCAAGATGGGCACGCCCAGCAGCTTCGTGAGGGTAATCAGGTTAGCGGGGTTTACGATGGAGACTTTCACTGGCGTGCCTCGCTGGGTGTCATCTGTAGAAGTCGCGACCCGATCTGACAGTTACCCGTTCCGACGGTGCGTGACTGTCAGATCAGATTCAGGTGGCTCACTTTCTCCTTCCACACCTCCTTGCCCGCGATGAGCGTCTGCAAAGGCGTGCGACCACAACACATCTTACCTTGATGCGTTCGCTCGCCGTTGTAGTACATCAGCCAAGTATCGAGATCGACCTGCAGTTCCGCCAGCGTCAGATAGAGCTTGTGGCGGAACGCGACCTGATAAAACTCCTGCAGGATGGTTTTATGGAACCGCTCGCAGATGCCATTGGTCTGCGGATGTCGCGCCTTGGTTTTGGTGTGCTCGATGTCGTTCAGCGCCAGGTACAGCTGATAATCGTGCGATTCCGGCTTGCCGCAATACTCCGTGCCTCGATCGGTCAGCATGCGGATCACACCCATGCCGTGCTCCTCGAAGAACGGCAACACCCGGTCATTGAGCAGATCGGCCGCCGTGATCGGCGTCTTGGTCGTGTACAGCTTGGCCATCGCCACTTTGCTGTAGGTGTCGACGAAGGTCTGCTGGTAAATCCGGCCTACGCCCTTGATCGTGCCCACGTAGAACGTGTCCTGCGAGCCCAGATAGCCGGGATGAGCGGTTTCGATTTCGCCATGAGCCACATCGTCGTCCTGCTTTCTTTCCAGCGCGGCCACCTGGTCCTCGCTCAGCACGATGCCTTTTTCAGCGACCTGCTTCTCCAGCGCCACGAGCCTCAGCTTGAAGGACGACAACGCGTGACGCAGCCAGATCGAACGAACGCCGGATGCAGACACGAAAATGCCGCGCCGGCGTAATTCGTTGCTGACCCGAACCTGCCCGTGGGCGGGCTGCTCGATGGCATAGGCCAGCACGGCGATTTCCGTCGCTTCATCGACTCGATTCTTGGGATTCGGCTTGCGCCGATTGCTGTCGAACAGGGCATCGACGCCGCCCTCGGCCACGGCGTTCTGATAGCGGTAGAACGTATCGCGCGACAGCCCCATCACCTTGCAGGCTTTCGACACGTTGCCCAGCTCGGCGGCCAGATTCAGCAGACCGATCTTGTGGCGGATGACATTTTGGTTGAGACTACTCACGGGGTTACTCCTTGGCGCTTGCGCGCTGTTTTGATGAAGATTCGCACCTCTATCAAAACGGGTAACCCCGCCTCTTGGCAAGGCCTTACTGTCAGATCAAGTCTGAACTTCTACATGTCATCAAGATGCCCGACTCGTCATCGTAGGTAATGCGCCATAGCCGATGCTGGTCGTCCAGCATCAGCGCGGTATAACTCTCGATCCAGTCTCCGCAATTCGCGTAGGTCACTCCGCTGGAGACACTCACCTCCGGCCAGTGGATATGCCCGCATATGACCCTGTTGAACCCCTTTGCGCCTGCAAGAAGACAGACCTGCTCGACGAAACGCCGGCGGTGCGTTTGCCATAGTTTCGATCGTTGCTTGATCGCTCGGATCAAGCCTCCCCGGTTGAACCAGCGCGGCGCCAAGCGGTTCAAGGTGCGATCGATCCGATGCAGGTGGTAATAAAACCAGCAGACTACGTCAACCTTCCATTCGGCGATATTTACACGCGCGCCAGGGTCGGCCTGATGCCCATGAAGCACCAGCGTGGAGTAAGCCGGCCCGGCGAATGCCAGCTCGCTCGCGATCGTCATGTTTCGAAAGGTAGCGCCATCAAGCAACACAAGCAGTTCGTCGTGGTTCCCGACCACGTAAAACACTCTTTCAAATCTGTCGAGCTCTTCGAGAACCGTTGTGGCGATCTTTAAAATGCCGGATTTACCGGTTCCGTTTCGAACAATACTGCGAATATCGACGATGTCGCCGACGAGCACTAGGTTTCGGGCCGGAGCCTGACTCACCAGAGCTAAAAACCTTTCCAACGATCCCTCAGGGGAACCGAGATGAGCGTCCGAAACGAAAAGCGTGCTGCCGTTTAGCTCAATAGCCACTGCATCGGCCCGAGGTGGATCATTCGCACTTGCGCGGAGCGTAGCTCGGTCCTTCGTAGCAAGTCTCATCAGAGTCGTCCCACGGACAGCTGGTTGCGATGGCCGCGTTGTCGCGACAAGGCATGCGTTCAACTGCTCTCATTCGATGCGTAGTTTTCTGCGTCGCAGGAGGCTCGGTAGATTAACTACCATGCGGGTACGCGAGTGTCAACCAACGGGGCTCGCACTTTATTTGGATAGCGCGAAAAGTTCTCCATTCGCCCTTAACATAGGGCCAGAAAAACTTTCGCGAGCACGCAATGCTTTCGAATTGATTCCGAATGATTAAGTGTACGCGAATCAACGGGAAGATGCTATATTCCGCATCATAGTTCCTTTGAATCTCGAAGAGCAAAGGAGGATCATGGGTGGTAACGAAAAGGCGTCGCACGATCGGCGGTCCTCCCGGCCGGGATTGATTCTCCAGGCAGTGGTAGCGATAGCGTTCTTCATGGAAAGCATTGACGGCAGCATAATTTCTACAGCGTTGCCCGTCATCGCGGCCAGTCTGCATGTCGCGCCGGTGCAACTGAAGCTTGCATACGCGTCCTACTTTCTCGCGATGGCCACGTTCATCCCAATGAGCGGATGGTGCGCTGACCGATTCGGCGCCCGGGTCGTATTTTGTGCTTCCATCGCCGTTTTCACGTTCTCTTCCATTGCCTGCGCAGGCGCGACGAACCTGACATCCTTCGTGATCGCTCGAGGCGTCCAGGGGATGGCGGGGGCGATGATGTTTCCGGTCGGACGCATGATTCTCGTCCGCTCAATGCCCAAGAGTGAATTTGTTCGCGCGTTCGCAAACGTGACCATTCCATCCACAATTGGTGCGCTTAGCGGTCCGGTGCTTGGCGGTGTGATCACCACTTATTGGGACTGGCGCTGGCTTTTCTGGATCAATGTACCGATCGGCATGTTGATTATCGTCGCGGGCTTGATATGTGTGCCAGTCTTGAAGGAGCCATCGAGCAAGTTCGACTTGTGGGGGCTTGTAATTTCCGGAGCATCGCTCTGCTGCCTGGGATTTGGGATCACTTCGCTGAGTGGTGGACACCTGCAGGGTTATACCGCATTACTTCTGATTGCAATCGGTGCAGTGGGGCTCTGGGTTTATTTCAGGCGGGCCGCCAGCCAGACCGCCCCGGTTCTTGATCTACGCCTTCTGACAATCGCTACCTATCGAACGGGCATCGTGAGCGGATTCGTCATCCGGGCAGCCGGTGCCGGTGCGTTCTCGTTCTTGCTTCCGCTGACACTGCAGGTAGGTTTCGGCCTCACGCCGCTCCAGTCGGGCACACTGACCTTCGCAAGCGCTGCAGGATTTTTTGCGACGAAATTCGTGGCTACCGGTGTACTGAAGCGATTTGGCTTTCGGCGCGTGCTCGTGGTCAATGCCTGGCTTGGCGGACTGGCGATCGGATGCCTCGCCTTGCTGCTGCCGAACACGCCGCATGCAATCATTCTCGTGATGTTGTTCGCGGGCGGGCTGAGTCGTTGCCTCCAATATATGGCACTCGATACGCTTTCATATTCTAATATGCCGCCTTCCGCGACGAGCCGCGCATCCACCGTGGCAAGCGTTTCAAAGCAGTTCTCGACTGCCGTGGGCGTGGCGTATGCAGCGGGCATGCTGCAGGCCGTTGCTTTCTTGCGAGATGTCCGTATCGGCGATGTCGAGAACTTCCGATGGGCGTTTCTGATGGTTGCATTGCCTGCCGGGGCGACCGCACTGCTTATCCGGCGTTTGGCGAAGGACGCCGGTAGCGAGGTATCGGGCCACCGGCCTGCGGGATAACGATATTCCAGTCAATCCGGAATGCAATGAGGTGGCGAAATGCGCACCAAACTTGGCCCTGACCGTGTTTACTCGCCTGAGGTCAACGATGCAAACACAACCCGATTGTCGATTGCGCAGGAGAGCTTCTGGCTGTTGAGCCGACATGCGCGAAACGACGGTGCATTCAACGTGAGTCGGGCGTGGCGACTGCGCGGCGCGTTGGACGAAGCGGCACTGCAAGGTGCGGTGCAGGATGTGGCACACCGACATGACATCCTCAACAGCCACATCGAGGTGCGCGAGGACATGCCGTACTGGGTCTACGACGCAGGGAGGCCGCTTTGCGTCGAATGTGTGGACCTATCGAGTTCGCCCCAATCCGCCATGGACGAGGCGTTTCGTCTCGTTGCCTCCCTGGCTCGAAACGATCTCGATGTCGAGGCCGGTCCGTTGGCGTCAGTGACGCTCTTTCGTCTTGGCCGTGACGACCACGTGCTGCTCATCGTCCTGCACCATCTGATTTCGGACGCATGGTCGATCAAGGTCTTTATCGACGAGGTTTCCCAATGTTATTCGGCTCGTGTGAACGGTGAAGTGGTTGCGCCGGGCCGGCGCCCCCTCCAGTACATGGACTATGCGTTGCTTCAGAAATGCAATTTGACGACTCCGCTTTTTGAGCGGAAAGCTGCTTTCTGGCGTTCGCGCTTGTCCGATGTCCCTGCGCCCTTTTCCTTGCCGGCTAGAAGAGTGGTAAAAGAGAGGGGGACCACGACCGGGGCAGCTCAACAACACGCGCTTTCTCCTTTGGTGATATCCGCCGTCGCGGGATGGGCAGAAACACGCGGGTTGTCGTTGAACATGATTTGTCTCGCAGCCTACGCGATGGTGATGGCGCGGCAAAGCGGCCAGAGTGAATTCATGATTTGCATGCCGGTCCATTGCAGAACAAAGGTTGAAACGAAGAACATCATAGGGCCCGTGGTCAATCCGCTGGCGATAGCTATTCGCGTAGATCAGTGCATGACGGTCGAGGACTTCCTATCGGAAGTGCGCCGCGCTGTGCTTGACGCTTACAGGCATCACGAATATCCCCTCGAAAGGGCCATTCGCGACATAAAGGCCTACGGAGCGGTAAGCTGGCAGGTGCCCTTTAACCTCTTCTTCAATTTCTATAGTGAGCCGTCGGCCACGCCAATCCTGAGCAGCGTCACTGCAGAAAGGCTGGATCTGGGGCCAAAGGGCGTGAAATTCGACCTCAGCTTGACCGTTCGAATATCGCACGATAACTCTCGGTACTGCATCGATTACGATTCGTCGCTGTTCGATGCGGCGCAGATCGGTGGCGTCTGCCGGCAATTCGAATCGGCATTGACGCGCATCCCGGGGTCGAGCGGGCAGCGTCTAGCGGACATCGAATTGCTGTCCGATGAAGAATGGGATGATTTGGTTGAGTGCAGGAATGCAACTCGCGCGGCGTCAGCTCGACAAGGGAGCCTCGTTGACCGGTTCGCCGAGACGGCCGCCCAGTATGCGGATCGGGTCGCGGTGGCAAGCGGCGACGAGACGTTGACATTTCGCTCACTAAGTCAGCGATCGACCCAATTCGCGGACTATCTGCGGGCTCAGGGATGCGAACCGCAAGCCATTGTCGCGCTTTATTTGCGGCGCTCGCCGGAATTCGTCGTTGCGTTGCTAGCCACCCTGAAGGCGGGCGCCGTTGCGTTACCAATTGACCCGGTTCTGCCGCAGGCGCGTGTTCAGCATATTCTTCGCGACGCCGGCGCGTCGTGGGTAGTGGCTCACGCCGATACGCTCGGCGACCTTCCCTCCGGGTCTCATCGCGTTCTCGACGTGAATGCGCCGTTGCCGCCCATCGATCCCCTGATGTCCAGCATACCGCCTGACGCGCCTCGATCGATCGAAGACATCGCTTACATTATCTATACGTCGGGTTCCACCGGTATTCCGAAGGGGGTGATGGCGACACACCGCGGATTGCTTAATCGAATCGATGCACAGCAGGAAGTCGCACCGTGCGGCCCTGGAAGCATCATTTGCCAGAAGACGTCCGTCTCGTTCGTCGACAGCGTGTTGGAGATACTCGGTCCCGTCGTCAACGGCGGATTGCTTGCGGTGATGCCCGACGACGTTCGATCGAGTATCGCGGGATTCGTCGAGTTTCTCGTCCATCGGCAGGTAACCCACCTCGTCTGTGTGCCTTCGCTCGCGGAAGCACTACTGCCCGAGATCGTCCGGCAAGCGCCTACGTTAAAGTTGCGCTATTGGGCTTTGAGTGGCGAACTCTTGCCGGACGAACTTGGCCGCGCGCTGCACCGGATACTGCCGAAATGCACGTTCGTCAATATTTATGGTTCGTCCGAAGTTGCCGCAGATGCGACGTTTCACTGTTTTTCGGCAAGCCAAGCAGCGCCCTCGTTGATCGGCAAACCGCTGCGCAACGTTGCCGTCTACGTACTCGACGCAACAATGCACCCGGTGCCCGCCGGCACATGGGGAGAGTTGTATGTGGGCGGAGACGGCCTGGCCGCAGGCTATCTCGGTCAGCCGGAACTGACAGCGGCGGCGTTCTTGCCGTCACCCTTCGTTCCGGGCCTGCGACTGTACCGCACGGGTGATCTGGCAAGGTGGGGAGAAGGTGGCAACCTGGAATACATGGGGCGCGTGGATCGTCAGGTGAAACTTCGCGGGCAACGCATTGAGCTTGGTGAGATCGAAGCCATCGTCGGCGAACATCCATTCGTTCGCGAGGCGGCGGTCGTTGCTCGGCCTACGCCGACGGGAAGCCTGCAGCTGAATGTCTATGTGGTCGGCAAGCACGAAGAAACGATCGACGTCGACGCGCTTCGTCGGCATCTTGCACGACGTATCCCGGAGGCCGGCCTGCAGACAGCGATCGTAGTGCTTCGGGAATTGCCCCGAACGGCCAGCGGCAAACTCGATTACGCGGCGTTGCCGACGCGAACTCCTCGCCCCGGCATTAAGCACGTCGCGCCCGCCACGGCGAACCAGATGCGCTTACTCGATATTTGGCAGGAGGCGCTGAAAATCGATGGCCTCGGCATTCGCGCTGGCTTCTTCGACCTGGGAGGTGATTCGCTGTCAGCGATGAAGGCCGTGGCGCGCATTGCCGAGCAATGGGGTATTCGGGTTCCGCTACGCGCGATGTTCGAACATGACACGGTGGAAGAATTTGCACAGTGGCTGGAGGATCGTCTCGGCGCTGAACGCGCCGATGCACAATCGCTGGCCGGAGGAGGCGCTCTATGAATCTTGACCCGGCTGCGCGCGCTGTTATGTCTCTCCCCGACCGATATGCGCCGGCGCACAATCCTCTGGAGCCCGAGGCACTGCCCCGGTGGCTGTCCTGTTTTCCGGAGAAGCTGGCCTTTTACGCCGCTGACGAAGCGTTTTGTGCAGGCTGGAGAACGATCGAGGCAATGGAGCGGGACGGCATGCTCGTGCTTTCGCGCCTTTGGAATATCGGATCGGTGCTGTTCAAAGCCGACAGCCTACTCAGGGGCAACACCCGAATCGGCATGGACGCCTTGGCGCAAGCCGGATTTCAAGTGCGGGTGGGGCGTGAAGTGACATTCGCACAGCCCTTGGTCCGGGAGTTCTGGCGGTATTCGCTCGGAAGATATTCCGACGAACGCATCGCGCTGCTGGCGCGCTTGCTGTCCGAGGCGCCTTCCCTCTATCTCCTCGTCGAAGCTGAACATCCCGACGAGCGCGTCCCGACCGCCCTTAGGTTGACCGATTTCAAGGGGGAACCCGTACCCGAACTGCGCGCACCGGGAAAACTGCGCTCGGCGTTGGGGCCACCCCAGTCGGCATTGCTGAACTATGTTCATACAGGTGACGAACCGGCCGACGTCGTGCGCGAACTGGGGCTCCTGTTCGACCAAGCGGAGCGCCATCGTTGTCTGGTGGATGCGTTAGCCGGCAGTGGGGCCGCCGCACGGGCGCTGTGCGATCGGCTATTGGCTGGCGCAGCACCTCGCGCAGACCTCGATTTCGAATCGGCACTTAAGCGCGTGCGCGAACGGGTGAGCCTTCGTCTATCGGGCACGGAAGCGCGGTGGGCGCATGTCATAGCGCGCCTCGAGCAAGTCGGCCGAGGGGAATCGGACGCTTGGTCGCCACTCAAGCTGACGCTGAGCGAGTTCGGTGTCGATATCGATCCATTGGACGACATCGTCATCAGGGCACGGCTCGTGCCGTTGAAGAAGGCGCAGCCCACCCAGCCATTCCCGAGCTGCGAACTCCGCCATTGGCTCGAGTACGGTGTTCGCTCGCCGATGGACCCCGCTCGATAGTCGTGGCGGACCGACCGTTTGAATGCAACGGAGAAGATGGTGAACCTATGTTTGTGTTCGATCCCACTCGTCTTGATCTGGCAGCCGAATTTCGCAGGCAACCGTACGGCCGCCACAGCGCAGATCTGCAATATTTGTTGAATTTCATGAGGCGCCCGACGAACGAGGCATTTCATGTCTTGCTGATCGAGCGGCCTGGCATGTGCTGGCGACTTGCAACAATGCGGCCCGGCGCCCGACAGCCGCCGGAGCCGACGGAATACACGTTCGATAACCTGGAAGAAGCGGAATGGCACGTTTTCACACTGCGTTGGGCTCGGCTGGTCGGACTTGGCGCGATGCCGCCCGGTTGGCCGGCTGGTGCTGACGCAGATTCACCGGAATAAAGGCGAACTCCACCGCCGCCTGCGTGGGATAAACCGTTGACGTGGTACGGAGGATTGAATGCAAGCAAGGCGAGTGGTATTCTCTGCGCCCGGGCGGGTCGCGCTCGAGACATTCGAGTTGCCGGCCCCGGCGCACGATGAGGTCATCGTCGAAACGAAGGCGAGCGTCATCAGTCCGGGCACGGAGCGCGCATTCCTGCTCGCCGAGCCGAATACCGCGACGCGGCAGTTAGGGTTTCCCTATTATCCGGGCTACTCGAACGTAGGGCGTGTGGTCGGCATCGGGAAAGCAGTGTCCAACGTACAGATCGGGGATCTGCTTGGAACGATGTGCGCGCACCAAAGCCACGTGCTCGTCCGGCCACCGCTCGACCATCCGCGGCAGCATGGGCACGGCGCACTATTCGATTCTGTCGAGCCCAGCGGCCTAGCGTGGCGCCTGCCCGGGCGGCATCCCTCGCTGCCGCCGGCCGCGCTGGCGACGTTCATCATTGCCGCGGTGGCACTCTACGGCGTGACGCGCGCACAAATCAAGCCTGGTGACCAAGTCATTGTGGCGGGGCTTGGGCCGATCGGTCTGCTGGCGGGCCAATTCGCCCGTCTGTCCGGTGGGTTGCCGATTGTTGGTATATCCGCTACGGACGCACGGCGGAAGCATGCCGTCAGCCTGGGCTTCGATGAGGTCTATGCAAGCATCGATGCATTCCGGCAACAGCGCGCTAATTACTCCTATGCCGCGAAAACAGTCGTCATCGAAGCGACGGGCCGGCCTGATAATGTACTGACGGCATTGACCTGTTGCCCGACAGGCGCAACGCTGTTGCTTCTGGGCAGCAGTCGGGGAAGCGTGAACGAAGTTGATTTTTACACGCTGCTTCATCGCAAGGCGATCACCGTAATCGGCGCGCACCAGCCCACGCGTCCCGCAGCCAATCCGCTGGAAAACAGATGGGCGCAGTATTGGGATGCCGATACTGCGTTGCGAATGATAGCGTCGGGGCGGCTCGATGTAGCGCCGGTCATCAATCGCGAATTTGCCGTGGAGCGAATCGAGGAGGCTTACCGGTTCGTATGCAATGCGCCAGACGCTCTTTGTGTGTCGCTCTCGTGGAGTTGATCGGACAGCGACGCAGCACGGCGGTATCCGGTGTTTTAAACGAGGCGCTGAAAAAGCGCAATTTTCGCCGGGTGCGATGTTGACCTGGTAATAAAGTGCGAATAGACTCGGGGCTGAATTTCCCGTTGTTATTCCAGATTGCGTTTGGCAGTTCCTTTTTGGTGATGAG